>DATLAR010000166.1:0-6655 GCA_035527355.1 Planctomycetota bacterium
TCGAGATCGGTTTCAAGAATACGATACACGCGGCCGATTTTTCCGGCGGGAATCTCGCCGCTGCGGATCAGGCGGTAGATCGTTTTGTAGTCCACCCCCAGCCGCTCGGCCGCTTCTTCAACTGTAAGATATGGTGGCATACGTCAGGGTCCAAGGTCCAAAGTCCAAGGTTCAAGCGAATTGCACACTCCCAAAATCAGCGCCTATCAGTGGTTTCCATCGATCCCTCTATTAATAAGTATAACACGGAATTTGGGCTTGTCAAGGACTGTGTTTGCTTTTCTTTACCTTATTTTCCCTCAATTCCCATTCGTGTTTTGGAAGTCCTTTAGCCGCAACGTCTTGCGAATAGGGAGCGGAAATCACTTTTTTTTAGAACAATTTCAACACAGCCGAGGGCGCCCGCTGGAAGCGGGGCTGTGCTACAGCATTCACAGCCGAGGGCGGCTGTGCTACAACTTGGCACTTGGCACTTGGCACTTCTTTTTGGCACTTCCCCGCTACAGCCCGCACTGCTTGAATTGCAGCATTTCGCCGCACACGGTGCCGGCGGCGAGTTTGAGGCCGGGCGCGAGCGGCACGGCGCAGCCTTGCGGCACTTGGATGTCATTGACGGTGAGGCCGAGGTTCACGGTTTCAAACCAGAAACCACCGCCCCGGCGGATGATCCTTGCGTCGAAGTCGGCCTCCGGAACCACAAGCTCGCAATCGGGGTCGCGGCCGACGGCAATCCACCGGAACACGAGGGCGTATTTTTCGGCGTCGGCGAGGTTGTCCACCCGCTCGATCACCAGCGACCGCAGGCCGATTCGCTCGGAGAGTTCCCACAGATCGTCTTGCCGGCCCAGATCGGCATAGCGGTCTGAGCCGCCCTTGCCGGTTTCCTTGAAGGGGATCAGCCGAAGCTTGAGCGCCCGGCCAACGTCCACCTCCGACGGGCGGTCGATGGGAGCCTTGGCGGAGCTGCGGATTCGAACGTCGTTGAGGTATGTGCCGTTGATGTTGCCGTTGTCGGTGATGATGATTCCCTCGCGGGTGACGGAGAGGGTGACGTGCGCCTGCCGCGAGATGCGTGTGCTGAGGGAGTCGTTTGCGTCGCCGCGGGGCAGCAGGCGGAGGGTGATGTCGTTGCTGCGAAGCCGGCCCATGCAGATTTTCGGGCTGCCCAGCAGCAGCGCGCGAACGGTGGAGTTTTGCGGGCCGAAGGCGATGCACGCCTTGTCCAGCGGCTGGGGCAGGCCGAGCTCGTGGAATGGCCGCACGCATTTGCGCAGCTTTGCGGTGGCGCGCTCGTCGTGGCAGAGGGTGATCTGCCGCCATTGCGGAGGCAGTTGGCGGCAGTATTCGATCAGTTCGTTTACGGTTTTGAAGCGGCCGGCGGCGATGGCATCGGCGAGGTTAACGCGGTTTTCGAGGCTCATGCCGAAACCGATCTTGTCGCCCCCGCCGCCGCCCTTGATGTTCTGCTCGAAATGGAATGCCACGGATTTCATGGAATCTTCGCGAGCGAAGACCTTGAAGATGCTGTGCGATGTGAATGCCCGGGGCACGTGGTTGCAGGTGTAGTGCATCATGATCTGCACGGGCGGCTCGCCGGCCTTCACGAATGAGATGTCGAGCGCGAAGATGCGGATTTCATGCGGGGCCAGTGCAAAGGGGCATTCGATGGCTTCTTCGAGACGCTTGCCTTCGATGCGTATCGCGCCGTCTGCGGGGCCGTCGCAGGTGTTTGTGAGCCGAAGCTCGAGCGTGCCGCCCAGGCCCTCGATATAGAGGCGCGAGTCGTTGAATTCGAGCGTTACCGGCGGCAGGGCAGCTTCGTCGCATTCCGGCGGGCTGGCGGCCACCGGCTTGCCGCATTCGGAGCAGTGGTGGGCGTCGGGATTTTCGAGCTCGGCCCCGCAGTCTTGGCATTTTTGCACTGGATGTCCTCCTTGATCCTTCCCCGTGTGATGCGGCAGATAGAGATGACTACGCCAACTGCACGCTGATGGGTAACTGCAACATCCATGATTATGTCAGCCTGCAGGCGATTTGTCAAGCCTGAAAAACAAATGGAAGCGTACCCGCCCTATCCTTACCCTTGATTCATGTGATCATTTATAGTAGACTTCCATGCGGTTCCGGCGGTCCCTCCCGCATTGAGCGAGGATGCTCTGAAACAACATTCGCAGTATGAACCAAGGAAACATATGGCTCGATTGACATACAAAGACCGTTTGGCCGCGCTGCTGGAAACGAAGGCAAGGCAGACGACCGAGAAGCAGAAGCTGGGCCCGATGGATCACGACGATCACGGATTCGTGCTGCCGGACGCGCCGCTGCATATGGCGCCCGAGGCGAATCATGCCAGCGGAGCATTTGTGGGCCCGCGCGGCTGCGGCCGGAATTTCCGCAAGCTGATGGAGGCGCAGCCGGCATACGTCGACCCGATGTCGTCGCTGGCCGGCGCGTGGATGGCAAGGCTGCAATCATACATGAAATGCGGGTGGCATCCCGATCATCCGTTCGATCACCTTCGCGAGGAGCAGCGCAGGTACAACATCATCCACGGCATCGGCGGCGTGCAGCATTTCGGGCCCGACATCACCATCGGCTTCGCGCTGGGCTGGGGCGGGCTGCTGCAGAAGGTGCGGCTGCACCGCGAAGGGAACCCCAACGCCGAGGAGGGCTTTTACGACGGCCTGGAAGACGTGATCATCGGCGTGCAAAACTGGATCGGCCGGCTGGCCGCAACGGCCGAAGAGAAGGCAAGGATCGAAACGCTGCCCGATCTGCGCGACAACCTTTTCTCCATCGCCGCGATGTGCCGCCGGCTCGTGAACAGCCCGCCGGAGACCTTCCGCGAGGCGTGCCAGTTCATTGCCTTCTTCGAGATCGTGGCCCGCAGCTACAACGGCAGCGGCGCGCTCGGCCAGCTCGACGAGCTGCTGCGGCCATTCTACGAGCGCGACACGGCCGCCGGCATCCTGGACGACGACGAGGCCATTTTTCACATTGCGTGCCTGCTGATAAAGGACCCGCACTACTCGCAGATCGGCGGCCCCGCGCCCGACGGCCGCGACCTCACCAGCCATGTTTCGTTCCTCATAATCGAGGCGATGCACGCAATCAAAATCCCCACCAACCTCGCCGTCCGCGTGCACGACGGCCTCGATCCCAGGCTGTTTGACCTCTCGATCAAATACCTGTTTGACGACAAGGCGGGCCACCCGATTTTCGTGGGCGACAAGGGCCTGAGCGAGGGCTTTGCCCGCAACGGTTACCCGATCGAGCTGGCGAGGCAGCGCGTGAAGGTAGGCTGCCACTGGTGCTGCATCCCCGGCCGCGAGTACACGCTCAACGACATCGTGAAGATCAATTTCGCAGCGGTGTTTGACACTGCCCTGCGCGAGATGCTGGCCGACCGCGAAACGCCGCCCACCACCGAAAACCTGTGGCAGAGGTTCGAGCGGCACCTGCACCGCGCGATTGAAGTGACCGCCGAAGGCATCGATTTCCACATGAAACACATGCACGAGTTTTTCCCGGAGCTCGTGCTCGATCTCTTCTGCCACGGCCCGGTGGAAAAGGGCGTGGACATCACAAACGGCGGCGTGGAATTCTATAACATGTGCGTAGACGGCTCGGCCCTTGCCACCGTTGCCGATTCGTTTGCCGCCGTTGAGCAGCGCGTGGAAAAGGAGCAGCGGCTCACGTGGGATAAGCTGCTGCATCATCTCGACAGCAATTTCTGCGACGCGGAGGATGTGCGGCTGATGCTGAAAACCATCCCACGCTACGGAAGCGGCGAGTCGCGCGCGGACCAATACGCGCTGCGCATCGCGCAAACGTTTACGCGGCTGGTGAAGGAGCGGCCTACGCCGAGCGGCTTCAACATGATCCCCGGGCTGTTCTCGTGGGCCAGCACAATACCGATGGGCCGTGCGGTAGGCGCCACGCCCAATGGCCGCCTGGCCGGCGCGCCGATCTCGCACGGGGCGAACCCCGACCCCGGCTTCCGCCGCGACGGCGCGCCCACGGCAATGGCACACGCGGTGGCCGCGGTGCAGCCGGGCTATGGCAACAGCGCTCCGCTTCAGCTCGACCTCGATCCGTCGATGGGCCGCGACGGCCATGAACGCGCCAAGATGGCCGCGCTCATCAGGGGGCATTTCGCACTCGGCGGCACGCAGATCAACGTGAACGTTCTGGACAAGCAGACGCTGCTGCTGGCCGAGAAGGACCCGTCGATGTATCCAGACCTGATCGTTCGCGTAACCGGCTTCAGCGCCTACTTCGCATCCTTGTCGAAAGACTTCCGCCGCTGGGTGATCGAGCGCATAGTGGAGGAGTGAACGGGCTTTGCGGCCTGGTGTTAACAAGCGACCACAAAAAAACCACCCGAGGTTCAAACGCCTCGGGTGGTTTTTTTATTCTGCTATCGAAGCAGGGACGTTCCGGTTACGGTGCGCCGACCTTGACAGGCTCGCCCACCCAGTTTGCATTGCCGAGCAGGCGCATGACCGGCCCCGTGCTGGAGGCGGATGCACCGATGAGCAGGGCTGCGGCCTTGCGGATTTCGGCTTCCTTGTCGAGCAGCAGCTTTTCGGCCACTTCCTTCACGGCGTCGGTGGTGCCGCTGTTCTTGATTGCGATGGCGGTGAGGGCTTCGAGCGAGGCCAGGCGGGCGCTGGTCGAGTTTGCGCCGTTGCCTGCTACCATGCAGAGGTCATTCTGCACAGCCTGGGCAGCCGCGAAATGCGTGCCGATGTTTGTGAGAGCCTTCATCGATTCCAGCCTCACCTCGTCGGGCAGGGCGAGCGATTTCGCGAGGGCGTCGATGGCGTCTTGCACGGGCAGGGCCGTGGCGGTAACGTCGATGTTCGCCAGGGCTTTTGCGGCGGTGTAATTCATGCCCAGCGCAACGGCCTTGCCGGATGTGTCCTTGATGTCTTTGAATGCTTCGACGAGTGCGGCTTGCATGTCGGCCGGCTGCACGGGCTTGGCGACGAACGCGGCCACTTTGCCGTCGTATGTGGCCTTGGTTTCCTTGGCGTTTGCATCGGTAACGAGCAGGATTACCGGCACCTTACGGCTGCGGTAGTCGGTGAGGAAGCGGTCGATGGCTTTCTTGAAGCCGGCATCGACGATGAGCACGTCTTTCATCGGCACTGCATAGCCGGTGTTGAGCGCGGCTGACTCGTCGGCGGCGGCATCAACGATGAAGCTTTGCTCGCCGAGCTCAACTTTGAGCTGGTTGATCACCTGGATGTCGGAGTCGGCCACGAGAGCCACGCGTGCGCCGCGTTCGCCGAGTGCATCGCAGAGTGTGGGGATAACTTTGTCGAGGCCGCGGAAAGCGGACCGGCCGGCCATAGCGGCGAGCGCGGCGGCGGCATTGTAGCGGATTTGCTTGTTGTCGGAATCAAGGGCGGCAACCAGCGGATCGGCCGCGGCGGCCACGGCAATCTTGCGGTCTTTCTTGTCGCCCACGATCACGGGCAGGTCGCCCATGCTTCCGAGCTGACGGAGGGCGCTTTCGCAGGAGACGGCGACAGCGGCGTTTCCGTCGGCCAGGGCGAGATTGAGGGCCGCGTAGAAGTGCTGCTTGCCGAGGGCCGACGTGGTGGAGAGGATGTTTGTGATCCTGTCCTTCCGTGCCTTGAGACCGGCGATGTCTTCCGGGGTGAGGTCGGCTGTCTGGCCTTTTTCCACTTCATCGAGGTGGAGGTCGATGGTGTGGAGCTGCTGGAAGTAAGTGCAGATGAGCAGCGGGTAAACGCTCTGGAAGCTGTCGTCGATTGTGAGAGCTTCGTAGCAGAGCTTTTCGGCCATTTCGAGGTAGAAGGCATATTCGGGCACGTTTCGCTGCGTCAGCGATTGGGTTTCCGCGTCCCAGTTCCAGATGATGAAGTCCTCGTGCGGGGCCTGCAGCACGTCAAACTTCTTTTGATAGTAGGCGTAGGCTTCTTCGAGGTAGCAGACGGGTGCCGATTTTACCTGGCCGTCGCCGATGATCCTCTTGATGGCTTCCAGTGCGCTTTCCTTCACTGATGGCAGCTCGTTGCCGGTGTAGAGCGCGGCGAGGGCCGGCAGTGCGCGGCTGTCTTTGATCTGGCCGAGCACGAAGACCAGCTCGTGCTTGACTACGGAATCCTTCACCTTGAGCGCTTCGGAAAGCGGCAGCACCACGGGCTGGCCGGTGTGCATCAGCGACATGCTGATCTTGCTGTGGGTGTCGGGCTTGGTTTTCTTGAGCGTTTCAACGAGCTGGGGCACGGCGTGCTGGCCGGCGGTGCGCAGCTCGTAGATCGCGGCCCACATCTTATCGAAGTTGCCGATAGTCAGGTTTTCCACAAGCTCGGCGATACGCTTCTGGTCGCGCAGCCAATCGCGGCGGCCGCGCTCGGCGATGCTCAGGAATTTCTTGAGAGTGTCGCGAGTGTCGTCGGGGGCTTCCATGAAGGCGTCGATGATCGCCTGCTGCTTTGCCTGGTTGCGCAGCGTGAGCGCCATCGAAGCGTTCGGGTTGAGCGAAAGCACCTTTTCAAACATCACACGCGCCTCGTCGTACTTCTTCTGGCCAAGCAGATCGACGGCGGTGTTGAACAATTTCGTGATTTCGGGGTCCTGTTTCTCTTCCCTCGGGCGCTCGCTGGCGTCAGTAACAACA
>DATLAR010000167.1:0-2324 GCA_035527355.1 Planctomycetota bacterium
GCCGCCGCGCCAGATTTGCCAGCCATTTGCGAAAACCCTTCGGCGGCACCATCCACAGCTCGTGGAATGCGCGCACAAAGACGTCTTCGGCCGCGCGGGCGGCGTCTTGCGGCGATGCGCCGTGCAACCAGCATAGCGCAAATACCAGAGCGGCGTTTTGCCGGATCAATTCGGCGTAGTTTTCGCGGCCGCCTTGCAGCGCTGCGGTCGGCAGGTCTGCCGTCGGCATCGTTCTGTCAGCCATCAGGCGCGGCCCCATAATGAAAATTCCACTTTTTCTCTTTGACACCCTCGCACACTCTAATTATAATAGCTTCGCTGAATCATTTTAGCTTTCATTCTGTGAAAAGACGGTCTGCAAGAGCTTCACAACGGGTCCATCAGGAGGACAAATATGGCCAAAGAAATGAGAGTTGCACTGGTTGGGTACAAGTTCATGGGCAAAGCTCACAGCCACGCGTGGGCCGACGCGGATAAGTATTTCGCGCTGAAGGCGAAAATCGCGATGGCGGCAATCTGCGGCCGCAATCTCGAAGGCGTGAAAGCCGTGGCCGAAAACTGGGGCTGGCAGAGCTACGAAACGGATTACGACAAGCTGCTGGCCCGCGACGACATCGACGCGGTGGATGTGACGGTGCCGAACAACAAGCACCACGAGATCGTGATGAAGGCCATCAAGGCGGGCAAGCACGTGGCCTGCGAGAAGCCGCTGGCAATGACCGTTGCAGAGGCGAAGGAAATGTATTCGGCGGCAAAGAAGGCCGGCGTGATCAACATGATCTGGCACAACTACCGCCGCACGCCCGCGCTCGCCCTCGCGAAACGCATGATCGACCAGGGCCTTATCGGCACCATCTACCACGTGCGGGCCGTTTACCTGCAAGACTGGATAATGGACCCGAACTTCCCGCTGGCGTGGCGCCTCCGCCGCGAGGTCGCAGGCTCCGGCTCGCACGGCGACCTCAACGCCCACCTGATCGACACCGCGCGCTTCCTCGTCGGCGAGTTCGATTCAGTTTGCGCCACCTTCGAGACGTTCATCAAGGAACGCCCCGTCGAGCTCGAAGGCGGCAGCCTCTTTGCCGGCAAGGTGAGCAAGAAGAAAGCCAAGGTAACCGTCGACGACGCCGTGATCTCGCTGGCGCGGTTCAAGAACGGCGCACTCGGCACCTTCGAGGCCACGCGCTTCGCAATGGGCCACAAGAACGGCAACCAGATCGAGATCAACGGCTCGAAGGGAAGCATCATCTTCAATTTCGAGCGGATGAACGAGCTGCAGTATTACAGCGCCGCCGATCCGGCCGACCTGCAGGGCTTCCGCACCATTCCGGCCACGCTGCCCGGCCATCCGTACATGGCGGCCTATTGGCCGCCGGGCCACATCATCGGCTACGAGCACACCTTCATCAATGCCGCGGCCGATTTCACAAACGCGTGGGCGACGGGCAAGAAAATCTCGCCCGATTTCGAAGACGGCCTGCGAAACCAGATCGTGCTCGAGGCCATGTCGCAATCCGGCAAGGCGAAAACGTGGGTCAAGGTTCCGTCGAAGATATAGGCGATTCGTGCAACATTCAATGTAACCCGCTCTGAAACACGACAAGGAGGTATCGAACAATGAAACTTGGCGTTATGACCGCTCTCTTCGGCGGACGCTCGCTGGACGAGATGCTGCAATACTGCAAGGACTCGGGCCTTGGGGCCGTTGAAATCTGCGCCGGCAACTACCCCGGCATGCCCCACGCAAACATCCCCGCGCTCCTGAAGTCCGACAAGGCCGCGAAGGAGTTCAAGGACAAGGTGGCCAGCTACGGCCTCGCTATCAGCGCCCTCTCCTGCCACGGCAATCCCCTCCATCCCGACAAGGCGATCGCGAAGGAGCACCACGCGAACCATCGCAACGCCGTCAAGCTCGCGAAGAAGATCGGCGTCGACGTCGTCATCAACTTCTCCGGCTGCCCCGGCGACAGCGACCAGGCCAAGGGACCGAACTGGGTGACCTGCCCGTGGCCCGACGATTTCACGAAGATCGTGAACTGGCAGTGGGAGAAGAAGGTGATCCCCTACTGGAAACAGGAAGGCAAGTTTGCCGCCGACAACGGCATCAAGCTGGCTTTCGAGATGCACCCCGGCTTCTGCGTATACAACACCGAAACCATGCTGCGGCTTCGGGACAACTGCGGCAAGAACATCGGCGCAAACTTCGATCCCAGCCACCTATTCTGGCAGGGAATGGACCCGCTGGTGTCGCTGCGCGCACTCAAGGCCTGCATCTTCCACGTGCACGCGAAAGACTGCCGCATCGACATGGAGAACACGCCGCG
>DATLAR010000168.1:0-16472 GCA_035527355.1 Planctomycetota bacterium
AGGGCGTCGTCCCACAGCGAGAGCTGCAAGCAGCAATCCACCGTCTTCTGGATGATCTCGCGGCCAAGGTCGTCTTGCCAATGCTGCGCCATGGCTTTATCGTATTCGGTTCTTGCCTCCATCCAATTCTGCTTTTTGAAAAGCTCGTCAGCCTTGGCCAGGTCGGCGGGCGCCTCGCCCGCAGAAGCCGCCGCGACAGCCATAACAGCGAAAACGCACAGCGCCGCCAGAAAATGCCGTAACATGGGATGCTCCTTGGCTTCGGCTGGATGATGCCGCACAATCACACTTATTAATGGACGCACGAAAACGGAAAGTGTTCCCGTGTTTTCCAGAATTGGGGCAGAGCGCAAGGTGCAAGGTGCAAATGGAAGCTTGCTGGTATTGGGACGGCGGCCCCGGAACCTCAACCGAATTCCGCGCAAGAAGCCTCAGATATCACAGCGAAGCACCTGCAAGGCCCGGGCGCGAAACCCGAAAAAGGCGTTCTTGCGCCAGTCTTTCGTTCGATGTTCGATGTTCAGTATTCGATGTTCGCGCCGTTTTCTCTCTTCCTTCAGGCTTCAGGCTTCTGCCTTCTTTTTTCTACAAAATATACTTGCTCAGGTCTTCGTCCTCGGCCACGTCCTTGACGTGCTCGCGCACGTACTCGGCGTCGATCTTGATCTTCTTCTGCTCCACGTCCGGCGCGCTGAAGGAAATCTCGTCCAGCACCTTTTCCAAAATTGTATGAAGCCGGCGGGCGCCGATGTCCTGCATGCGCTTGTTTACCGCGGCCGCCACGGCGGCGATCTCGGCGATTGCATCATCTGTAAAGGTGATCGCAACGCCCTCAGTTTCCAGCAAAGCGGCATACTGCTTTGTGAGAGCGTTTCGCGGCTCGGTGAGGATGCGGACAAAATCCTCGCTGGTGAGGCTGGAGAGCTCGACGCGGATCGGGAATCGCCCCTGCAGCTCGGGAATGAGGTCGGACGGCTTCGAGACGTTGAACGCGCCGGCGGCGATGAAGAGGATGTGATCGGTTTTCACCATGCCGTAGCGCGTGACAACGGTAGAGCCTTCGACGATCGGCAACAGGTCGCGCTGCACGCCCTCGCGGGAAACGTCCGGCCCTTCCTTCGACGGCGGCCCCGCGATCTTGTCTAGCTCGTCCAGGAAAACGATGCCCATGCTTTCGGTTCGCTCTACGGCCTCGCGCTGGATTTTATCTTTCTCGACCAATCGCTCCACCTCCTGCTCGAGCAGGAGCTTGCGTGCGTCGGCCACTTTCATCTTGCGCGAGACCTGGCGTGCAGGCATCATTTTTTCAAATGCGTCCTGGAAATCCACCCCGAGCTGTTCGACGCCCTGGTTCGAGATCACCTCGATGATGGACGAGCCGCGCTCCTCGGTAACGACTTCGATGGTGCGCTCGTCCAGCTCGCCCTTGCGCAGTTTTTCGCGGATGCGCTCGCGGGTTCGGCCGCGGCGTTCTTCCTCGCCCTCCTCGCCGGTGGGCGCGGCCTTGGGAAGCAGAAGGTCCAGCACGCGCTCTTCGGCGGCGGCCTCGGCTTTGGGCCGCACCTTTTCCTGCTCTTCCCCGCGAACGAGATTCACCGCCACGCTCACGAGATCGCGGATCATGGTTTCAACGTCGCGCCCGTGGTAGCCCACCTCCGTGTATTTGGAGGCTTCCACCTTTATGAACGGCGCTCCGGTGAGGTTTGAGAGCCGGCGGGCGATCTCGGTTTTGCCCACGCCCGTAGGCCCGATCATGATGATGTTTTTGGGGGCCACCTCGTCGCGCATCTCGGGGGCCAGTTGCTGGCGGCGCCAGCGGTTGCGAAGGGCCACCGCCACCGCGCGCTTGGCGTCGTTCTGCCCCACGATATACTTGTCCAGCTCGGCCACGATTCTTCGCGGTGTCAGGCTTTTCACTGTTTGCCTCCATCCTCGATGCTGTCTACAAAAATCTCTCTGTTGGTATAAACACAGATATCGGCCGCGATCTGCATGGCCTTTTCGGCGATCTCAACGGCCGGCAGCTCGGTGTTGCACAGCAGCGCCCGCGCGGCCGCCACCGCGTAATGCCCGCCCGAGCCGATCCCCAGCACGCCGTCGTCGGGCACAATGATATCGCCCCCGCCCGACATCAGCAGCGACATCTTCGCGTCAACGACTATCATCATCGATTCAAGCCGCCGCAGCACGCGGTCGGTTCGCCATTCGCGTGCCAGCTCGTGTGCCGCCTTCATCAGGTTGCCCTGGCAGGTTTTCAGCTTGCCCTCAAACCGCTCCATCAGGGCAAACGCATCGGCCGTGGAGCCTGCGAACCCGATGATTATCTTGTCTTCGTACAATCGCCGAATTTTCCGGGCCTTCGCTTTAACGATGGCGTGGCCCAGGCTCACCTGGCCGTCGCCCGCGATAGCCACCTGGTTGCCGCGGCGCACCGTGAGAATCGTTGTAGAATGCATCATCCGTGGTCTCCTTCTGTTCGCGCGACGTGCGCGTTCATTTACATTATACGAGCGGCTCGCGGGTGGAGCAAGCGTAAAACGATCCACCGCCGCGGCGCTCCACCCGCGAAAAACATCTTGAGGCACGCCGGCCGGTGTGTTAGAATCTCCTCTGCGAAAAGCAGCCCGTGCGCTCGGACACGATCTTCCACCGGGAAAGGAGGCCCCTATGCAGATGCCGCTCGATTCAGCCGTGATACTGTCTTTCGTGCAAAGCCAACGGCCTGAAGGCCGAAGCCGAATTTTACATTAAATCGATTGCCGCGCTGCGCCCGCCCCGCTGACGCAACCGCACGGGCACCACGCGGCTCCTCACTTTGCTCGAAATCGTAACGAAGATATCAACATGAGAATGGTGTGGTACCACCTGCCGAAAGGTGAGAACGTATCGCTGATCGATCCGCCGCCGGGCGAGCTGCCGCGGCTGCTGGCCGAGAACCGCCGCCGGCTGCGCGGCGCGCACTTCTCACTGGCGGGCGCGCCCTTTGCACAGGTGCTGGCCCGCGCACGCGAAGATGCCGCCGCACGCGCCGCCGAATACTGCGACCTGATGGGCGTAGCCGCCACGCCGCTCGCGGCCGCGCACTCGTCGCCGCCCGACACGTTCGTTGCCTGCGGCCATCAGCCCGGATTCCTCCACCCCGGCGTCTGGATCAAGAACCACCTCGTCGGCCGCCTCGCCGGCCAGTGCAACGCCTGCGGGCTGAACGTGGTGATCGACACCGACACGCCGGGCAACCTCGATTTCCGCGTGCCGCGCCGCCTTGGCCGCGAAATGAAGGTGGAGCATTTCCGCTGCCTGAACGCGCGGGCCGATCTGCCGCTCGAAGAGCAGCAACTGGACGACCCGCACCGCGTGGCCGAGCTGCCGGAAAAGGTGCGGCCGCTGCTGGAGTTTGAATCGGCGCGGCCGCTCGCCGCACGCTACCTCGGCCACCTCGCCGAAAGCGCCCGCGGCAAGCCCTCGATCAGCCACCTGCTCACGTTTGCCCGCCGCAAGACCGAAGAAGACGAGGGCTTGCACAACCTCGAGCTGCCGTTTTCGGCCGCGTGCGGCTTCGATGGCTTTCTGCTCCTGGTGCTCGAGGTTCTGCGGCGCGCCGATGAGTTTGCATCGACCTACAACCGCCGCCTCGCCGAGTACCGCCGCATATTCAAAGTGCGCGGCAAGGCCAACCCGCTGCCCGACCTCGCCATAGGCGGCGCCCGCATCGAGCTGCCGCTGTGGATTTCGCGAGCCGGCCGGCCCCGGCACTCGCTGCATATCGAGCGCCGCAACCGCGAAATAATCCTGCTGCTGGAAGGCGAGCACGTGTGGACGCTTTCGGCCGGGCAGTTGGAAAATGCCGCCGCCGGAATCGAAGCCCTCGAAAGCCTCGCCGCCGCCGGAATCCGTCTGCGGCCCAAGGCACTGGTGACCACTATCTACATCAGGCTGCTCCTGTGCGACCTCTTTGTGCACGGCATCGGCGGCGGCAACTACGACATCATCACCGACGAGATCATCCGCGATTTCTTCGGCTTCGAGCCGCCCGTCTACGCCGTGGCCACGGCAAACGTATCGATGCCGTTCGAGCGGTTCAACGTGAGCGGCGGCAGCGTTAGCGCCATCAGGCACGACGCAAACCGCCTGCAAATGAACCCCGCGAATTTTGCCGACGCGCTGCTGCCCGGCGATCACGAACTGCCATGGCTGCTGAGCGAGCGGCATCGGCTGCTCGAGGAGCTGCACGCGGCGCTGGACGATTCCGCAAAACGGGCGCTATTTGTCGAGATGAAAAAGATAGATGCGCATCTGCGCGCCAAGGTGAGCGTGTTTGCAGACGAGAAAATGCACGAGCTGGCCGCCGCACAGAAAGCCGTCGGATACAATGCCATCGCCGCCGGCCGGGATTATCCGTTTTGCATCTATCCCGAGGAAGTGCTGCGGCAGGTTTTCGCGCTGTAGGCAGAAGAGGCCCTGCACCGGCCGGCGCTGCTACCGTTGGAATTCCTTGATCGGCACCGGTTGAAGCTCCAGGTTCGGTTTGAAGTTTGCGGCCTGGCCGAAGAACCCCATCGGATTGTCGAAAACCAGCCTCTTCACGTCGGCGTCGGCATAGCCGGCCTTCTTCATGTTCTCGGCCACCTGCGCCAGGCTGGTGGGGTCCGAAACGCCCCAGTCGGCCGAGCTGTTCACCAGCATGCGCTCCAGGCCGTATTCGCGGATCAGCCCTATCACGCGCTTGGGGTCGAGCTTCGAATACGGGTAAACCGTCATGCCGGCCCACACCGGCAGCTCGCGCGTGGCGGCCATCGTCGCTTCCGTATTGTGATCCACGATGATGCGGTTGTAGTCGTACTTCAATTCCTTGATAATCGCGAGGATGCGCTTCACGCCGTCCAGCTTGCTCACCTCCGGCGTGTCGTGCGGCGTGTGGATCAGCACCAGCTTGTTTTTTGCCTTCGCCATTTCGAGCTGCCGCAGGAATACCTTCTCTTCGTTCGGCGTGATCCTGTTTAAGCCGATCTCGCCGATCGCCACGCAGCGCTCGTGGTCGATGTATTGCCCCATCCCGGCCAGCACTTCCTCGGCCAGGCCCGCGTCTTCGGCCTCCTTGGGATTCACGGCCACGCACGCGTAATGGTCGATGCCGAACCGCCGCGAGCGAACGGTTTCAAAATCGAGGATCAGCGAGAAGTAATCGAGGAATGTGCCGGGGAAACGGCGGTTTGCGCCCAGCCAGAATGAAGGCTCTACGCACGCGCGGATGCCCGCGCGATACATCGCCTGGTAATCGTCGGTCGTTCGCGAATACATATGGATATGCGGTTCAACAATGACCATCAGATGCTCCTATCGTTGTCTTGCAGGCTCCAAAAGGCCTTCAGGGCGGCGTCGTGCACGTCGATGAAAGCCGCGTTGGCCGCCTCGGCCAGCCGCACGCAATCGTCGTGCTCGGGCTTTGCGCGCACTATTTTGCCGGCCAGCGTGCCGATCTTCAGCCGCACGCTGCCGAATGGCGTTTGCACCTCGCGGTGCTCGCGTGCCAGTTTCTTTCGGCGCGCCTCGAAGATGCGCACGCCAAACGTGGTGGTTTCGCGGAAAAGGATTTGCTCGACGCCGGCCGCGCCGCCCGCCGGCGCGATCACGGACAGCAGAAAACCGGGCCGGCCCTTCTTCATCAGCACGGGTATCACCGACACGTCGAGCGCGCCGGCCGCGAACAGCCGCTCGAATATCCCGCCGAAGAACTCCGGCGACATGTCGTCCAGATTCGCCTCCACCACCTCCACGATGTCGGCCTCAAACACGCCGGCCGCCATTTGTGCGATGAAAACGCGCAGCACGTTTGGCCGGCCCGCGATCTCGCGCGTGCCGGCGCCGTAGCCCACCGCATCTATTGTGCACGCGGGCATCGGGCCGAATGCCTGGGCCAGCGTGGCCAGTATCGCCGCGCCCGACGGCGTCGTCAGCTCCGCCTCGATTTCCGTTTGCACTACGGGCAGCCCGCGAATCAGCCGAGCCGTGGCCGGGGCGGGCACAGGAAGCTCGCCGTGCGCGCATTTCACTGTCCCCGTGCCCGTGCGAATCGCCGAGCTATACACGTGCTCCACGCCCAGCAGGTGCAGGCCTGCCGCCACGCCCACGATGTCTACAATCGAATCCACCGCGCCCACCTCGTGGAAATGTATCTCGTCGGGCGGCTTGCCGTGCACCTCGCCTTCGGCCGCCGCCAGCCGCTCAAACACCGCCGAAGCATCACGCTTCACGCGCTCCGGCAGCGACGATCCCCCTATGAGCTCCAATATCTCCGGCAGATGCCGGCCGTGATGGCCGTGGCCGTGGTCATGATGATGCTCGACGATCACATTCACTTTTGTTGCGGCGATGCCCGCGCGGCTCACCTTCTCGGCCGAAAGGCTGTAACCCGTCAGCGGCAGCCTCGCTAGCTCCGCACGCAGATCGTCCACCCGCAGGCCGGCGTCTACGAGCGCTCCGAGGATCATGTCGCCCGAGGCGCCGGAGAAGCAATCGAAGTAAGCGATCTTTATCATAATTCCTCGGCAGCCTCCTGCTGCTTCTCTTCTTTTCCCGGTCTTTCCTCTTCGCGCGCCGGCGCCTCCGGGGCGCCCTCGATATCGGTGAGCACGATCGAGCGTATGTAAACCGGCTGCTTTGCCTCGTATTCGCCGGCCTTCTCGCCTTTGTCCTTCTTGTGAAGGATCAGCCGCGCGGCTTTCTCCTGGCCATCTTCCAGCACGTATATCGGCGCGGCACAATCGCCCACGATCTCTTGGCCGTCGCGGGTGAAAAGTGTGATGCAATACTCGTGGGAGAAATAATAGAGGTCGGTAAAAACCTTCACGTCCGAGCCCGATTCCTTCCACCGCCAGTCGCGTTCGAGGATATTCTTCTCGAGTTCCACATCGATGCGCGCCACGTCTCGCCAGTCGATGCGGTTATACTTTTTTTCGGCGCGATTGAAAATTGAGAGCGGCTTGCCCAGGCTGCTGTAAATACTGCCCGTGATCACCGACTGATCGGAAAGCAGCACCCAGCCGGGGCGCGCCTCCCTGTTTTCTGTTGTTCTTCGCAGCGGGTTCTTGGGTTCAGGCTCTTTGGCGGGTGCATCTTCCAACGGCGGCTCCGCGGCCTCGCCGATGTCGTCGGCCGCCCAAGCCATGGGGCACACCGACAGCACCACGATGATACCGAGCAGGATGGCCTTCATACTGAATCTCCTTGCAGCGCCGGCGGGATGGTTCGCGTTACACCGCCACAGCAAATTTTAGGAGTCTCGATATGTAAAATCAATGATGAATGCTCACAATTACCGCCAAAAATCCCTTGCAAAACCTGTTAGCGCATATTATAGTGAAGCGAACGGCAGTAACACGGACAGGTATTTGCGCAACAGGGAGTATGACAGTGGCTACAGGAGATTCGCTTCGGCAGACGCTGCCCCGATACGTTCTCGACAACGTCACCGAAAAAGTTGCACGGCACAGGGAAACGCTGCTGGCCGTGAAGTCCCGCGAGGAATGGGAAAAACGAAGATGCGAGGTAGAGCGATTCGTCCTCGCGTCCATCGGCGGTTATCCCCAGTCATGCCCGCTAAACCCGCGAACCGTAGCCGTGCACGAGCGCGACGGCTACCGCATCGAAAACGTGCTCGTCGATAGCATGCCCGGTTTCGAGCTGAACATCAACCTCTACATTCCGCACGGCCTGGCAGCGCCCGCGCCGGCAATACTCTGCCCCACCGGCCACAGCGCCAAAACCGAAAAGCATTATCAGGAGCAGGCCCAGGGCATCTGCCGCATGGGCTACATTGCCCTCGTGCACGATTGCATCGGCCGCGGCGAGCGCTTCCCCGGTAACGAGCACTTCGACGTCGGCTCGCAGTGCCTCATGCTCGGCCAGAACCTCATGCGATACTTCCTGTGGGACAACCGCCGCGCGCTCGACTACCTCCTCACGCGGCCCGATGTAAGCGCCGACCGCATCGGCTGCACCGGCACGTCCGGCGGCGGGCGCACCACCATCTTCCACGCCGCGCTCGATCCGCGCATAGCGTGCGCCGTGCCGCTGTGCTGCCAGCTCAGCGTTCTCGAACAGGTCCGCCTGCGCTACACCGGCTGCCCCGAGACCTATCTCTGGAGCTTCCTCGCGGCCGGCTTCGACATCCCCGACCTCCTCGCGATGATCGCACCGCGCCCGCTCCTGATGGTCGCCGCGTCGCGCGATG
This sequence comes from Planctomycetota bacterium, assembly GCA_035527355.1. Taxonomy (GTDB): domain Bacteria; phylum Planctomycetota; class PUPC01; order JABMSA01; family JABMSA01; genus DATLAR01. Next base: position 8,231 of record DATLAR010000168.1, read on the forward strand.
ATATCAACAGCATCGATATCGCCGAAGCCGCACTGCATGCCGTCCGGCACATCTACTCGCTTTACGCCGCCGAAGACAACATTTCGCTGGCGATCGTCGACGACCCCCACGGCTATACGAAAACCATGCGGCTGCAAATGTACGACTGGATGAACCGCCGGCTGAACCACGAGCCTTCTCTGCCGGCCGAGCCGCCGCTGCCGCTCGAAGAGCCGCAAACGCTGAACTGCGGAATATCGCACGCGGCCACCGTGCAAACAATGAACGCCGCCGCCGCTGCAAAGCTGGCCGAGCAGCGCAAGCCATTGGCCGACTACGCCGGCCCCGCACGCCAGGTGCTGGCCCTTGATGCCGCCGGCGGCGCCGGCCGCACGCTCTGCAGCAAAACCACCCCCCTGCACGGTTACCCCCGGCTCGAAGAATACATGGTGGAATCCGAGCAAGGCATAGCGGTCTCGGCCTGCCGGCTCGTGCCCGCCGAAAACGCGCCAAACGTGCTCTACCTCTCCGAATCGGGCTGCGAAGCCTTTTACACCGACCCGCTGCCGGCCGCGCTCCGCGAGCAGGGAATGGCGGCGATCATGCTATCTGTGCGCGGCTACGGCGCGCTCAAACCCTGGCCCTCGCCCTGGGAATACATCGGCTACTGCAAATCCGAATGGGAACTCACGCAGGGCCTGTGCGAGCTGGGCCGCACACTCGTAGGCCAGCAGGTGCTCGATCTGCAGGCCGTGCTCGATGCCGTTCTGCCGCAAGACGCCAATGTAGTGCTGCTCAGCTACGGCCGCCTCGCACCTGCCGCACTGCACCTGGCGGCGGTCGACAGCCGGGTGTCGGCGCTCGGCCTCGCCGACTGCCTCTGCTCGCTCTCAAACCTCGCCGGCGCCAACCGCAACCAATGGGGTTACTCCGCCGCGCTGCCTTCTATCCTCAAGTATTACGACCTGCCCGACCTGCTGGCGTCGCTCGCCCCACGGCCGCTGCTCATCGTCAACCCGCGAGCCGCCGATTTCCAGGTGCTCGAGCAGGCCACCGCCGACCGCGTGTATCACCGCGTAATGCAGGCCTACGGCGGCAACTTGGCCGACCTGCAGATCGAAACGCAGGTTACCAGCGACAGGCGCCGCGAAATCCTCGTTACCTGGGCGGCCGCCGTCACGCAAGCCGCCGCCAATCGTCCGTAGATTCCTTCGCCTTCACGCGGGGGCCGGCCCGCGCCGCCCCACGCACGCTCGATTCCGGATTCCCTTCTGAAATGCCCCCTCTTTTGTTGTAAAATTGCACCTGCTTCCGTGTTCTATTACACAGGCGGGCTTCGCACCCGCTTCGCTGGCACGCGGCCGCACGCCGGAGTAATGATGCGACATCTTGATCCCGAGCTCGAAGCCTGGCTGCTGCACGCGGCACCCAGGGCCGTTGCTTACGCACGCGCCCTCGTGAAACGCCCCGAAGACGCCGAAGACGTGGTGCATGACGTTGTGTGCCGGCTGCTCGATCATAATGAATACAACCTGGCGAAAGACGGCGAGAGGCTGCTATTCCGCTCGGTTACAAATGCCTGCATCAACCGCACCACGCGCCGGCGCGAAATTGCCAGCCTCAGCGCAACACAGGCCGACGGCGCGGCCCTGCAAGACAGCCTGGCCTCGGGCAGCGCGAGCGACCCGGCACAGATCGCCATAGGCCGCGAGCTTTCGCAGGCGATCGAGCGCGAGCTCAAGAACCTGCCGCCACTGCAGCGCGCAGCCGTAGAGCTGAAGGCGCTCGAAAAGTCGCTGAAGGAAATCGCCGACATCCTCGGCCTCACGGTGCCAAACGTGGGCGTGCTGATCTTCCGCGGCCGGAAACTGCTGGCAAAACGCCTGGGGCCGCAAGTGGAGGAATTCAAACTATGACCACAGAAGACAGGAACATAGACAAGTTGGTTCGCAGCTATCTGCACGAGCACGAGCAGAAGGTGAACGCACCGGCTTTTCTGGCGCGGGTGAAGGCCGCAAAGCCCGCAAAACGCCGCCGGCCCGCCCTGCGGGTGGCCGCGGCCGTATCAATCGCCGCCGGGCTTGCCATCGTTTCGCTGCATCTATTCCGCAATGAATCCGCGCAGCAAGCCCCCGAGCTGCCGCCGATTTCCGAGCTGATGCAAGACCAGGGCAAGGCGGCTCTTACCGGTGCAGCCGCCGGCGTGGCGGCCGCACAGCATAGCCTTCAAGAGGCCGCGGCCCAGGTTTCAATGCAAACCGCTCCGCTCCTCACGCAGAATCTGAGCATCCCGGCGCCCGCCCTCGATACGCAGCTCGACTCGCTCCGGCGCGACGCCGGTGTGATCGGGCAAAACATACGCTCGCTGATCTATCGAACCCTGTCCGACGCAGGGCTGCAATCATAGTTTCTGGAAATGCAAAAGGAGACAGTAATGAGCAAGTGGTGGAAAGGGATGCTGCTGCTCGCGGCGTTGGTTCTGGCAACCGGCCCCGCGGCCACGGCCGCCGACGAGGTGATGAACCTCCTGCCCGCGCAGCCGCTGGTGGTAGTGCGCACGTCCGGGCTGGGCCCGGCATGGGCCGCACTGAAGGAATCGCCCTGGGCTGAAAAAATCGACCTCATGGCCCCGCAAGATATAGCCAACAAGCTGCAAGACCTGCGTGTGGGCCTCGACCAGTTGAATGCCGCGATGGGCGTGAATGTCGAGGAAACGCTCGAGGGCCTCTTCGGTGGCGATTGCGTGCTGGCCGTCTTCGGCGAGGGCGAGGCCGTCTTCATCGCCGAAGGCACCGAAGTGCAGCGCCTGAAGAACGCGGCCGATAGCGTCATGCTGCTCGAACGCAACCGGGGCAGAATTCAGGCACAGGCCAAGCAGGTTTATGAACTGGCCGAAATCACGCAATGCACCCTTCCCGACGGCGACCGCTTCCACTGCTTCGTAGGCAATGCTCTGGTTGTGAGCAAGAACCTCGACCTCGTGAAGAAAGTGGTGGACGCCGCAAAGCAGGCGAAGCCGCTTGTTCAGACCGAGCTGGCAAATGCCTTCGCCCTGATGGCCGAGGATTCCCTCATCCGCGTTTACATCGACACCGATGCCGTGGCCGGCAAGGCCGAAACACTCCTCAACGGCCGCTTGGCAAACCCGATTGTCAAAGGCTTCGTGCAGCACATGCAGTCGATGCTCGCACTTGTGCAATTCGACACTCTCGCAGTGGCGCTCAAGGACGGCCGCGTGGAGCTGAAGAACATCTCGGTGATCGACGAGCACAAGGTGCCCGCCGGCCTGAAAGCAATGTACCCCAAATTCACCGTGAAGCTCGACACGTTGCAGCTCGCGCCCGAGTCGGCCGTGTGGGCATGCGCCCATCAGCTAGACAAGGCGGCCCTGTGGAAATACGTGATCGACCAGGTCATGAGGAGGAACCCCGCCCTTGCGGCGAGGTTGCAGATGTACACCGACTCGTTCTCCGCGATGATGGGCATACAAGACTTCGAGGCCAAGCTCCTCCCGCAGATCGGCGACCAGGTGGCCGTTTTCGTAACGTCCGACGACATTCCCGGCTCAGTGCCCGCCATCAGCTTCGCGATCGATCTGAAAAATGACAAGGAAATACCAGCCGGCATCCGCGCGCTCGCCGGCACGATGATCGGCCTCGCGCAGCTCCAGGCCCGGCGGGTCGATATCGCCCTGGCAAACTCCACCTACAAGGGCGTGAGCTTCACCACGCTCACCATCAACAACCCGCAGTTCGTCGACAGATTGTGCCCCACGATGTTCGTTGCCGGCGGCAAGCTCGTATTCAGCAGCAACGTATTCGCGGCCAAGGCCATTGTCGACAGGCACGCCCAGGGATACAAGGACCCGGCGAAAACCTTCAATCTGCCCCGCTACGAGGGCACGCTGGCATTTGCCGGGCGGATGCAATCTGAAGAGCTCATCAAGATGCTCGCCCGCCACCGGGACGTAATCGTGGCTGGCGGCGTGAGGAAAGGCGAACCACAGCAGGAAGTGGAAAACGGCCTGGATCTACTCGAGTTTGCATTCAGCCTCTTCGATGGCGCCACGTTCTACGCCACGCAATCCACGGGACGCATTGAACGTGTGATCCTGCTCGACCCCATCGTGGACGAGCAGTAGGAAAACGTGCGTGTGATCCTGCTCAACTCCCTCGGAAGTGTGCAGTAGGAAAATGCTCACGGAAGGAATGAAGGGCGCAGACAGCAACTGCGCCCTTCTTCATGTAGCCCAGCCGCCCTCGGATGGGATTTTGTATACCTCGCCCTTACAGGGCTTGAAGATGTTTTTGGCCAACGCTGACCCAGGGCTCCGCCCTGGGCTTTGTGGAACTCCGGCCCTTCAGGCCTGAACTGGAAAGGAATAAAAAGGATTCGCCACCGCCCTCATCAACTCAAACCGTACGACAAGTAACGGCCGTTATCAAACCGTACGACAGTAACGGCCGTTATCAAACCGTACGACAAGTAACGGCCGTTATCAAACCGTACGACAGGATATGGCTTTCGCGACCATTGCTACGGTGCCGCCTGCATTATGCAGCACCACTCGGCCCGCAGCACAACAATGCGATGGTTGAGGAAATCGGCATAGTAGACCAGATCGGGCTTGCCGGGGCCGCCGGCCGTGGCCGCGATTCCACCGGGCATGCACCCGGAAAACCGCCCGTCGGCCGTGCCAAGCGCGCCTTTCCTGGCGATGTCGCGGTTCCGCACCTCGCGGGCGTCGCGTATGGCGATGCCGCGATCCAGGTCGTCTTCCCACGCCGAATACAGGATTCCGCCGGCGGCCGCCTTCGTGTTTGGCTGGGGCACGTTTCGGATCAGAAGCCGCCCGGCGCTGTTCAGATGCACGCCGCGGTTGCTCGCGCCCACCCAGATATTGCCGCCGGCATCCACCTCCACGGTTGTGGCCTTCGCCAAGTCGTCCCTCTGAAGCACGTACGTGCCGCCAAAATCGAATCTCGGCTGGCCGTCGTGATCCAGCATCACCAGCGTCTTTCCCGTAGCCGTCTCGTCCAGCACGTAAACACCCGCCGGCTGCAGGGCCACGTCGAGCGGGCGATAGATCCTCACCGGCATTCGCGGGTCGGGCGACACCCATTGCAGCTCGCCGGCCTGCGAGATACGCATCACCTGCTGTACCGCCAGATCGGCCACGGTCACGCTGCCCTGGCTGTCGGCGTCAAGCCCGCCGGGTGCCGCTGCAATCATAGTGGCGGGCGCCGCGGGCGACCACTTTCTGCCCAGCGCGCCCTGCACTTTGCCGGAAATCGAATCGAGCACGTGCACGGCGGCCGGCCCCTGCGAGCAAACGTACAGCTTTCCTTTGGGGCAAACCGCCATCGACACGATCTCGGTGCATTCGAGGCTCGCGCTGCCTTGGGCGCCAAACTGCGGCACGGGCCTGGCGGGCGTGGCCAAGGCTTCTGCCTTCTGCACCTGCCGGCTGCCGGCTCGCGCGTAAAAGATGCTGCCGTCGGCGCCCGCTGCAATGCACGCGGCGTCTTTGCATTGCAGATCGATCGACGCTGCAAACTTCCCGTTCGCGTCGAATTTCTGAACGCGGCCGGTGGCGTCCAGCACGCAAAGCTGCGGTCCGGCGGCAAGGCGCCTGGGCGAGGTGAACTCGCCGTTGCCGGCGCCGTCCGCCGGTTTTGCCCCGCCCGCCGCGGCGGCCTTGCCCAGCGCGTTGCCGCCCGATGCAAACGGCGCCGTCTCGAGGCCGCCCGTGAATCGCAGCACCCGGTGATTGCCCGTGTCGGCCACGTAAACCAAACCGTCGTGCGATACGGCCACGTCTGACGGATTGCTGAGAATCGCGGGCCGGGGGCCGGAGGCATCATGCGAAAGCGGCGGCAGCGTTTTCAAAACCGCGCCGGCGTGGTCGAGCAGCAAAAGCTGATTGCCCTTCAACCCCACGTACTTGCCCTGTGCCAGCGGCCGGATGCTGTGGATATCGGCGCTGCGCCAGCCGGGCAGGTCGCTGCCGATGTATCCGCGCGCGCCGAACTTCATCACGCGTGCGCCTTCGATCACGCACACCGCCGACGCCGCGTCGACCGCCACGGCTTTGGCCGTGAAAATTGTATCGGGCGGAGCCGCGATCTGCCGGTCGAACGCGAAATCCAGCCCCGCCCGCACCTCGGCCCGATAGAGGATGCGCTCGCCGCGGTCGTCAAATTCGCGCCCGGGCACCCATTCATAGCGGTGAGCGCCCGCCGGCTGCCAGCCGGAATCGAGCGTGCGGACGAGGCCGCCGCGTGCGTCGTATATCCTGACCGAGACGACCGTGGTGCGCGAAAGGTTGTAGGTGAGGTTGCGGCCATCGAACCTCGCCAAAGACACATCCGGTTTGCCGATGATCCCGCCGATTGCCCGCTGCCTCGAAACGTCAATCATCCGCCTCAGCTTCAGCGCCTCGGCCGTCTTGCCGGCCGTTGCCACGGTTACGGTCAGCGGCAGAGAGCCGGCGGCGGGCAGCCGGCCGTCGGCCAGGAAGCGCAGCACCTTCTCCTCGCCGGGCAGAAGCTCCACGGGCACGAAGGCCGGAAAGAAGCTCCAGTCGTCGGCCGCGATACTCACACGGGCGCTCACCGGCCGCGTTAGCGGGTTCTTTACCGGCACGGCCATCGACGGCGCCGAGGAATGGACCTCGGCCAGGCGTATGCGCGAGAAATCGCCTAGCGGCGTGGAGAGCGCGAGCGTGAGCGAAACGGCGGCCTTGTTTGCGGGGGTAGACACCGCGATCTCATAGTCGCCCAGGGGCGTGGCGGGTGGAATCTTCAGCGTGAATTGCAGCACGGCGCGCTGGCCCTTGCCGGCCTTGAGCGCAAAAGGCGCCGCAGGCGGCTCGCACGCCCAGCCGTCGGGCAGCTTCAGCTCCGCCGCCGCCGATTGCTCCTGTTCGGTGAGGTTCTCGAGCGACAGCGTGATGGCGTTGGCGCCGTAAACGAGGCAGCCGGCGGGGCAGGCAATCGCAGGCTGCACGGCCGGCTCGGCGGGTGCCTTCTCGCCGGCCGGCGCGAAAACACCGGCATGTATTGCGGCCAAGGCAGCCGCACACACCACCGCAAAACTGAGCGTTCGATTGCGCATTACGGGAAGCTCTCCAGCCGAAAACGTACACCATTGGCCCCATCTTAGCAGACTGCCCGTGCAAAATCAAAATCATTGGCGGGCATTGCCGGCAATGCGGGAGTAAACAAAAAATTACAACCAGGCGCGCCGAAAAGCCGAGGTAATTCTTGATTATCCCTGTTCAACATGTAGAATATCAAAGCTCGTACCCGCAAGCGGCGGGTAGTTTTATCATGGACATCCGGCTTTGCCGGCCGGAAGAGCCTCCGCTGCAGATTTATCATGGACAACTTCATGCGGTGCGCACCCCGCGTGGCCATCAGCATTCTCCAAGACTTCTAACGGGGAGCCTTATGACTGTCAGAGCGTTTGCGATCGGTCTCGTAATGTTGCTTGTTACCGCGGCTCTGTTTGCATATACCGATCATGGAAACGAACTGACGCTGCCGACGGGCGGCAACCATCTGCCGACGGTGGTCCTCGGTATTGTCATCTTCATGTCGCTGATCGTCAACCCGCTGCTCAGGCTCTTCAGCCTCGCGGCGGGTCGCAAGCCGCCGTGGCAGTTTGCCCAGGGCGAGATACTCACGATCTGGTGCATGCTGGCCGCCGGCCTGGGCGTGGCGGCAATGGGCCTGATGCATTACATGCTGCCGCTGATGGTGGCACCGTTTTACTACGTGGGCCAGGGCAGCAAGTGGGAGATGCTTTTTTACAAGCACATACCAGATTGGCTTGTGCCGAGCAAGGACCCCAAAAGCCCCATCGTAACGATGTTTTATGAAGGAGCCCGCGGCAACACCGACCCGTGGCTGGCGTGGGCCATTCCGATGTTCAGCTACATCGCCATCCTCCTCGCCGTCATCTTCCTCGCGTGCTGGGGCCTCGCTACGTTGATAAAGCTGGTGAAAGGCGAAGCAAAGCCCGAGGCTCAGCCTGTGGGCGACACCGTGCCGCTGCCGGCCGAGCAGTCGCTGTTCCGGCATCCTGTAACGTGGGTGTTTACGGGAGTGCCGCTGGTAGCGTGCGGGCTTGCAGCTTTCCACACGCTGCTGCCGCGGTTCAATCTGCGCTACATCTCGCCGCTGTTCAACCCGGCGCTGAATCCAAACTGGACGCCATCGGGCCTGCTGAATGCGCAGCCGTGGGGCGCGTGGGTGGTGCC
>DATLAR010000169.1:0-5851 GCA_035527355.1 Planctomycetota bacterium
CTCGATTGGAGATGAGCAGCAATGGCCGACAAGCGCCGCCAGGTGGCCGTCTACTATTTCCCCGGCTATCATCCCGATTCGCGCTGATGTGGGTGCCAAACTGCTGACGCCCCGGCAAAGCCGCACACAGCCACAAAAAAAGCCCCCGGTATCCGGGGGCTTCTTTCAAAGATGTAATCGCAGCGGTGTTTATTTCCTTCTACGGCGTACTGCCACCAGCCCTGCAAGGCCGCTCGCGAGCAGCAGCATTGTGGCCGGCTCGGGCACCGTCTCGATCCTGATGCTGTTGAGTTCCAGCCCGCCGCCCAGAATCGTTGCGAATCTGTCGGAGTTCTGCGGACTCCACACGGTGTAGCTTTGCGTGCCAACCAAGACGTCGTCAATGGAGATGCTCAACGTGTTGGCGTACGCGTTAAACACGAGCTGTGTGTCGATGAAACCGGTGGTCAGGCCGGTAACCTCGAAAAGCTTGTTTGTCGCCCAAGACGAGGTTGTTACATCCCACACCGTCAGAGTCTGCGAGGCACCATCATTGGACAGATGTGCGTAGATGGGCGAGAACTTGCCGTCGGAGTAGTCGATGTTGATCCAGAAAGTCGCGTTCCAGTCGCCGGCCTTGGTCGCTCTCCAGTTCAAATCTATGGTGGTTATCATGTCAAAGTTGTTCATCGGCCGCGTGTCCAGGGTCTGCCCGCCAAGCCATAGCCCGTCGAGCAGGCTGCCGGCGTTGAACGGATCGCCGCCGCGAACAATCCAAGAGCCGCTGGCGGTGGGATCGCTGCTGCAATCCCATTCCCACACATCGGCCATCGCGGGAATCGCCATGACTCCCAAGAGCAAAAGCACAACAATCAAATGTTTCATTAGTTTAGACCCCCGGGATTCTGACCTAGTCTTTATCCATGTATAGATTGCCCGATTCCATACGGGCACTTGAATCGCGCCCGAAACAGGCGCCTCCAAAACTATCATGTCCTGCGAGCGACCACCCCCTTTCAAATCGCATTCATCAAACAGCTCGTTCTGACCGATTTCGCACAGGCCATACCGTGTTAAAGCCGGTCTGTATCGCAATTCTGCCCGAGAATATCGAACCTGCCACGCTTTGAACGAAACTCCGCCCCACATGCGGATTCAGCCATCAGAGAAGAACACACGCTTCGATATACAGCAAAAAGCATGCCGAATGCTGCCAAGTAAACGTGGCTGAATCATAAGTGATTGATACATAGATACTTAGCAGTTGAGGATTTCCAGCGCGGCGGGTGCGAACGAACCCGAGAGTGTTGCCGAAAATGAACAGCAGTTGGGCAAAACAGGCCGATAGTTCATCTTAAGCTATTGCAGCGCATTCACTTAGCAACATGTTGCCGAAATTGGACGGTCTGTTCAGCCAAAGCATCAGTGTCCTGCCAGCATGGGCACGGTCGCTCACGCCGCATTCCGTCTCCGTCCGCTCAAGATTCCCCCTGAATCATGCAAGCCGCCCGCCTTGGGGTGTGTAAAAGATCTGTGGGCATTCGCGTATAAAAGGCATGCTCGAACGAGCAGAGGTTGCCGTCTGCATTCTTCATCTATTCTTCATCAACTCCGAATAAGGCCTGAAGGGCCGGAGTTCTATACAGCCCAGTCCGAAGGGCTGGGGAAAAGCGCCGCCCACCCCAGAATCGAGCCCTGAAGGGGCGGCCTTACGTATACCCAGCACACAGCCGTATACTCCGCCCATTCAGGGCTTGGCTTCTTGCCGCACCGACTACCCAGGGCGTTGCCCTGGGCTTTATGGAACCTCGGCCCTTCAGGCCTTTGACTGGAGGGGAATATGAAGAATGATGCCAATGCATTCGTGGGGCGCGTTCATGCACACGAGCTTGCCTGGCATCGGCCCGGCAAGCTGTGTGGCGCCCGCAAATCGCTCACACACCCTGCCTCGCCATCCGCCCACTTCATCCTTTGAAGTTCGCACCGGCTGTGCTATATTATACGGCATCCACTTTTCCTCCAACCGGGAAACCGAAGGACGTCTGCATGGGCATACTGGACGATTGCACGGCCGCGCAGGTCGAGGCGATCACGCATATCGACGGCCCGCTGCTGGTGGTGGCCGGAGCGGGCAGCGGCAAGACGCGCGTGATTACGCGCAGGATTGCTTACCTCGTAGAGCAGGGCGTGCAGCCGCGGCATATCATCGGCATCACTTTCACAAACAAGGCGGCCGGCGAGATGAGAGAGCGCGTGGAGAAGCTGGCCGGCGCGCGCGGCGTGTGGGTGTCCACTTTCCACTCGATGTGCGCCCGAATGCTGCGCCAGATGCCCGACGCCATCAACTACGGCCGCGATTTCACCATCTATGACGCCGGCGAGTCGCTTCGCTGCATCAAGGAATGCATGAAATCGCTGGAAATCAGCACCGAAAACTGGCCGCCCGACAGCGTGCAGTCGGCAATCAGCAATGCAAAGAACGCCCTTGTTGATCCCGATCGTTACGAAGAGGCCGCAACGAGTATCTTCCAGGGCACGGTGGCGCGCATTTACCGGCGCTACCACGAGATGCTCGAGCGCAACCAGGCCCTCGATTTCGACGACCTGCTCTTCAAGGTGGCGAAGCTGATGACGGCCGACACGCCCTTCCGCGAATACTGGCGCAACCGCTTCAGATACGTGCTGATCGACGAATACCAGGACACCAACCACGCGCAATACCTGATCGCCCGCGAGCTTGCGGCCGTCACGCGCAGCATCTGCGCCACCGGCGACCCCGATCAGTCGATCTACGGCTGGCGCGGGGCCGACATCAGCAACATACTCGAATTCGTCGAAGAGTATCCCGACGCGAAGGTGGTGAAACTGGAGGAAAATTTCCGATCCACGAAATTCATCCTGAAGGCGGCCAGCACGCTGATCCAACACAACACCGAGCGGATCGACCGCGAGCTTTTCACGGCCAAACAGGGCGGCAGCACGGTGAAGCTGATCGCCTGCCCCGACGAGGAGGCCGAGGCCGAGGCCGTGGCCAGCCGCATCCGCGGCCTCGCCGCCAAAGGCTGCCGCTACGGCGACATCTCGATCTTCTACCGCACGAATTTCCAGTCGCGCGTCTTCGAGCAGGTCTTCCGGCTTGTGGGCATTCCGTATACCATCGTCGGCACCGTCGCGTTCTACAACCGCAAAGAGATCAAAGACGCGCTGTCGTACCTGCGGCTGCTTGCCAATGACCGCGACGACCTGGCGGCCCTGCGCGTGATAAACGTGCCGCCGCGCGGCATAGGCTCGCAAACTGTGGCAACGCTGCAGCGCTGGGCGCAGGAGCAGCAGGTTTCGCTGATGCAAGCCGTTCGGCGCTGCCGCGAGATCGCAGAGCTGCCCGAGCGCGCTCTGAAGGCGGTGGAAAGCTTTCAGGAAGTGATCGACGAGCTGGCCACAACCAGCGGACCCGTGGCGAAGCTCGTCAAGGCGGCCGTCGAAGACACCGGCTATCTGCTGTGGACGCAGCAGTCGAAAGACGAGGCCCGCAAGGACCGCGAAGACAACCTGGGCGAGCTCATCTCGGCGGCGGCAAAATACGACGAGCGCACGCCCGGCGGCACGCTGCAGAGCTATCTCGAAGAGGTGGCGCTGGTGAGCACCATCGACGAGTTTGAGGACGGCGACAACCGCGTGGTGCTGATGACAGTGCACGCGGCCAAGGGGCTGGAGTTTCCGGTGGCATTTGTGACGGGCATGGAGGAGGGGCTTTTCCCGCACGAGATTTCAATGGAATCCGCAAGCGGCGTGGAAGAGGAGAGGCGGCTGTGCTACGTGGCGATCACGCGCGCACAGGCCGAGCTTTACCTCACCTACGCCAGGGCAAGGATGCGCTTCGGCCTGATGCTGCCCGCGCAGCCGTCGCGCTTCATCGCCGAGCTGCCCGATGAAGCCGTCGAAACGCTGCCGCTGTTTGCACCGATGGAAAAAGCACCCGATACCCGCCCGGCTGCCGCGCGCAAGGCGGCGGCCATCGCCCCCGCGCCCGAGCCCGAACATGAGCACGGCGAGGAATTCCACGTGGGCGAGAAAGTGCGCCACCCCACCTTCGGCCTGGGCGAGATCAGGGAGATCACAGGCTCGGGCAGCAAACAAACCGTGCTCGTGCGGTTCAAGAACATCGGCGTGAAGCGGCTGGTCATGGAGTACGCCAAGCTGGAGAAGGTTTAAGTGCCTGAGATCGTCGTTGCCATCCCGTGCTACAACGAACGCGAAAACCTGCCGCGGCTCGTGCCGCAGGTGCTGGCGGCGGACGAGCGGATCGGCGTTATCGTGATCGACGACAACTCGCCCGACGGCACCGGCGAGGTGGCGGATCGATTGGCGGCCGAAAACCCCCGCGTGCAGGTGATCCATCGCGCCGGTAAAATGGGCCTGGGCAGCGCCTACCGCGATGCCATGCAAGCGGCCCTCCAGGGCGATTGCAGGCTGTTTATCACGATGGACGCGGATTTTTCGCACGACCCGAGATACCTGCCGCTGATGATCGAGAAGGCGGGCGAATACGACGCCGTGATCGGCTCGCGCTACATCGCCGGCGGCGGCGTGCGGCACTGGACAGCCGGACGGACGTTCTGCAGCCGCCTTGGCGGGCTGTCGGTGCGGGCCGTGCTGGGGCTGATGTCGGTGAAAGACCCCATGGGCGGCTTTCGCTGCTACAGCATGCGCATCATCCGGAAGTTCGGCCCAAACGCGATCGTGTCCCAGGGATTCGCCTTCCAAGGCGAGATGCTCTATAGATTTCGCAAGGCGGGCGCAACGATGGTGGAAATCCCGATAGTTTTTGAAAACAGATCGGCCGGCGTCTCGAAAATCAACCGTGGCGAGGCCGTTGGCCTGCTGAAAACGCTGCTGGCATTGCGCCTGAGGCATTGAGCCGCGCAGTTTTTCCCGTGCAAGACATCCAGGAGAGCCCGGTGGACAACCTCGTCTTCTATCCGTACCGCTTCGGCAGCATCTTCAAGGAAAAAGTGTGGGGGGGCCGCGGCCTTGCTTTGTTTCTCCACAAGGATCTGCCGCCCCACAAGATGGTCGGCGAATCATGGGAGCTGAGCGACCGCGACGCCGACATGAGCATACTGGAAAACGGCCCCCGCCAGGGATCGTCGCTTAGGTTGATCCTGCGAGCCGACCCCGCCGGCGTGCTGGGCGCGGAAGTGGCGCAGATGTATCCGGCCCGTTTTCCCCTGCTGATCAAGTACATCGACGCCCACGAAACGCTATCGCTGCAAGTTCACCCCGACGACGCCTACGCGATCCAGTTTGAACACGGCCAGTGGGGAAAGATGGAAGCGTGGTACATCATCCACGCCGCACCAGGGGCTTTTATCTATCGAGGCGTGGTGCCGGGCACCGACCGGCGGGCGTTTGAAAACCTGCTGCTGCACAAGACCGTGCGCAATTGCCTCGTGAAGCTGCCCGTGAAATCGGGCGACCTCGTCTTCATCCCCCCAGGCTGCCTCCACGCCACCGGCCGCGGTGTGCTCCTGTGCGAGGTGCAGCAGAATTCCGATCTCACCTACCGCGTTTACGACTGGGACCGCCTGGACACCACGGGAAACGGCCGGCAGCTTCATATCGAGAAGGCGCTCGGAGTAGTCGACTGGGACCTTGTGAGCCGCGAGAAACTCGCGCCCGCCAGCGCCCCGCCGGCCGCCAACGGCTCTACGCAGCGGCTGCTGCACTGCCCGAAATTCGAGATCGAGAAGATCACGCTGCAGCCCGGCCAGAAAACGGCCGCGTCGGTAAGCCGGCGCTTCCACGTGCTGTGCATCATCAGCGGCCACGCCCGGATCAACTGCCCCTCGCTCGACGCCTCGCCCGTGCAGGC
>DATLAR010000170.1:0-3964 GCA_035527355.1 Planctomycetota bacterium
TCCTGTTCGGGCAGCGCGTGCGCCTGCCAGCCGTAGCCGACGTCGGGCGGCACGTGATTGAGCACGAATATCCTCTTCATTCCGGCGGATTCATTGCGAAGCGTTTCCTCGAGGAATCGCACGCCGCTTTCGGCCCTGCAATGCTCCCAGATGTTCAGCGCGATGAAGAGATTGCCGGCCCGCTTGAAGAAGAACTGGCACGGCCCATACGTTTCCTCCCATTCTTCGATGCCGTAGGGCTCGCCGATGTCGTGGTTGCCCGCGATATAGAATACAGGACAATTCATCGACGTTTCCACCATCTGCACCTGCAGATGCTGATGGTCGCCCGGCTCCGGATCGTTGGCCGCATCGCCAACGAGAAAGACGAATTCCGGCTCGTGCTTTTTCAGCTCGGCCATCAGCGCGTGAACCGTGCCGGAGCCGTGCGTATCGGTTATGACCGCGAACCTGAGGCCGCTGTTGCTGTCGTCCGGCTTCTCCCGCGCGGCCGCCTCGATGTTATGCGGCCGGTTGCCAAACACGTCCGGCAGCTCCACCTCGCTGTATTTCACAGCCAGCCACATGCAGTATGCCTGCCACAGCAGGCCCGCCGCTATGACGGCAACTGGAAGCAGCATGACTATGCGAGGCCAGTTTCGCCTCACGCTAAAAGCCATCCAAGGTCTTTCTGCGCTAATGCGCATTCAGGTTCCTGTTGCACAAGAGCAGCGTAACCCGAGAGGCGCCGAACCACTTGTCCAGCTCGTACATCGGGAAATCATGCTCGGCCAGCGCCTGCTGATAGTCCTCGTTGCTCACAAAGCAGAACCGCACTTCCTCGGCGGCAAAATATTCCTTCAGCTCCTGGCGGCTCGCCAGTTTCACCCGCGCGTAAAACGCGTACTCGTAGTCCAGGTTTCCCAGCACGCCAAGCTGCATGCCCTCCTGCCAATCGCTCACGTACCTGCGGCAAGCCGCCCTCGGCGACCTGTAGCTGTCTATCCATGGCAGCACGTTGCTATACGTTGTGATGAAAACAGCCACCAAAGTCACCACGCAAGCGCTAACGTAGTGCCTTACCTCTTTGCCCAGCAAAGCCACCGCCGCCGCCGCCGCACCCGAGGCGATCCAGACCACCAGCACCTCTTTCCAGTTAGCAGGCAGCGTTACGCCCGGAAACCGCTTCTCCAGGAAAGCAGGCGCGGCCACGATTGCGGCGATGCCGGCGGCAATGAGCAAAAGGCCCCAGGCAAACGCAACCGCGCGCACCAGCCATTCATCGCCGCGCGTTCCCTGCCCGCACAGCCACACACCTACCAAACCCGCCGCCGCCGGATACATCGGCAGCAGGCCGGCCGCTCGCCCGCCGGCCATCAGCGTGGCAAACACCAGCACCGCCGCCGCCCACACCAGCAGGAAAAGCCGGGCCGAATCCAGCCGCGCACGCACGCCCGCGATCGCCGCCACCGGTATCAGCAGCGACCACGGCGCCATCCACGCAATAAGCCACGCCACACTGTAAAACGGCCGAACGTATGGCCTTACGCCCTGCTCGCCCGCGTTCAGAGCTCTGCCGGAGAGCTGCTCGCGCAATATCGCCCCAATGCTGCAGCCGCCGGCCGTCCGCGACGCCGGGATGTACCACGCCAGCAGCAGAATAGCCGCTATCGGCACGCCGATGTGCAGCCGCATGTCGCGCAGCCTCAACGGCTCGCGCCGAAGCAGCACGAAAGCCAGCACTATCAGCGCCGGCAGCAGAATGCCCAGCGGCCCCCTGGCCAGCGCCGCAAGCACCATGCACGCGTAGAAAAGCGGCAGGTAGATGCGCTTGCCGCTCGCATACCAGCGATAGAAGCTGAACAGCGACGCGCTTATCAGCAGCGTGAACAGCATGTCGATCTGGCCCGATCTCGCCAGCCAAAAGAACAAAGGCGACACGGCCAGCACCACTCCGCCCACCATTGCCGAGCGCTCATCGAAAAACTGCCGCATGAAAAATATCAGCAGCAAAATGACGCCAATGGCGCAGATGGCCGGCGGCAGCCGCATCGAGAGCTGATTCACTCCGCCGGTTAGCTTTGAAAAGCCGGCTGCGATCCAGAAGAACAGCGGCGGCTTCTCCGTGTAAGCAGCACCGTCCAGGCGCGGAACGATAAAGCTGTCGCTGTCAAGCATCTCGCGCGCCACCAAGGCATAACGCGGCTCGTCGGGCTTCCAAAGATCGGTCTTGCTCAGGTTTGTAAAGTAAAGCAACGACGCGACGAAAACCGGCACGAGCAGATAAATCCCCGGCAGGGGCGGCTTGTTTGCGCTCATTGCTTTTTCGAGCCGGCGAGAGCGGCTTCTTTCTCTTCCCTGTAAAGGAGCATCAGGTTCCGCGAATCACCACCGAATACGCTAGGCCGCTTGTCACGGTTGCGCTTCCTTTTCCTCTTTTTCGGGCGCGGCGCGGCGGAAGATCAGCAGATTATCCTTTCCCGAAGTCACCAGCTCCCAGCCGTCGTCGGCCAGGCGGTTGGCCGCTGCATTGCTGTTTGAATACAGGAAATGGTACTGATACTTGGCGGGGCGCATCTGTGCAAACGCCTTCTCGAGGCTTTCCTGCATTGCCTGCATCCTCTCGGCCGTCGTCTCGGCCGTAGTGCGCAGCAGGATCAGCTCGGCCTCGATCTTCTCGAGCTTCGCCACCAGCGGCGCCACGTCCAGCCGCATCACCGCATCCAGCGTGGGCGGCTCTGCTTCCTTCCGCTCGGCCGAATGGCCCACGGCGGCCGCGGCCACGCACGCCGCAACCACCGCCACAAGTGCGATCAGAATGGTCAGCCGTTGCTTCTTCATTGCAGTTTTCCTTTCTCGACGGAAACCGGACACGCGGCGAAACGCGCGCCCATCGATCGGTGAAACATCCGATATTGCAAGTTTACCTGCAATAGAGACGAGTTTCCACAGTAATTTTGCATGATGCGGAAGATGAATTGAGGCGGAAAAAGACGCTGCCCGGGGCGGCGGACCGTTGAGGCCCGCTACGGCCAGTGTAAAGGAGGGCAACTCGGGCGCAAAACCGATTGTTTCTTCCGGGAGAACAGGGGCAACTGTTTGAACTATCCCGGCCTGGCTTCGGCCCCGGGCAAAGAACGTCTATGCCATTGACAAAAGCAAACCGCGTGCCAATCGAGCCGCCAGAATCCGTTTTCCGCAAAAACGCAGCCCAGCCCCCATTTCGGCCACATCCACGCGCCGTGCCAGGCCGATGGCTGCGCAGCAAACGCACAAAGCCTGTACACAATTCGCACCGATTGCCGGCAATCCGGGCGAAAAACAATCCGGCCGGGACTGATGGGTATTCCCCCGAACAACGGAGGATACGCGGCTTGGAAGCCCATGCATACCAGCACAAAGCTTTCCAATTCCCACCGACTGCCGGCCGGAGTTCCGCAAAGTTTACGAAGCGGGCGCTCCAATGTCAATGCCGTTTCGCCGGCTTTCCCGGCTTTCACGCAAAAGGCACCTCGCCGCATATGCCGCGGGCGATCTCGGCGGCGGGCTGGCCCGCGCGGATGGCAAACCACCGAACCTGCGGAATGCTCCGGAACCACGTCATCTGGCGTTTCGCGAAGCGACGCGTGTTGCGCTTGATCAGCTCCACCGCATCGTCAAGCGCGATCTCGCCGCGAAGGTGCGCGATCAGCTCCTTGTATCCCAGCGCCTGCGCCGCCTCCTGCCCCACCCCGCGCGGTCGCTGCAGCAGCCGCTGCACCTCGGCCAGAAAGCCCGCCGCCATCATCGCGTCCACGCGGCGGTCGATCCTTTCGTAAAGGTCATGCCGGTCGAGCTCCAGGCAGATCACCGGCGGCCATTGGTCTGCACGCGGCCGCCATTGCTGCTGCAATTCGGTGATTGGCTTGCCGGTTTTCTCGAATACCTCGAGTGCGCGCACGATGCGGCGAAGGTCGTTTTGATGTATTCGTTCGGCCGCGGCGGG
>DATLAR010000171.1:0-5674 GCA_035527355.1 Planctomycetota bacterium
ATCTTCGAGGGCAGCCGCGGTAATCGACTGAAACTCCTCGAAACGGTGCCCGCAAACAGTGCACTCGTATTCATAGGTCGGCATCTCGGAAGGCTCCTTTCTTGAGCGCATTTAGTACCTGCAAAATCTGTGCCAATGCGAATACGAAATCCCCGCATTGCTTAAACTATTGGTGCGCAATCACTTGGAAAAACAAACCGCAAAGACGCGTGCTCTGTCAGGTTGGCAGGCGCAGAGGTATTTGCCGGATATCGGCTGTCAAAATGGCGGGCAAATGTGAATCGGTCCCATTTTTGCTTCGCTTTGCGGGTGGAATGCAGCAAAAATATATGGAATCACCAAGCGCGGATACGCTATAATCTCACATACGAGTGCGAAAGGAGCAAGCCAAGAACGTGAAGAACCCACTCAACGACCTGTACGCAAGGCTCAAAGAAGCGGGGCTCGGCCGGGAGTTCGTAAGGGAACGCCTGCTGCCTGACTGGTGGGACGATTCGCTCGCCTCTGTTCCGGCAAACAGAGCTCTCGCCGAGCTGACGATCGCCCAGTTGCTTGGCCTGCGAGTGGCGGATTTGCGCAACCCTGATGCCAAGCTGTCCCTCAAACCTGCAAGAGACTATCGTTTGAAGCACCCGAAAGGTGTTACACCCCTCGAGGTGAGGCCGGCCGTAGCAATAGCCGAGAGGGTGGCAGATCTTGTGGGCCAACGAGCAAAAGAGCTTCCTGCATTCTCGGGCACACAGTCCGCTCGTTTCATTCGCGATGAAATCACAAAGACCGGCTACGTGAATCTGAATTCCCTGGTTCGTTTTTGCTGGGACCACGGAATTGCAGTTGCCCATCTGGATCTCAAAGGGCTGCAAGCAAGGAAATTTCATGGGATGGCGCTGCATCCTCGGCGGAATCCCGTGATCGTCCTCGCCTATGGCATCGACAGCCCACCCTGGCTGGCTTTTCATCTGGCTCACGAAATGGGGCATATCATGTGCGCACATCTGAAGCCAGGCGGCGACTCCCTTGTAGACGCGAACATAGAAGTGAAGGCGGGGGCCGGCGATGAGGAAAACGAGGCCAACCTGTTTGCCATGGAGGTCTTGACCGGCGAAAGGAATCTGTCTTTCTCGCCCGAGTATGGGTTGACCGCTCACAAGCTCGCAAGGGCTGCTTCGGCCTACGGCGCAACTCACGGAATTGATCCGGCAACCTGTGTTCTGATCTACGGCAAGTCGACCAATAGATGGCCAGTCGCTGAAAAGGCACTCGGACTCATGGGGGAATTGCGGGGCGCCCAAGATACCATCTGCAAAGCCCTCACGGAGCATCTTGACCTGCAGGACTTGGACGAACCGGTGGAGAGATTCCTCTCGTGCCTTTCCATTCAACTAGTGTAGCAGGATGCGGAGCATGCAATGGAAGAGCGCCTGCTTTTCATTGACAACGATGTATTCGTCATCCTTGCCGCTTCAGAGATGATGGAAACCACGGCCGGAATTCTGGGATTTGACATCGAATGCCTCCGGCGGCTTAATACCCTGCCGTATATGCTCTATGGGAAGAGCTTTCGACGAACGTACCCGGAAAGCGTTCTCAATTCTGCCAGGGATTGGTGCGACAGAATTGCCAGCATCACTGAAGCTCCAGGCAATTCAGCCGCTGAAGACCGCATGATTGCGGTCACTGACCCGGACAACGGAAAACATCTCATAGATCGAGGCGAGGCATTCATGTACTCGCTGCTTCTGCACAAACCCGCCTGTTACCTCGCATCAGGCGATAAACGCGCAATGATAGCCCTTGCCACCGCACCCGAACTTAAAACTCTCCGTGATGCCGTTGCCGGCCGCATAGTCTGCTTGGAGGCCGTGCTACGCTTGCTCATAGCTGAAAACGGCCCGATGGCCATCGCCCGGGCACTCAAGCCCCTGATGCCTTGCCACAAAACCATTCAGATCGTATTCTCGCAGCCGCTGCATTGCCATGAGGCTCTAAGCAGCTACCTCAACGAGCTTCAACGGAAAGTTGGCGGAGGATTCCTATTCATGCCATAGGCCATTTGGCCTTGCACTGTTGGCCCTTGAATCACCCAGGAATGAAACTCGTGTCTGCCGCCAGCGCCTTGCAGAACTCGGCCAGCAGCCGGCTGCAGTTTTCCACGTCGTCCTTCGACACCACCTCGACGGGCGTGTGCATGTAGCGGTTGGGCACGCTCATAAGCGCCGCGGCGCAGCCCGCGCGGTTGATCTGCATCGCGTTAGCATCGGTGCCGGTGGCCCTGGGCTCGGCGGTCATCTGGTAGGGAATTGAATTCGCCTTCGCAGCCTCGATGAGCATCCGGCCCGCCACGTGGTTGATATTCGGCCCGCGATGCAGCACCGGCCCCAGGCCCAGCTTCACATCGCCCACCTGCGCCTTTTCGGCGGCCGGATGATCCGTGGCAAAACCAACGTCCACCGCGATGCCCACGTGCGGATCGATCCCAAACGCGCTCGTGCGGGCGCCGCGCAGGCCAAGCTCCTCCTGCACCGTCGACACGCCGTACACCGCCACGTTCAGCTTCTGGCCCTTCAGCCTCCGCAGAGTCTCGATCACCACAAACGCGCCGATGCGATCGTCGAACCCGCGCGCGGCCACCAGCCCGTTGCGCATCTCCATCACGCCCACGGCCACGGTGATCGGATCGCCGATCTCCACTGCCTGCATCGCGTCGTCCTTGTTCTTCGCCCCGATGTCGATCCACATCTTGTGGATTTTCTCGGGCTTGTCGCGTTCCTCTTTTTCCAGCAGGTGAATGGGCTTGCGGCCCACCACGCCCGCCACAGGCCCGCGAGCGTTATGGATCACCACGCGCTGCCCGGCAAGGATGGCAGTATCCACCCCGCCGATAGCCGAGAAATTGATGAAGCCGTCGTCGAGCACGTGCTGCACCATCAGGCCAATCTCGTCGCAGTGGCCGGCCAGCATCACGCGCAACGGCGCACCCGGATTCACCGCGGCGATCACGTTGCCGTGCACGTCGGTGCTGATCTCGTCGGCCACGCCCTGCAGCCGCTCGCGCACCAGCTTCTGCACCGGCATCTCAAAACCCGACGGCGACGGCGTTTCCAGCATCCTCTTCAGAAAATCAAACGCTTCCTGCTCCATGTTTGACCTGTCCTTCTTTCTGCTGCCCGGCCTTGGGCGTCTGATCGGCCACGATGATGCGATCCACCACAATATTTATCGCCGCCACACGGTAGCCGGTTATGAATTCTATTTTTTCGGCGAGCCTGCGGCGCACGGTTTCGGCGATAGCGGGGATGTTCACTCCGTATCGCGCGGCGAGCGTCACCTCCATAAACAGCACGCCGTCGTTCTTCTCAACGTATACGCCGTCGGCTATGTGGCCGCTGTGGAACAGCTTGCGCAGCTTGTTTCCGAGGCCGCGGCCGCGTATCTCCACCACGCCATCGATGCGCCGGCCCTCCTCGCGCACAATCGACGCGATCACCGTGGCCGTGATATCCAGCGTGCCCATTTCCTGGTCGATATGAAGGACCTTCCGCTCCTTGCGCGACTCCTTGTGCGGCTGGGGGATGGTCCGTGACGTAATAGGGGCGCTCGGCAACGGCGGCGGGCGCACAGCCTGCGCAAACCGCTCGAGCTCGGCGAGCTGCTCGTTCTCGGCAAACTCGGTAGGCTCGTCGCGGTCCTGCTGCTTATTCTCGATCTTCTCTTCTGTCATACCTGAAGAAATCCCCTGTTACATTCAGCCGGCCGTCCGGCTCTGGGCTGATCTTCGATTCCGGTAGCTTATTATAGTCTGCGCGCCGCCGCCAAACAAGAAAAAACAATCCACAGCCGGAGGGCGCCCGTGCGGACACGGGGCTGTGCTACACCTGGCACTCGGCACTCGGTACTCGGCACTTGGCCCTCGGCTCCCGGCACTCCTCATGCCGTTGTGAGCCGCTTCACCAGCAGATACTCAAACGCCCCCATGTCTTTCCACGCCATCGCGCAGGTGATCTCCTTCGCGTGCTCGTCGATCAGCGTATAGCCGTCGTCGCTTACGCGGATGCCCAGTTTTTCCATCACGAGCAGCTCGTCGGAAAACGCGAGGTAAACGGCCACCGTATCGAAGAGGACGGAGCTTTTCACCTCGATGTCGCCTTCCAGCTTATGCCATTTCAGCCAATGGCGGTAATTCTCGATCACGGCCTGCGCCAGCGGATCGCGGCTTTCGCGCACGGCTCGGTACTTCGCGCCGTCGAGCACCACCAGCCCGCAGGTATCGAGCGGCGTGATGGTCATTGGCCAAGCGGCGGTAAACGCCTTCTGGCACTGCTTGGTAAACTGCGCCACGTTGTATTCGGCGTCGATCTTCCCGGCCCCGCCGTATCCGCGCCGCACGCTGCCGTGCATCCCCACAAATCTCGCCCGCTGCGCGATCCGAGGCTCGCGTTCCAGCGCCTCGGCGATATTCGGCACCGGCCCGATGCACAGCAGCGTTATCGGCTCGGGCGACGACATCACCGCATCGATCAGCGCGCTCACGCCGTCCTCGTGCACCTTGCCCGGATAATCCGCCAGTTCATAGCTTTCTACCCAGGCGCCCTGCGGGCGGTCGCCGATGCGGAAATCCTGCCTCGTACCCACGCCTATCGGCACGTCGGTGCGGCCCGCCACTTCGAGCAGCCGCGCAACGATCTGCGCGCGATAGGCGGTATCGCCGGTGTCGGATACCACCAGCTTCACGTCGAGTTCGGGGCACCTCAGCATAAACGCCAGCGCCCAGGTGTCGTCGATATCGCCGCCGATATCCGTATCGAGAATCACGGAGATGGGCTTGCCGGCCGAACGAGAGTTGTTCATTTTGCATTCCTTCGGTTGCTGTTCCTGATCCTGTTCTGTAAGCCGCAGGTACCACGCGGCTTCCGGAAATTGTACCATTCGCGGCGGAAAGATTCAACAGCAGCTCATTGCCATTTCATGCAAGAACGGGCCGAGATGCTTCTCCGCCCGTTATTGCTCTGTAACCTGAAAACATCCCGACCGCCGTTCAGTCGCCCTTCAGCCAGATGTATTTGTTCCAGCCGCCCTGGTTGACGAGCAGCAGCACGCCTTCCTTGGGCGAGGCGTCTTTCATTATGGCATTGAGGTCGCGCATGCTCCTAACGGTCTTCTGGCGGGCCTCGATGATTACGGCGCCGGGCAAGATGCCTTTCTTCGCGGCGATCCCGTTTGGCTCCACCTGCGTCACCACTACTCCCTCTTTAAGCTCGACGCCCAATCGCTCGCGCACTGCGGGAGTATTCTCCTCCGCCGTAAAGCCGAACTCGTCGGACCGAAGGCCGCCGGGCGAGCCGACCGCCGGCATTTCCTTCGCCTGGTCGCCCACCGTGGTCTTCACGATCATGGTCTCGCCCTTCCGGTTTATTTCCACTTCCACCTCCTTGCCCACGGGTGCGGCGGCTACCACGTGGCGCAAACGGTTCGAGTCGGTGATCTTTGTGCCGTTGAACCGCAAGATCACATCGCCGTGCCGGATGCCCGCCTTGTCGGCCGCCGAGCCGGGCACCACGCCGGCCACAAGGCTGCCTTCGCGGTCCTTCAAATCCAGCGCGCGTGCCAGGCTGTCGTCGATATCCTGCGGCTGCACACCCAGGAATCCGCGCACCACCTTGCCCTCTTTCATCAG
>DATLAR010000172.1:0-2926 GCA_035527355.1 Planctomycetota bacterium
ATTCCCGGTGCGCTGGTGTGCCTGGAAGACCGGCTGGAGCTGGTGAAGGTGCCGCTGGAAAAGCCGAAAGAGCCGGTGAAACGCGTGCCGCCGAGGGAAGTGAAGGGCGAGCCGTTCTTCGTGAACCCGCTGGCCGGCACCGTGATCGGGAGGTTCGGCTCGCCTACGGAGGTGGGCGAGAGACAGGGCATGGATATCCAGAGCGCCGGCGGCGCATCTGTTGTTGCCGCGAAAACGGGCACAGTCTATGACACTTCCACCCTCGGCGGCTGGGGCAACGTTATCATCATCGACCACGGTTCAGACGAGCAAACGCTGTATGCGCACCTCGATCACGTGCTGGTTTCGGCGGGGGAGGTTGTGAAGCAGGGGCAGGTGATCGGCAAGGTGGGAACGAGCGGGCGGGTGAGCAAGCCTACGTTGCACTTCAGGATTTACCGCGGCGGGCGGCCGATCGACCCTCACGGCCGGTTTTCCCGTTGATTCACCAGCAGGATTGGATGATACTATGATGATCGGTGTGATATCCGATACGCATGTGTCCTGCGCTGCCGAAAAGCTGCCGCCGGCGATCATCGCGAGGTTTCGGAGCGAAAAGGTGGGGCTGATCCTGCACGCGGGCGACATAGGCGATGTGTCGGTGCTGGATGCTCTTTCCGAAATTGCCGCAGTGCGCGCGGTGGCCGGAAACGCGGATACCGTGCCCGTGCGCGAAAAGCTGCCGGCGAAGCTCGTGGAAGAGGTCGACGGCGTTCGCATCGGGCTGGTCCACGGCAATGGCCCGCCTATGCGGCTGGGCGAGCGGCTGCTGCCGCTGTTCGAGGGCGATAACATCCGCGTGCTGGTTCACGGCCACGCGCACATGCCCGTGAACTGCGAGCACGAAGGCGTGCTGCTGTTCAATCCCGGCTGCCCGTTTGTCAACCGCGACGGCAGCCGCGGTACGTTTGGCCTGCTGATCGTGCAGGATGGCAACGTGCACGGCGAGATAATAGAGGTAACCTGAAAAATGGTGGAACAGCTCTGGGCTCCGTGGAGGATGAAATATATCTTGAGTGACACACCCGAAGAAGGCTGCTTCCTCTGCAACGCGGCAAGCTCGCGCGAGGACCGCCCAAACCTGGTGATCCACCGCGGCTCGCATTGTTTTTGCCTGCTGAACCGCTACCCCTACAACAACGGCCACGTGCTTGTGGCACCTTTCGCGCACAAGGCCGACTTCGCCGACCTCGACGACGCGGAGAGCCTCGAAATCATGAAAGCGCTCGGCGAGGTGCAGCAGCGCCTCCGCGAGGCAATGAAGCCCGACGGCTTCAACGTCGGCGTGAACATCGGCAAGATATCAGGGGCCGGGCTGCCCGGCCACCTCCATTTCCACATCGTGCCGAGGTGGCAAGGCGACACCAATTTCATGCCCGTGCTGGCCGACACGAAAGTGATTCCCCAGGCGCTCGAAGAGGTGTTCGACCTCCTGGCAAGGAAGTAGCAGCCCGGGCTTGGCCTGCTGCGGCCGCAACATCGGGGACTACTATGAGCAACTTGCGAGACGATCTCTCTTGCCATTCACCGCTGGCGGGAATGTTCCTCGGCAACGACATGCACCGCCGCGAAGACACCGAGCTGGCCCCCTACGCAATGCACAGCGCACAGTCGCGCGGCCGCCACCATCCCGAGGAAAGCCAAGCCGTTCGCGGGATATACCGCGGGCTTTATCAACGCGACCGCGACCGCATCGTGCACAGCAGGGCATTCCGGCGGCTCGAATACAAAACGCAGGTATTCGTCAACCACGAAGGCGACCACTACCGCACGCGGCTCACCCACACGCTCGAGGTGTCGCAAATCTCGCGCACTATCGCACGCGTACTCAAGCTCAATGAAGACCTCGTTGAAGCCATCGCACTTGCGCACGACCTCGGCCACACGCCCTTCGGCCATTCCGGCGAAGACGCGCTGCGCGGGCTGATGAAAGAGCACGGCGGCTTCGAACACAACGCACACGGGCTGCGCGTGGTGGACAAGCTCGAGAAGCGCTACCCCGGCTACGACGGCCTGAACCTCACCTACGAGATTCGCGAGTCGTTTGCCAAACACACCACCCGCCATGACAAGCCGGCCTGCACTGAATTCAACCCGCAGGAAAGCCCGCTGCTCGAAGCACAGGTGATCGAGGCAGCCGACGAGATCGCATACAACAACCACGACCTTGAAGACGGCATCACCGCCGGCATGATCACCTTTGAAGACCTCGAAGGCGTGCAGCTTTGGAGGGAGGCGTTCAGCCGCATCAGGCAGCGCCTGCCCGACGCCTCCAAGAAGGTGCAGCTCTACCAGACCATCACCACGCTGATCAACCTCTCGGCCACCGACCTGATGGAAACCAGCTACAAGCGCCTGCAAGACTGCAACATCAAGAGCGCCGAAGACGTGCGCAGCACGCGCGCCCGGCTGATCGGCTTCAGCGACGAGATGCGCCGCCGGAAAACCGAGCTCGAAGATTTCCTGCTGAA
The DNA here is from genome assembly GCA_035527355.1 of Planctomycetota bacterium. GTDB lineage: Bacteria > Planctomycetota > PUPC01 > JABMSA01 > JABMSA01 > DATLAR01. The sequence goes on from DATLAR010000172.1 coordinate 2,511, forward strand.
ATGTGTTTATCGCCACTATCGTGTGGCCCGCATGACAAACAAGGCGCACCGTTTCATCGAAGACCTGTTCAAAGAATACACCCACGATCCTTCGCAGCTTCCGCCCGAATTCCACGAGATGATCGACAGCGAAGGCAAGCAGCGAACCGTGTGCGACTATATCGCCGGCATGACCGACCGCCACGCGCAAGACGAATACAAGCGGCTCTTCTACCCGTTTGAACGCGTGTGAAAGCCCCAGCGGAGACAATTGACTGATGAGTGACAACGATCATGAAACGCAGCTCGTGCAGCCGGTGTCGCCGGTGGGCAAAACGTCGCGCATGACCATCTGGGTGATTCGCGCGTTCTTCCTGCTGGTGAGCACCGGCACCGGTGTGCTGATCTCAAACAACAAGCACCTGAACCCCGGCTTC
>DATLAR010000173.1:0-2827 GCA_035527355.1 Planctomycetota bacterium
ACGGCGGGCCGCTCTGCGCGGCGGGCCGCTTCGCGCGGCGGTTTATACTTCCATCAGCTCGGCGGTCTTTTCCTGCACCGCATCGTCAACGAGCTTTTCGTATCTGTTCGTCAGTTCCTGGATTTCCTCCTTGATGGCGTAGAGGTCGTCTTCGGTCAGGTCGCCGTCTTTCTTTTCCTTGTCGGCCTGCTTGTTGGCGTCGCGGCGGATGTTGCGGATGGCCACCTTGGTTTCCTCGCCCATGTCTTTGAGGCGTGAGACCATTTGCTTGCGGCGTTCCTCGCTGAGCGGGGGCACGGGCAGGCGGATGACCTTGCCGTCGTTATTGGGCGTGAGGCCGATGTCGGATTTCAGGATCGCCTTTTCGATCTCGCCAAGAAGTGCGCGGTCGAACGGCCGGATGAGAATCTGCCGCGGCTCGGGAATCGAGATGGTGGCCACGCTTCTAAGGTTTGTGGGCGTGCCGTACGCGTCGACTCTCGTATTCTCGACGAGGCCGGGGTTGGCCCGGCCGCTGCGGAGCGTGCGGAACTGTGCCTTGAGCGCGTTTACTGCCTTCTCCATCCGGTCTTCGGAATCCAGCAGGATGTCTTCGTAGGGCATTTGCTCAGTCTCCGTTTATGAGCGTGCCGACTTTTTCGCCGGCCACTACTTTCCTGATATTGCCCTTTTTCTTCAGGTTGAAAACGATGATCGGCAGGTTGTTGTCCATGCACATTGTAATGGCCGTAGAGTCCATCACCTTCAGCCGGTCGTTCAGCACCTGCATGTAATTGAGATGATCGTGCTTTTTCGCGTTTGAGTCGAGCATTGGATCGCTATCGAACACGCCATCAACCTTTGTGGCTTTCAGCAGCACTTCGGCGCCGCATTCGCAGGCTCGGAGCGCCGCGGCGGTATCGGTGGTGAAATACGGGTTTCCGGTGCCGGCCCCGAGGATCACGATCCTGCCTTGTTCAAGGTGATGAATGCATCGGCGGCGGATGTATGGCTCGGCCACGTCGGCCATGTGAATGGCGGTCATGACGCGCGTTTCCCGGCCGTATCGCCGCTCGAGCACGTCCTGCAGGGCCAGCGCGTTTATCACGGTGCCTATCATGCCCATGTGGTCGGCGGTTGCTTTGTTGAGGCCGCGCTTGGCAAATTCGGAGCCGCGCACGATATTGCCGCCGCCGATTACAATCAGAACCTGCGTGCCGAGCTGGTGCACTTCGCTGCTTTCGGAGCCAACGAAATCCACCTCTTCGGGGTCGATTCCGAAGCCGCCCGGCTTGCACATTCCCTCGCCGCTGATCTTGAGAAGGATTCTCTTGCGCGCGAGGTGTGGGCTCACAGTTCTTCTCCGAGCTGATACCGCACGAATCGCCTGATGGTGATGTTCTCGCCGAACTTTGCGATCTTGCCTTTCACGAGTGCTTCGATGGTGACGGCGGGATCCTTGATCCACGCCTGCTCCATGAGGCAGGCTTGCTTGTAGAAGGCGTTGAGCTTGCCCTCGACGATCTTGCCGATGATATTCGCGGGCTTGCCTACTACTTGCTCGGCATAGATCGCCTTTTCGCGTTCGACAGTTTCGGCGGGGATTTCTTCACGCCCCACGGCCACGGGGCTTGCCGCGGCGATCTGCATGCAGATGTCCTTGCACAGCTCGCCGAATTCCTCGCCCTTGGCCACGAAATCTGTTTCGCAGTTGATCTCGACCAGCACGCCCACCTTGCTGCCGGTGTGGATATAGCAGGCCACGCGGCCATCGTTGGTGGTGCGGGCGCTTTTCTTTTCGGCGGTGGCCAGGCCCTTCTTGCGGAGGTAATCTATGGCATTCTCAAAATCGCCATCGCACGCGATGAGGGCTTCTTTGCACTTCATCATGCCGATGCCGGTTTTCTCGCGCAGTTCTTTTACCTTTTCAGCGTTTATTTCCATCAGCTTCCTTTCCTGTAGCAGTATTCATCAAACGCGATCGCGGTTCAGGCAACGGGCCCTTCGGCGGCTTCGGGTGAAGGAAGCTGCTCGGTGGCGCCGATTTCGGGCTTGGCCTCGAGGCCAAGCATGTACGACGACCTGCCCGCGACGTAGGCGTCGGTCAGCTTGTTCGTTACAAGCTGGATCGCGCGGATCGCGTCGTCGTTGCCGGGGATCGCAATATCAACTAGTGTCGGGTCGGCGTCGGTGTCCAGCAGTGCGATCACGGGTATTCCGAGTTTGACCGCCTCGGCGATGGCGTTCTTCTCGCGCCGCGGATCGATCACCACCATTGCGCCGGGCAGCCGCACCATTGTTCTGATGCCTTCGAGGTTGCTCTTGATCTTGCGCTTCTCGCGGGTGAGCGCCGAGACCATCTTCTTGGAGAGCTTCTGCATCTCGCCGGTCGTCTCCAGATTCTCGAGCTCTTCCAGCCTTCCCAGCCGGCTGCGGATGGTGCGGAAATTTGTGAGCGTGCCGCCCAGCCAGCGGTTGTTCACGTAAGGCATTTGCGCGCGGTGTGCGCATTCTTCGATCACGCCGGCCGCCTGGCGTTTTGTGCCCACAAGCAGTACCGGCTGGCCTTCTTCGGCGATCCTGCGAAGGAATCGGGTGGCCTTGATGAGGCCGCGGATCGTTTCGCGGAGATCGAGAATGTGGATGGAATTGCGCTTGCCGAAGATGAAGCGGTCCATCTTCGGGTTGCGCCGGCTGGTCCGGTGGCCGTAATGAACGCCCGCGTCAAGGAGCTCTCGCAGAGTAACAGTTGCCAAGATTGCACCTCCATCAAAGCGGCAGCCGCTGGTCAACCGCAGAATCGCGGCATCCTGGCAAATGACGGCTGCCCGGGAAATAAGGAAAAAAC
>DATLAR010000174.1:0-10470 GCA_035527355.1 Planctomycetota bacterium
CCTTGGCCCCTGGCCCCCGGCCGCCCTACACCCGCACTTCCTTGCCCATCTGCGATGATTTGTAAATGCCGTCGATGATCTTCTGCACCACCAGGCCCTGCTCGGCCGTGCACAGCGGCTGCGCCGTGCCGCGAAGGCAGCTCACGAAATGGTCGTTTATCGCCTGGTAGACGTCCGGCTCCACAAACTGCGGCCGCAGATCGGCGATGAATCCGGTGTCTTCGGTGTAAACCTCGAGATCGGCGTTGAGGTCGAATTTCGCGCCGCCCTTGTCGCCCATGACGTAGCTCGTCCACGACGTTGTCGGCACATTTGCCGCCCACGAGCATTCAAGCGTCAGCGTGCTGCCGTTCTCGAAGCGGATGAGAGCCGTGGCGTAATCATCGACGTCGAAGATGCCGCCAGGCACCGGCTTGCCCCACATCGACGTATAAACGTAATCCTTGCGGTGGCCGAATTTCATGTACGTGGCGCCCGATACGCTCACCGGCTTCGGAAAGCCCATAAACCACAGGTTCAGATCGAGCATGTGCACGCCGATGTCGATCAGCGCTCCGCCGCCCGATAGCGATTTCTGCGTAAACCAGCTTCCGATGGCGGGCACGCCGCGCCGTCGGACTACATTGACCACGCAGTGGTAAATCTCGCCCAGCTTGCCGGCGTCGATCATCTTCTTCAGCCCCTGGCTCTTGCCGCGAAAGCGGTTGCAGAAGCCCATGAAAAGCATCCGCTCGTTTACCCGCGCCGCATCCAGCATGCGTGATGCCTCGGCGGAATTCAGCGCCATCGGCTTTTCGCAGAAAACGTGCTTGCCCGCGCGAAGCGAATTCACCGCCATATCCCTGTGAAAAGCGTTCGGCGTGCAAATGTAAACGCCGTCGATGTCCCGCACCTTCAGCAGCGAGCGGTAATCGGTGAACGAGTCGGGTATCGAATAATCGCGCGCAGCGGCCGACGCAGCCGCCTCTGACGCGTCCGACACCGCCGCTATCTCCACGCCCTGCACCTTCCTCAGCCGCTCGATGTGCACGCGGCCGATGTTGCCCGCACCAAGTACGCCGATCTTCAAAGTCTTCATGCAAAAGATCTCCTCGCGGTTGAACGGATTCGGATTGCAGTAAATCATAGCAGAAGATCGGGCGCGAAAAAAGAGTCAACACGCTCGCTGAGTAGCCGGGACTCACAGCTTCGTGCGCGCAGAGGCTCATTCCCGGCCCGGCTTCCGAGCCGACGAAATCCGTAAGCCAGCTATGACGGGATTGCATCAGCGGCGGATCAGGCCCGGCTCCGGTTCGAGGTCCAGCGATGCGTAGTCATTGTTGCGGATGTGATGGAACGCGAGGCCGGCCACCATTGCGGCGTTGTCGGTGCAGTGCTTTGGCGGCGGCACGTGGAAGCGGAGGCCGCGCGCCTCGGCGGCGGATTTCATTTTCGCACGAAGGCGCGAGTTGCACGCCACTCCCCCACCGAGCAGCACGTGCGGCACCCTGGCGCGTTCGGCCGCGAGCATCGTCTTGTCGACCAGCACATCCACGATCGATTCCTGCAGGCTGGCCACCACGTCTTCGATTGGTGCGCGGTCTTCGGGCGCCCGCGGTTTGCCGGCGTGGCCCCGCCAGTAGTAAAGCAGCGCGGTTTTCACGCCGCTGAAGCTGAAGTCGAGCGAACCGGATTCGAGATAGGAGCGCGGGAAATCGACTGCCTGCGGGTTTCCCTCTTTTGCCATCCTGTCTATGATCGGCCCGCCGGGATAGCCCAGGCCCAGCACGCTGGCCACCTTGTCAAACGCCTCGCCCGCCGCGTCGTCAATTGTGCTGCCGAGTATGCGGCATTCGGTTGCGCTTTGGGCAAAAAGCAGCAGCGTGTGCCCGCCCGATACGATGAGAACGATGCAGGGAAAAATCTGCTCGCGGCTTTCAAGAAGGTATGAGTAGATATGCGCGCGGACGTGGTCGACGGCGACTAGCGGCTTGTTTCTAGCCCAGGCGATGGATTTGGCAGCCGACACGCCGATGAGCAGCGCGCCCACGAGGCCGGGGCGGCTGGAAACGCCTACCGCGTCGATATCATCGAGGCCGGATCGCGCGTCCGACAGCGCCTTGTCGATCACGGGCAGAATTGCCTCGATGTGCGCGCGCGATGCGATCTCGGGCACCACGCCGCCAAACTTGCGGTGCAGCTCGGTCTGGCTGGCCACCACGTCGGAGAGAACGACGTTTCCGTCTTCGACCACGGCCGCCGCTGTCTCGTCGCAGGATGTTTCGATTCCAAGTATTCTCATATTCGGCCCAGGCAAGGAAGCGGCTCTCCGGGCGGGCGCCAGGAGAGCCGCGGGTGGTTCGTCTGCATTCAGCGTCCAGGCTACTTTACCGACACTTTCTGATTGGTGAAGAGCTGCCCGCTGAGGAAAAGCCGTGCGGCCTCGAGCGGCTTGTCGACAAACGGCTCCTCGGCTTTCTTGTCCTGCTCGGGCGCTGCGTCTATATCGTCGCCCTCAAATTCCCCGAGCGGAGGCAGATCGACGGGAGCAGCTTCCTTCTTCGGCTCCTCATTTTTCGATTCGTCGATCTTCATGGTCTCTTCGGGCGGGCGGTTCTCGTTGAGATGCCGCTTGCGCCATTCCTGCCAGAGCTTCACCACTTCCTGCGGGCTCATCTTCACCTCGACGTCCGGGTAGATGCCCCAGTCATCTTCCTCGGTGGCATCGGGCTTGCGGTGGATCAGCCTTCCGGATGGCGTGTAGTAGTAGGCGGTGGTGAGGCGCATTGCGGTTTTGCCGTTTTCCAGCGGCAGCACGGTTTGCACCGAGCCTTTGCCGAATGTTCGTGAACCGATGATGACGGCGCGTTTGTGGTCTTGGAGGCAGCCGGCTACGATCTCGGATGCGCTGGCCGATTGGCCGGTAACGAGCACCGCGATCGGGAAGTTTGGATAGGTGGCCTCGCCGTGCGAGCGGTATTCCTTCTTGCTGGTGTCGTTGCGGCCCTTGGTCGACACGATGATGCCCTTGTTGACGAACCTGTCGCTGATCTCGATAGCGGAGTCGAGCAGGCCGCCGGGGTTGAAGCGGAGGTCGATGATAAGCGCCTGCATGCCCTGTTCAATCAGGCTCTTTATCGCCTTGTCCATCTCCACCACAGTGTTTTCCTGGAATTGTGTCATCCTGATGTAACCGATCTTCTGCTTCTCGTCGATCAGCCTCACGTCGATGATGCTCTTGATCCTGATGATATCGCGCGTGATCGTGATGTCGACCGGTTTGCGGGGATCGGTGTTGTGTATCACGGTGATGGTTACGGTGGTGCCCCGCTTGCCGCGCAGTTTCTTAACGGCGTCGGTGAGGCTCATCCCTTCCGTGGATTTTCCTTCGATCTTCCATATCTTGTCGCCGGACTGCACGCCCGCCTTGAATGCGGGGGTGCCCTCGAGCGGCGTGATGACCGAAAGTATCTTGTGCTCGTCCAGTGTGATCTCTATTCCAACGCCACCGAACTCGCCCTTGGTGTCGATTTCGAGGTCTTCCTTGCTCACCGGCGGCAGGAACTGGCTGTATGGGTCCAGCGTTTGCAGCATGCCGGCGTAGGCGCCGTAGAAAAGCTTCTCGCGGTCCACGTCGACCACATAGTGGTCGATGATCTTATCCACCACGGACGTGAGAGTCTCGTAATGGTCGTACAAATCGTCCTTCTTGGCGCCGACGGGGCTCACCAGCAGGCCGAGGAGGATGATTCCAGCGACCACCCAGAGGATTTTCGTCTTCATAAGCCTTTCCTTTACGAGACACGACAGCAGTATGAAAATAGATATTGAAGGGGGCGTCGCAGCCTCCTCCGGCAATCTTGCGGCGCAAACACGTGCGTCCGATTATATCACGTTCGATAGGAAAAAGAAAAAAAATTCCAGCCGGCTTTTGGCCTCCGCGCCCGCTCGGGTGTGTAAACAATTCGTGGGCATTCGCGTATAAAAGGTATACTCGAACGCGCAGCGGTCGCCGTCTGCATTCTTCATCAATTGTTCATTCAACTCCGAATAAGGCCTGAAGGGCCGGAGTGCCGTACAGCCCAGTCCGAAGGGCTGGGGGAAATGCGCCGCCCACCCCAGAGCCGAGCCCTGTAAGGGCGGCCTTACGTATACCCAGCACACAGCCGTATACTCCGCCCTTGCAGGGCTTGGCTTCTTGCCGCACCGACTACCCAGGGCGTTGCCCTGGGCTGTATGGAACCTCGGCCCTTCAGGCCTTTGACAGGAGGGGAATAAGTCAATGCATTCGTGGGACACCGCGTCTATGGACGTGAGCTTCGTGGGCCCCCGGTATCTATGCATATGAGCTTGCCTGGCATCGGCCCGGCAAGCTGTGTGGAGCCCACAAATCGTTTACGGACCCCGGCAGTTCATTTGCCGCCATAATCCTTGAACTTGTGCCGAGTGTCTGTAAAATAGAGTTCATACTGTCATTCCGGGCGAGCTGGCCGTGCCCGGGAAAATCCTGATAAGGAGCGGACAATTCCAGATGATCAACGTTAAGAACCTGAGCAAACACTACGGCGATTTCCCGGCCGTCGACGACGTCACCTTCCACGTTGGCGAGGGCGAGATCGTCGGTTTCCTCGGCCCCAACGGCGCCGGCAAGACGACCACTATGCGGATGCTCACCTGCTTCATCCCCGCCACCGCCGGCACCGCCACGCTGGCGGGGTTCGATATCTTCAGGCAAAGCCTGCAAGTGCGGCAGAACATAGGCTACCTGCCCGAAAACAACCCCCTCTACCCTGATATGCGCGTCGGCGAGTATCTGAGCTTCCGCGCAAAACTGAAGAACGTGCCCCCAGCCGAACGCAACCGGCGCATCGGCGAGGCCCTCGATCGCTGCGGCGCCGGCGAGTTTGCACGCCAGGTGATCGGCACCCTCTCGAAGGGGCAGCGCCAGCGCGTGGGCCTGGCCGATTGCCTCCTGCACAACCCGCGCATTCTCATCCTCGACGAGCCTACCGTGGGCCTGGATCCAAACCAGATCAGGCACGTGCGCAAGCTCATCAAGGACCTGGGAAAGTCGCACACCGTGCTGCTTTCCACGCATATCCTGCCCGAAGTGGAATCGGTGTGCGAGCGATTCATCATCATCCACAACGGCCGCATCGCCGCCGAAAAGACAATGGACGACCTTCGCCGCTCGCCCCACCTGGACGTGCAGGCGGTGGCACCCGAAGCCGAGCTTCGCGCGGCCGTGGCCGCCGTGCCGGGCGTGATCGGCGTGAAAGCCGCCGGCGGCGCGCCGGACGTGGGCGTGAAGCTCACGCTCGAGCTGCAGCCGAACGCCGAGGTGAGGCATGATATCTGCTCGCTGATAACCGCGCACAACTGGAAGCTGCTCGAGCTGCGGCAGCGGGCGCTCACCCTCGAGGAGCTGTTTGTAAGCACCACCGCCAGGGAGTCGTCCGGCGGCACCGTTGAAGGAGGCGCGCTTTGAGCAGGAAAACCATCGGCTACTTCATCGGGGCTGCTTTGTGCATCGCGGGCCTGGTGCTCGTGCTGGCGATAGGCAAAGACGCAGCCGCGGCCAAACCGCCCGCGATCGCCACGTGGGAGCTTTTCAAGGGCATCGAGATGCCCGCCGGCCGGCAAGACCTGCTTGACCACGCGAAGGATGCCAAGGCGCCGGACGAGGCGCTGGCGCTGCTCGAAAAGCTGCCGGATAAAGAATACCGAACGCTCTACGACGTGAACGCGGCGCTCGAGGCGAAATCCATTCTCGCCGTCATCGGCGGAATACTGACTAATGCCTACGTCATCGGCGGGTTGCTTTTCGTGGCCGGCCTCGTGGCGGGGCTGATGTACACGCACGCACCCACGATCGCGTGGCGCGAGCTTTCCGGCTATTTCGTGTCGCCCGTGGCTTACATCCTGATGGCCGCCTACCTGGTGGGCGTGTCGCTGGCGTTCAATTTCGACATCCACGCCACAGGCCGCGCACAGATGGAGCAAACCTTCAACCTCATGATGATGTTTGCGCTCTTCCTCTGCCCCGTGATCACAATGCGGCTGCTGTCGGAAGAAGCACGCTCGGGTACGCTGGAAACGATGTTCACCGTGCCGGTCACCGATTTCGAGCTTACCGTCGGCAAGTTCCTCGGCGGATACCTGTTCTTCCTCATTATGCAGGTGCCCACGCTGGCGTTCCTGGCTGTTCTGAAGAAGTACGGCAATCCCGACGTCGGCGTCGCGGCGGTCAGTTACATCGGCATCGCCCTGCTTGGTTCGGTGCTGATTTCGCTGGGCCTGCTCGTGTCGTCATTTACAAAGAACCAGGTGATTTCGGCATTCGTTACGTTTGTGGTGATCCTGGTGCTGCTGATGCTCTCGCAGATGGGGCAATACATGGGCGGAACGGCCGGCCGCGTGCTGTCATACGTTAGCTGCTTCTACCATTACGAGGACTTCGCCCGCGGCATAATCGGCAGCAGGCAGGTATTGTACTACCTCACGACCACCTCGTTCCTCGTCTTCATCACGGTTCGCGCGGTCGAGAGCCACAAGTGGCGGTGAAGCCCGGCGGCGTTTGAATTCTGGAGGTTTCGGCGTTGAAGTCATCAAAAAGCGATCCATTTGTAGAAACCTTGGGCGTGGTGCTCGCGGTGGCCGGCCTCACCGGCCTGCTGGTGGGCCTCGTGGCCTTCGGCATATCAGGCACGTGGCGCAACAGCGCGAGCATATCGGCTGCGCCCGTAGGGGCGATACTGCTGGCGGGCAGCGCGCTCCTCGTGCCGCGCCTGGCGGCCACGCTGCTGCTGCCCGCCGGGATCACGGCTATGGGCGTGGGCATCATGACCGGCTTCATCCAAAGCCTCAATCTTTCTGCGCCCAGGCTGCAATCAAACATCACGATCATCGCGGGGGCCGTGCTCATTGCAGCTTCAATGATCTGCCTGCTGCCCAGGATACTGCGCAAGGCGATGGTGCGCCGTGGAGCCGCCGGGCTTAACGTAGTGGTCGCGGGCCTGCTGGCTCTCGTGCTGCTTGTAACCGTAAACTACATGGCGGCGCTCTACTACAAGAAGCACGACATGACGAAGTCGGCCAAGTTCAGCCTTGCGCCGCGAACGATGGAAATTTTGAGAACCTTGCCCGAACCGGTGGACGTGCTTTTCGTCATGTCGCCCACCACCGCTGTTTACGCCGGCAACCGCCCGCTCGAGCTTTATCCCTATGCCAAGGGAATGCTCGAAGACTACGCCGCATTGGCAAACGGTAGAATCACGCTGCACCACCTCGACCCCGTGAGCGAGCCGGAAGCCTGGCAGCGCTACGAGAAAGACCTGAAGCTGAAGGGCAAAGCCGAGCTGGCAAACGGAAGCGTCATCTTCAAGACCGACCGCGCCGTGCACCAGGTGAAAGTGGAGCACATGTTCGAGGCGCTCGATCAGCGCTCGCTGCAAATAGGCAAAGAGCCGGGCTTTTTGGGCGAGAGCGAGTTTACTTCGGCACTGCTCAAGGTGACCGATACGAAGAAAAGCGTGATCTACTTCAGCACCGGAAGCGGCGAGATGCCGCTCGTCTCCCAAAGCCGCAAAGCCGGCCTGTCGCTGCTCACAAAGCTGCTGAAAGACGACAACTACGACGTGAAGCCGCTGACGGGCCTGGCAAACATTCCCGAAGATTGCGACATCCTTGCCATCATCGGCCCCACGCGCACGCTCTCGCGCGTAGAGGCCGACACCGTGGCCCTCCACCTGCAAAACCACGGCAAGCTGCTGATAGCCCTGGAGCCGACCGATGAGCAGACGCAGCCATCCGGCCTGGAAGACGTGCTCCGCTACTGGGGCATCGGGATGCGCCGCGAGTTCATCGTGATCGACCCGCTGGGCAAGTACCTCGGCTCGCAGGCGCTCGTTACCGGCATGCACCCGATGCACGAGATCACCGAGAAAATAGGCAGCCTCACGTCGCGGTTCTTCCTCAGCACGGTGATCGAGGTGCACCAGCCGGCCGAGCGCGACGCCGCCGGCCAGCCGCTTCCGCCGCGCTACGCAGCCGCGCCCATCGTCCAAACGTCCGAGCACGCCTATGCCCAGATCGATCCCGACTACTCGCCGAAGTTTGACGAGAAAAAAGACCTGCGCGGCCCGCTGAACATCGCCGCTTGCTCGCAGGAGCGCGACCCTGAAACGCCGCCCCCCAGCCCGTACATGCCCCCGCCCAAGCCCAATCCGAACTTCGAGGATGCACGCATCGTAGCCCTGGCCGACACCACCGCCCTCACCGATGAATTCATAGCCAAATCGCCCGGCAACAAGGACCTCGCCCTCAACTGCATCAACTGGCTGGCCCGCAAAACCAATCGCCTCGGAATCGCGCCGAAAATGTTCCAGGCCGAACCCGTTTATATCGACTCCAGCAACAACACCGCCATCTTCTTCGGCACGCTCATCGGCCTGCCGTACCTCGTGCTCGTCATCGGCGGAATCGTATACTGGAGACGCTCGCGCTAAACCCGAAACGCTCTCGCACGGGCTCGGAGGCACCCACACGATGAACTTCAAAACCACGATTGTCCTGCTCGCACTGCTGGCAATCGCCGTGCCGGCAGCGATTCTTCTGCCCAGATACATAACCCCCACCGACGAGGCCCGGCAGACCGAAACAATGCTGTTTCCCGGGTTCAAAGCCGACGCCGCCGCGCGAATGGAAATCAGGAAAGGCACACTGCACGTCATCTGCGAAAAGAAAGACGGCTCGTGGTTCCTGGTGAAACCGCTGCACGACCGCGCCGACGAGACGCGCGTGCTCAATGCCATCTCCGCGTGCGCGGGCCTTCGACACCGCGGGATCGTGAAGTCGGCCGCCGAAATCGAACCCGCGAAATATGGCCTCGACAAGCCCCGCGCCGAAATCTCATTCTCCGACGATCAAACCACCCACACGCTCCTCATCGGCAGCGTCTACGATGCCCCGCTCGACGCCAACAGCAGCAAGAGCATCTACGTGCAGATCAAAGGCTCCAACACCATCTATTGCGTGGGCGACGAGGAGCTGCTGCGCGATATCGACCGCAAGGTGGAAGACTTCCGCAGCCGCGAAATACTTGACATCTTCCCGCACCGCGTGAGCAAGATCGAGATCACCTGCCCCGCCGGCACGCTCGTTCTTGCCGGCAAGAAAGACGATTGGCACATCGAACAGCCCGTGGCCGACGCCGCCGACGCAGCCAAGGTGACCGCGATCTTCAAAACCATCAATGAAACCGAAAAACAGGATTTCATCGCCGACAACACCACCGATTTCGCCCCCTATGGCCTCGACAAACCGGCCGCCGGCGTTGCCTTCTTCACCGACGATTCCACCCCCACGCGCCTGCTCATCGGCAATGCAGTCGACACTGAAGCCGACAGCGACGCCCTCGCGGCATTTGGTGGGCAGGCCGGCAAAGTCTACGCTCGCATCGACGGCCACAAATCCGTCTTCACGCTCAACGCGAGCGCCGTCGAAAAGCTCATCCTGAAGCTGCCCGACATTCGCAGCCGCAAGCTCGCCGATCTGGCCGCCGACCGCGCCGCATCCGTTCGCCTCTCGAAGGGCAAGTCTACCATCGCCCTCGTGAAAGCAGAAACCTGGACGATGACCCAGCCGCGGCAGGTTCCAGCCGACGCCGCCGCCATCGATGCGCTCCTCAAAGCCATCGAAGAGTCTTCTATCATCGACTGGATCGACCAGCCCGGCGACCTCGCGCAATACGGCCTCGACGACCCCGTTCGCGTGGCCGTTGCCTGGGCAAAAGGCAACACCGAAACGAACGAGCAGAGCACCTTCGAGCTGCACGTCGGCCGCAAGGATGGCGATCTCTGCTACGCAAAGCTGCCCGGCAAGCCATTCGTGGTGATGGTGCCGGCCACGCTGGCCGAAACAGCCGCCGCCGACCAGCTCGCCTTCCGCAGCAAGCGGATGATCGACTTCGTGAAATCGCAATGCCGCCGGCTTACCATCACGCGAAAAGACGGCACCGTTTTCGCCGCCGCCAAGACCAGCCGCGACGATGAAGTGCCCGAGCGATGGGCCATCAGCAAACCCGTGGCCGGGCAGGGCGAGGCCGCCGAAATCTATCGCCTGCTCTACAACCTCTCATCCTTCGACGCCGAAAAAATCGTCGCCGAAACCTCCGACCTCGGCCAATACGGCCTCGATGACCCCGAGATCACCGTCTCGGCCGTTGTGAAGGGCGCCCAAGACACCGAGAAAACATGGACCGCCCGCATCGCCGGCAAAACCGACCGCGGCATCTTTGCCGGCGTCGACGGCCTCGGCCTCGTCTTCACCATCCCCGAATCATACTTCAAAAACCTCACCGCAAACCTGCTGTCGCTCACCGTGATGCAGTTCGATGCCAGAAACGCCGTGAGCCTCACCATCCAGCACGGCGGCGAGCGTATCGTGTGCCGGCGTACCGACCCGAAAGCCGACTGGCTGATAGTGGAACCG
>DATLAR010000175.1:0-12632 GCA_035527355.1 Planctomycetota bacterium
CCCCGCCTGCACTTCAAAAGGATACAGGATGTTGATGCCCGCATCGAGCCAGATGGGAATGAGCGAATCGACTTGGCCGTCGCTGTCGAGCGCGATCAGGTTCACGCCGCGCGAGCGCAGGAAATCAACCACGCGGCGGTAGCGCGGCAGCATGTATTTGCGCACCATTTCGGGGCTGAGCAGCGGCCCCGTGCGAAAACCCATGTCTTCCCAGAAGCCGTAGCAGTCCACGGTTGTGCAGTCCAGAATATGCCCCATCAGCTCGATGATGAAATCGGCGAGGGCGTCCATCATCTCCTCGACGAGCGCGGGGTCGTCGTAAAAGAGCATGCACAGGTTTTCGACGCCGGTGAGGTTGCGCAGGGGGCCGAAGAACCCGCCCCAGCGGTCGGAGATCACGATGAACGGGAAATCGCGGCCATTAAGTTTCGGCAACTGCTCGCGCCAATCGGGGCCGATGCGCGCGGCGGGGTCGGGCTGCATGCGTTCGCGCATGAACTTCCGGAAATCGGCGCGCGTTTCCACGGGGAAACGCACGAATTGCGGCATCGACGACCACGGCTGGTCCTTCAGCTCGCGCATCAGGATGCCTTCGTGGTTGATGTAGACGATCGTGTGGCCGTCGTCCTCGATCACCTTGCGCTCGAACGGCGGATTTGGAAAAAACCAATGGCCCACCCAGTGCCAATGGTCCCAGCGGAACTTCGGCGCATCGGGGGCGTCCATCCCTTCCTTCTTCCATCGCTCTATCGTCTCGGGCCAGCCGCCGTTTGCCTTGAACGGGCAGCGGTCGACCTGCTGGTAATTCATCACGCCGAGGAACCGCTCTCTGTCGTTCATGCGCTCTCCGCCGGTTTATTGCTTGTAGCTCTCTTCGCAGATGATCTCGGCGAATGACTTCCGCGATTTGGCCGCGCGGCTGTTGTCCACCGGATAGCCCAGCGGCACGATGGCCGCCACAGCAACGTCGGCCGGGATCGACAGCAGCTTCTTGACCGGCTCGGCCTCGAACGCCCCGATCCAGCACGTGCCAAGGCCCTCGTGCGTAGCCGCCAGCATCAACTGCGTCACCGCGATGCTCGTGTCGACTACACTGGTGCTGATTGCGCCGCCCACCGAGCCTTCGCTGGGCAGGGCGCAGGCCACGATCACCAGCGGAGCCTCGGCGATGAACTTCTGGCGCCAGCACAGCGGCACCAGCTTCGCCTTCGTCGCGGGGTCGCGCACAAGTATGAACCGCCACGGCTGGCGGTTGCTTCCCGACGGCGCCAGCCGCGCGGCGTTCATCACGCGCTCCAGCTTTTCCTTCTCGATCTCATCCGGCTTGTAATGCCGCACGCTTTTCCGGTGCTCGATGATCTGGTAAATGTCCATTGCTTGGCTCCCGTTTCATTCTCTGTCCCGATTGGCACCAACGGCTTATCCTACCGTACCGCCCCGGCGCTTTCAAGGGCTAAAAAAAGATTACCGCGCATACTTATCAGGAACCGAATTCATGACGATATAAGTTTTTACCGGGACATCTCGTAGTCCCCTCTCAGGCAAAACACCAAACACCACAAGCTGCGGCCGAAGGCCGACAACACGCCGGGGCATCCCCTGCGCACGCCGCCCGCGCCTGCCGCCGCCGCTCAAACCAATGGGGAGGCCTTATGCGAAAGCTACTGCACGCGCGATGGCTCTGGATCACTGCGCTGTTTGCCGCAATCAACATCATCGGAATCGTGAAGATCGCATCCGGGCCGGGGGCGGCGCTGCCGCGGCTGTCGATCGAATCATTTGAGCCGCCTCAAGGTGACGCGCTCACCGGGCAAGCAGCGGGCATCCGTCTGGCATTCAACCAGCCCATGGCCGCCGTCGAGCAGCTTGGAAAACCGCTCGAACAGCAGCCGGTGAGCTTCACGCCGCCGATCCGCGGGCAGTGCACGTGGGCAAACCAGCGCACGCTGGCGTTCCAGCCCGACGAGCCGCTGAAACTCGCCACGCGCTACACCGCCACCGTCGCCATGGGCGTAACCAGTCTCGCCGGCTCCAGCCTCGATAGCGATGCCGTCTACAGCTTCCAAACGGCTCCGCTGCGCGTGCTCGGCATCACGCAAACCGGCCACGCACCCGGCAGCGGCGTGCGTTTTGCCGTGGAGTTCAACGACCGTGTAGACCCGCGCGACCTCGATGCCAAACTGAGCCTGCGTGATCAGCGAAACCAGTGCCTCCGCCACAGCGTCGAAACATCCTCGCGCAATCGGGCCATCATAGTGCGCTGTGCGCACTCCAACAGCAGCGAATTGAGGATCAGTATCGCCAAAGGCCTGCAAGGGCAAAGCGGCCCGCTTGGGCTTGCCAGCGATGCAAGCTTCAGCCTGGCACCCAACGCCGGCCTCACCTTCGGCGGCGTGCAAGCATATGCTTGGGGCAGCCGAGAGACCGACGTGCAGCTCACGCTTTCGCAGCCAGTCGATCCGCAAACCGCCGCCGCGAGCATCCGCGTGGAACCGCAGGTGGAGTTTACCGTGCAATCCATCTGGTCTGGGCTCAGCCTGCGCGGCCCGTTCGAGCCGGGCAAACGCTACCGGCTAACGCTCCTCGCAGGGATGAAGGCGACCGGCGGCGCGATGCTGAAGGAAGACGTCGTGCGCACGTTTGTGGTGGGCGACATTCCGCCCACGCTGCGGTTCAAAACGCGCGGCATGTACCTCTCGTCCGAGGGCAGCATGCTCCTCCCGCTCGTGTCGACAAACGTGCCCGAAGTGCAACTGACGGTCGAGCAGGTCTACAAGAACAACATCATTCACTTCATGCGAGACTTCTCTTCGTGGCGGCATTCGAGCGACCTTGCACGAACGGTGCTGAGCAGATCGCTCACGCTCGAACGCAAGCAGAACGAAACGCAAACGATCGATCTAGACCTTCGGCAGTTGCTGGGCAGCCCCTCCGGCGTTTATGTCGTAACGGCGCGCAACGGCAAGAACGGCTGGCCGCAGGCCAGGCAGCTCGTGCTTGTCGGTGATCTCGGCATCACGGCGAAACGCTCCGAAACCGATCTGCTCGTGTGGGTGAATACGCTATCGTCGGCACAACCTGCCGCCCGCACGGCTGTGTCGGTTTACTCGCGTGGCAATCAGAAGCTCGGCGAGGCATACACCGACGAGCACGGTCTCGCGCGGTTTGCCGCCGCATCGTGGAAACGCGAACGCGCTCCGTTTGCTGTGCTCGCCGACAACGCCGACGGCTGCGCATTCATCAACCTGGGCGAGACTTCGCTCGATACCACCGCGTTTGATGTCGCCGGCCGGCCGCACCTGCGGAAGGGTTACGAGGCGTTCATCTACGCCGACCGCGGCATCTATCGGCCAGGCGAAACGGCGCACCTGCACGCAATGGTGCGCGCTCCCGGCCCTGCCGTGCCGGCGTCGTTTCCCGTGGAGCTGCGGGTGACGCGGCCCGACTCGCGCGAGTTCAAAACGTTTGCGGCCAAGCTCTCCGCGTGGGGCAGTCTTGACGTCGACCTCGAATTGCCCGAATACTGCCTCACGGGCGTCTACACGGCCACCTTGCGGCTGCCCGGCCAGAAGGCGTCGCTGGGCTCGGCGTCGTTCCAGGTGGAGGAATTCATCCCGGATCGGATGAAGGTGGCGGCGACCGCGGCCGATGTGCGCCTGAAGCTCGGCGACGAGGCGGTCTTCACCGTAAAGGCCAGCCACCTGTTCGGTGCGCCCGCCGCTGGCCGCTGCGTCGTCGCACGCATCGAATATGTGCCCGCCACGTTCCAGCCGCGCGACTGGAAAAGCTACACCTTCTGCAATGCCGGCACAGCGCTCGCTACGGTCTCCGAGAAGCTCGGCGAGGCGCTTCTCGATGCCAAGGGCGAGAAGGCGTTCAAGGTGAAGGTGCCGCAAGGGCTGAAGCTCGCGTCGCACGCCGCCGTTTTCACGGCTACTGTCAAAGAGGTAGGCGGCCGCGGCGTTACGGTGTCCGTCTCGCGGGCCGTCGATCCTGTGCCGTTCTACATAGGCGTCGCTCGGCGCGACGCCACCGCGGCCGACCGTCAGACTGAGGAGTTCGATTGCGTGGTTGTTGATGGCGAGGGCAAGATCATTGAAGACGCCGAACTGCATGCGACGCTCAGCCGCGCGCTCTGGCATACGGTGTTGAAGCTCGACAACGACCGCTATCGTTACGAATCGCAGCGCGAGCTGCAGCAGGTTGCCGAGGTGCCTTGCACGATCATCAACGGCCGCGGCATTATCTCGCTCGACACCCCGTCGGCCGGCGAATACGAGCTCCGCGTCTCCGACAAACAGAACTCGACGGCCACCGCACTCACCTTCTATTGCGGCGGCGACGGCTATGTGCCGTGGTCGATGGCAAAGCCCGACAAGCTCGAACTCACCACAGACCAGCCGCGCTATGCGCCCGGCGATACCGCGCGGATTCTGCTGAAGGCCCCGTTTGCCGGCCGCGCGCTCCTCACCGTCGAAAGTGACCGCGTTCACCTCGCGCAGGCATTCGATCTCGAGGCGAACACCAAAGAGTTTTCGGTTCCGGTCGACGAGTCGTGGTCGCCAAACGTCTATTGCACCATCACCGTCATACGGCCGGTGGATGCGGAAGCCCGCTGGGCGGTGCATCGTGCATACGGCACCGTGCCGGTGTTTGTTGATTGCCGGCCGCGAAAGCTGCACGTTGATGCGTCGGTGCCCAGCGAGGTGCGGCCGGGGCAGGAGCTTCGCGTTGAGCTTGTGGTGCGCGACTCGGCCGGTGCGCCGTGCCGCTCGGAAGTTACGGTGGCGGCGATCGACGAGGGCATCTGCTCGCTCACGAATTATCGCTCGCCCGATCCGTGGGAATTCTTCTATGGCAAGCGCCGCCTGCAGATTACTACCTCCGACGTTTATTCGCTGCTCATGCCTGAGGTGGGCGCGAAGAAGGTGGGCACCGATTCGGTGGAAGGCGGCGGCGACGAGGGCGGTGGCGAGAAGGGCGGCGGCCGAGGGAGTTCGTACGATCGGCGGCTGTTCAATCCCGTGAGCGCGAAACGCGTGAAGCCGGTCGCGTTGTGGCAGTCGAAGATCGAAACAGCCGACGACGGCCGCGCGGTCGCAAGCTTCACCGTGCCGGAGTTTACCGGGCGGCTGCGTGTGGTGGTAACCGCGGCAAACGCCAGGGATTTCGGTTCGTGCGATTGCCCGGTGGAGGTGCGCCAGCCGCTGATGGTAAGCTCTTCATTCCCGCGGTTCCTCGCGCCGGGCGACGACTTCATCGTGCCGGTCACTGTGTTCAATACTAGCGATGACGCCGGCAGCGTGAACGTGATGATCGATGGCCGGCCGTCGCTCGAATGCCTGACGGCGGCCGAGCAGAAGGCGGAGGTGGACCCGCACGGCGAGCGAACCGTGTTCTTCCGCATGCGAGCACCGGCCACGCCTGGCGTTGCTGGTGCGAAGATCACCGCCACCCTCGGGCAGGAGACGGCCGTGGAGTCGGTGGAGCTTGCCGTGCGGCCAACGGCTACGCTGCAGTTTGAAACAGGCTCCGGCTCAATTGCGGCTGGGGCGTCGGCCGAGATGAAGATTCCGGGCGATTGGCTGCCGAAGAGCGACAAGTATCAGCTTTCGTTTTCGGCGCTGCCGATGCTGAAGCTTGCCGCAAGCCTGCGATACCTCGTCCGCTATCCCTACGGCTGCGTTGAGCAAACAACGTCGTCGGCCTTCCCGCTGCTATACCTCGCCGATGTGGCCGAAATCGCCGACCCGCCGACGTTTAACGAGACCGACCCGCGGGCATTTGCCCAAGCGGGCGTAGACCGCTTGCTCGCAATGCAAACGTTCAACGGCGGATTCAGCACGTGGCTCGGCTACCGCGATCCCTACCCGTGGGGCAGCGTGTACGCCACTCATTTCCTGGTCGAGGCCGAGAAGGCAGGCTACGACGTGCACAAGGACGCGCTCGATGCGGCGCTCGGTTATCTCGACAGCCAGTGCCTCAGCCGCAACCAATATGGCGACTGCGGCGACGGCGTGCGGGCGTATGCCTGCTTTGTGCTGGCCGATGCCGGGCGGCCAAACCGCTCGTGGACGTATCGCCTGTTTGAAGACCGCGCCCACCTGGGGCAGTCGGCGTGTTTCCACGTGGCGGGCGCGCTGGCGTTGATGAATGACTATGATGCGGCGGCAAAGGCCATCGAAACGGCCGCTTTGCCCGATATGAAAGGCCCACGCGAACTGGGCGGCGATCTTCATTCGCCTGTGCGTGAGGCCGCGATCATGCTGGCCGCGTATGCAGACGTCGCCCCCGCGCATCGCAACGTAGCACCTCTGGTCGGCCGCCTGGAAGCCGGCATGGCGTCCGGCCGCTGGGCAACCACGCAGGAAAATGCGTTCGCTCTCGTCGCGCTCGGCAAGTATATTCGCAACCTGAAAAAGCAGGCGGCCGCCTTCCAAGCCGAGGTGACGGCGGGCGGCGAAACGCTGGCCGCATTCACGCAGGATGACAGAATTTCGATCAAGCCGAACGTGGGCGGGCAGACCGTGCGCGTGAGTGTGAAGGGCGAAGGCAGGCTTTACTACTTCTGGAGCGCAGAGGGAATTCCGGCGGCCGGCGAGCCCGCACCCAGAGACAATCGCCTGAGCGTCAGAAGGCGGTTCCTCTCGGCTGACGGCAAGCCGCTCGACCCGCAAAAGCTGATGCAGGGCGAGGTGGTGATCGTTGAAATCTCGCTGAAGGCCGACAGCCCGGCGCCGAACCTCGTGATCAACGACCTGCTTCCGGCCGGGCTCGAAATCGAGAATCCGCGGCTCGCCACCAGCGAGATGCTGCCGTGGGACAGCACTGAAAAGCTGCGAACAGACCATGTGGAGATGCGCGACGACCGCCTGATCATCTTCGCAAATGTGCAGGGTACGCAGGAGCGCGTTTACCGCTATATCGCGCGCGCGGTAACGTGCGGCCGATTCAAGCTGCCGGCGATCAGCGCGTTTTGCATGTATGATCCCGGGATCATCAGCGTGCACGGCGCCGGCACGGTCACTGTAAACGATTCGCTGTGAGGACGCAATGCTCCACCGGCTGAAAAGAGGCAAATGGCTGCGCAGGGCCGCGAAAGCTTCGATTGCGTGCGTTCCTCTGATTCCGCTGGCATACACGGTGCTCTCGTGCGCGTTTCCGTTTCCGATGGAGAAGCTGGAGGCCGCACGGCAGAGCGGCCAGGCCACGCTGGCGCTCGACCGCCGCGGCGGCACGCTCTGCGCGTTCTCGGGGCGCGACCAATTTTGGATGTTCGACGCGAGCATCGACGACTTCAGCCCTCGGCTGATCGAGGCGACAGTGGCAGCGGAGGACGCGCGCTTTCGCAGCCATCCGGGTGTAGACCCGCTGGCGATGATCCGTGCCGCATGGCAAAACGCCGCCAACATGCGAACCGTCTCTGGGGCCTCTACGATTTCGATGCAGAGCATCCGCTTGCTGGAGTGCCGTCCCCGCACGCTCGTCAGCAAAATCGTGGAGGCCTTCCGGGCGGTGCAACTCGAAAGGCTGCTTACCAAGGATGAGATCCTGGAGTGCTACCTGAACCTCGCTCCATACGGCGGAAACATCGTGGGGGCGGAGGCGGCATCGATGTGCTACTTCGGCAAGCGCTCGCGCGACCTCACGCTCGCCGAGGCGGCGCTGCTCGCAGGCCTGCCGCAATCGCCCGCGCGGCTGCGGCCCGATCGCTACCCCGAGCGTGCTCGCGTGCGGCGCGATTACGTGCTGGCGCGGATGCTCGATTGCGAGCTCATCACGCGTGATGAATACGAGCACGCGATTGCCGAACCCGTGCGCGTGAGCCGGCGGCCGCTGGTGTTCAACGCGCCGCATTTTTCGCAAATGACCCGCGATGCCAACCCCGGCAAGACAATCCTGCACACAACTCTCGACCGCCGCATCCAGCACCTGTGCGAGATTGCGCTGCGCGAAAGCGTGGCCGCGCTGCACCGGACCGGCCTCGACGGCAGCATTGTGGTGATCGAAAACAAAACCGCCGCCGTGCGGGCGCTAGTCGGCTCGCGCGATTTCCTTGCGTGCGACGCCGGACAGGTGAACGGCGCCATCGCCCGGCGGTCGCCCGGCTCCGCATTGAAGCCGTTCACCTACGCCCTCGCCTTCGAGCGCGGCATCTGCACGCCGGGCACTATGCTTGCCGATGTCCCCTGCAACTACGCCGGCTACGCGCCCGAAAACTACGACCATCTCTATCGCGGCCCGGTGCCGGCGGGCGAGGCGCTTGCCCGCTCGCTCAACGCGCCCGCCATAAGGGTGCTCGATGGCGTGGGCCAAGCCAACCTGCACGAGTTTCTGCAAAGGCTCGGCCTCACCACGTTAACCAAAGCCCCCGGCCATTACGGGCTGGGCCTCACGCTCGGATCGGCCGACGTGAAGCTGCTCGAACTCACCAACGCTTACGCCACGCTGGCGAGGCTGGGCGTGCACCGGCCATGCCGGCTGCTCGAACGCGACAAGACGAGCCGCTCGCCCGGCCGGCGAGTGCTGTCGCAGGAGGCCGCTTACCTGGTGGCCGAGGCGCTTTCCGACCCGCGGCGGCTGAGCGATAGCGGCCTTGCACCTTCGAGGGGATCGCGGCTGCGCGTAGCGTGGAAAACCGGCACGTCGTGGGGGCACCGCGACGCGTGGACGTTTGCCTACACGCCCGAGTTCACGGTCGGTGTGTGGCTTGGCGACTTTTCGGGCAAGCCGGTGCACGGGCTTGCAGGCACCGACGCCGCGGCTCCTATTGCCATTCGCGTCCTGCGGCAGATCGGCGGGCTGCAAGCGTGGTACGCTAAGCCCGAGCGCGTGCTGCCGGTTGAAATCTGCGTGGTCAGCGGCATGCCCATCGGCGAGAACTGCGGTGCGGGGGTCTTTGGCCTCTGCATCGCAGGCCGCACGGCCACGCAGCGCTGCACGGTGCACGCGGCGGCGATGATCGACGGCGAGACCGGCGGGATGCTGTGCGAAAGCTGCGCCGGCGGGCGGCATTACGAGCGGAAAGTGGTGGAATGCTGGCCGAGCGAAATGGCCCAATGGCTGCGGCACAACCAGCCGGGCCGGCCGCTGGCTCCGCCGCATTTCGACGGCTGCTCGAGGCGACAGACTTTCGCGCTTCAGTCGGCACTGTCGGCGCGGCCGAAGATCATGTCCCCGCAGGACGGCAACACCTACATCCTCATGGACGATGCGGCGGGCGAGCAGAAACTGCTGCTGCAGGCGGTGGTCGCTACAGAGAAGCTCTACTGGTTTGTCGATGGCTCTCTGCATGCCGCGGGGGCGCCATCCGATCAGATGCTCTGGCCGATCTCGCGGGGCGTGCATCAACTCACCTGTTGCGACGATGCCGGCCGTAGCGCGTCGGTGACTATTGAAGTGAAATAAGGCGAGCGTTCAGATCTCGGAAACTCGCACCCAGCGCTTTTGCTCAGCCGATAGATACGCGGCGTCCATCACGCGCTGCACGGCGGCTCCGTCGTGCAGGTCGGGCGAGGCGGGCCTGCCCTCTGCCACGCATCGCAGGAATTGATAGAGGCATTGCACGTGGCCGTCGCGCCAGCCGATGGAATTCTTCTCGGTGCGCAGCAGGAGGTCGGGATAGCGCTGGCAGCACTCGATCAGCTTCACGCCCTTGCGGCCGCCGTATGGGCCGCCCGGGTCGCTGTTGTCGAAAAACCCGAGGTAGTTGGGCTGCATCAGATTGAAGGAAATCGCCCCATTGTCGCCGTGGATATCGAACCTCAGCTCGTCGTTCACGCCGGTTGCCACGCGGCTCGCTTCGATCACGCCGGGCACGCCTCCGGCCATTCGTGCCAGCATCAGCGCAAAATCATCGACCTCCACATCGTGCATCCGGGACGGCTCTTCGCGCAGCGGCCGTTGCTTGATGAAAGTTTCGGTGGTCATGCAAACTGACTCGAATTCGCCGAGGAGATGACGCATCAGGTCGATCACGTGGCTGCCGAGGTCGACGAGTGCCCCGCCGCCGTGTGCCTTGTCCAGCCGCCAGGAGAACGGCCGATTCGGATCAAGATAACCGGAGTGCAGGTAAAGCGCGCGGAAATGCAGGATGCGGCCGAGCGCCCCCGATTCGAGCAGCTCCTTCGCGCGGAGCGTGGCGGGGAAAAACCGGTTTTGAAAAGTCATCTGGTGCACGCTTGTGGCCTTGCGTGCGGCATCGACGATTGCGAGCGATTCGGGATAGCTGACGGTGAGCGGCTTGTCGCAGTAAACGTGCTTGCCGGCCTGCAGCGCGGCGATCACCTGCTCCTTGTGCGCGGCGTTTGGCGAGCAGATGCTGACGGCGGAAACGTCGTCGCGTGCGATCAGCTCGCGCCAATCGGCGGTGTGGAACCGGCAGCCGATCTCGCGAGCGGCCGCGGCCGCCGTTTCATCGTGGGCCGTGCTCACGCCCACAATTTCGATCTCGAACGGATTGTCCCTGTAGACGAGTGGAATCGTGCGGTAGCCGTAGGCGTGCATTCGCCCGATGAATCCGTAGCCGATTATTCCAACGCCGATTTTTCTCATTGCCTATCCGTTTGCCTTCACTAACCCGTTCACAATGTGGGCTACACCACCGTTGCCGAATGATGTTGCGTAGTGTTTAGAACACACCCTGCCTCATGGCCGGCAGCCACTGCCGGGCCGCAGGGCGGACGGCGGACGCGTCATCCGCAAGCGAGTCTTCGGCGGCTTCTGAGCCGCACGAATCCGTCCGCCCTCTCGTGAACGGCGCGCATCGCATGAACCCGAGCGTCGCCATGCCGTAGTGTTCGATGTGCTGGTTCAACGCTCGCTATTGGCGTGTGTGGTGTTTCCCCACTGCCAACTCAATCGGGCCGACGATCTTACAAATGGCGACGACGAAGCGCAGAACGTACGTACTCATTGAACGACTCGGCGAGTAGTTCGCGTCTCTTACGCCAAAAAGAGTCCGCCTTGTCAATCCGCCACAACGAACTATCGTTTGGGATACACTGGCTTTTCCTGACGCGAGGCTTGACCTTTGTCAAGTAGACTTCTGGGCCGGACTGACCTATGGACTTGTTCACGTCACCCGTTATGAATGCCATATTCGCAATGTTGTCTGCTCTGCGCCTCTCGTTCTCTGGGAACTGCGCGCGTGGAAGGATGTGGTGCCGGTCAACGTTACTCTGAAGAAGAACCTTACCACCCGTGTAAAAATCGAGGATGCCACGGTTCATACATGCGATGTACAACGTCAGTAATCCGCTCCGATCCATGATGGCACCGGAGAAATCTTTGGCTTTGGCAGCAAGTGAGCGAACATTTCGTAGATTTGCTATCAGAGCGCCTATGGGATCATTGTTTCGACATGCTCGCAGATCCTGGTCGAGGGCTGTCTCACTAGAACCACTGTACCGGTGGCAAAGTGCCGCGAGGGCCAACCACCCCGCCAATTCCTTCGAGCCCCGTTGGCGCGGGGACAATGTGGCGCACAGGGCGATGACAGGCACCAACAGTGCGCCAGACCAGAGGATGTCCATGTTCACAAGTCCCAGTTCGCTCTTGATCAAACCAATTGCCTGTTCAGTGGCTCTCTCCGTGTCTTTCCATGCCGAAAGAACTTCGCGCTGCTGCAGTTCGTGTAACGGGGTTCGATTCCGACCGTCAGGTTGCGCAACGAAAGCGCAAGCTCTGAAGAGATGCATGACGTTGAGTCGCTTAAAGCCCTGTTGCCGCTGTCGCTCAAGGAAAGGTATCACCTTATCCGCCACAAATCCCGAATGGCGGGCAGCAACCTCAGCGCTTTCAATGTCCTCCTTTTTGAGTCGCACACCGAGTGTGTTTATACGGGTGAATGCTTTCACTGCTGCCTCGAAACTATGATCAACCATGCGAACTGCCGGTATCTCGTATGTCAGAATTCGTCTCACTTTCTCAAACCGGGCCTCCCGTCTATCTGCATCACGGCTACCGTCTAGTTCCCGTCTCAGATGGCGGTATCTGTCGTCGTCCCACAGTTCAGACACCCGTACCCAGTTACCATCCTTGCGCGTGGCCGCGTTCGCGAGACGAAATTCTTCCTGTTCGGGATGGAACACAACATCTATTCCCTCGTCACCGTTCATAGTACGGGAGAGTGTGATGATTCGCTGCTGGCCATCTATTAACCAGTTCATCATGGCCCCCCCAGTGGGTCTAGGGTTGCGTCGGCGAGCACGGGTCTCCGTGCTGCTCTGCCATAAGAGGAACGAGGAGATTGGAAATCCTCGATAGAGTGAATCTATGAGGCGCGGCGCTCTCCCTCTTTGCCAAACATACTCTCTCTGAAACTCGGGAATGACGATCCGACCTGCCCGGTAGTCATCTACCAACTGCTTCACTTTGAAGTTCTGATGCTCAAGACGCGGTTCGGGGCCGACCATCATTTTGCTCCTTTCGTGTCCTACCAAAAGGCAATCAGATTGGGCCTGGATAGTGTAAACTTCTTTCTGTAAATACCCCTCTGCCCGGTGGCCGAAACCTGGGCAGCGTGGCCAACGAGCCACGCCGCCCTCTCCGGCAGCCGTGGGTGGGGGGGGGAGCGGGCAGGTCAAGGGCGGAGCATCGCCGCCCCCCGCCGGCAGCTTGCCCCTGCGTCG
>DATLAR010000176.1:0-2663 GCA_035527355.1 Planctomycetota bacterium
AAAGAAATAATCACGATCTTTTCCTATGAAGCCGGATTACCTCTCGCCGGATTCCTGTCCCACGATTTCTTGTCGGAAAGGTTTGACTATGCGAGACGAACTCGCCTATGCGCTCATTACACCCTACAGCCTGCTGAAGAGCCGCACCGGTGGCATCATCGGGCGGCTGCTGTCGATGGCCGACCTCACCCTCATCGGAGCGCGAATGTACGCCCCGAGCGACGAGATGGTCGAGGCCTACGCCGCCACTATCGCCGAGCAACAGGACCTCGATACGCAGTTGAAGGGTGCTTTCGTGCGCTACCTGGGCGATTATTTCCGCCCGCAAAACAAGCTGGGCATAGCCAACCGCACGATGCTATTGCTATTCCGCGGCCCCAATGCGGTGGAGGTGATAAAGGAACAGGTGGTGGGCGCCATCACCAAAGACCCGCGCGGCGATACCATCCGCGGCACCTATGGCGATTTCATCTCGGTGCCGGGCGGCGAAATCCTCTATTTCGAGCCCGCCGTGCTCATCGGCACCAATGCCGATATGGTCAGAAGGCATCTGGCCATCCTCGCCGAACACGCCTGCACCGACGGCGGCGTGCTCGAGCACGTGATCGACTATCCCGACGAGTCGGCCGTGCAAACCACGCTGGTGATCCTCAAGCCCGACAACTTCAAGAAGAAGTCGTCGCGGCCGGGAAACATCATCGACATGTTCAGCCGCACCGGCCTCTACATCGTGGGCGCAAAGCTGCTGCACATGAGCGTGGCCCAGGCCGATGAATTCTACGGGCCGCTGCGCACCATATTCCTCGAGAAACTGAAATCGGTAATCGTGCAGCGGCTGCAGGCCGCCCTCCAGCCCGCGTTCGATTTTGAAATCTCCGCCACCCAGTATGCGGCGCTGGCGGATACCCTCGCCGCCAGCCACGCCGACTTCGAGTTCAACCGCATCGTGCAGTACATGACCGGCTGCAACCCCAGCGGCCTCTCGGCCGAAGAGAAGAAACAGCCGGGCAAGGAAACCAGCCTTGCACTGCTCTACCAGGGCGTGAACGCGATCGAGAAGATACGCACTACGCTGGGCGCCACAAACCCCGCATCGGCATCGCCCGGCACCGTCCGCAGCGTCTTTGCCAACGATCTGATGCGGAATGCCGCTCATGCGTCGGACTCGCCGGACAGCGCCCTGCGCGAGCGCCAGATCATCGACTTGCTGGAAGACGAGCGCACCTGCGAGATCAAGGAAATCGTCGACAGCTACCTCGCCGAAAGGGTATGACGTGAAGCACCACGGCGGGCCGGAACCTGGCGGCAGAGAGCTCCTTGTACGCGTTCTGCACGTGGGCGCGATGGAGGCCTGCTGCTACCTGGCGGGCGAGAAGAACGGCGAAGGAATCGTTATCGACCCCGGCGACGAGGCCGACCGCATCGCCGAAGCGGCCAAGCTGATGGGGCTGGCGGTCAAGTACATCATCTGCACGCACGGGCACGCCGACCACATCGCCGGCCTCGAAAAGCTTCGCGCCGGCCTGCCCGACGCCAAGGTGGCCATCCACGCCGACGATGCCGAGATGCTCGAACGGCCCTCGCTGAACCTGTCGCTCTTCCTCGGAGGCTCGATCAAATGCAAGCCCGCCGGCCTCCTGCTGCACGATGGCGACACTTTTGACGTGGCCGGATTGCAGATGAAGGTGATCCACGTGCCCGGCCACACGCCCGGCGGAATATGCCTGCACTTCCCGGCGGCAAACGTCCTTTTCTCGGGCGACGTGCTCTTTGCCGGCGGCATCGGCCGCACCGATTTTCCGGGCGGCAACACCGACCTCCTCCTCGCCGGCATCGCGGAAAAGCTGCTCGTTCTTCCGCCGCAAACCGCCGTCTACCCCGGCCACGGCCCCGGCACTACCATCGGCGCCGAAAAGGAAACCAATCCTTTCCTGTCGTAAGCCCCATGTTTTTTCGGCCGCCGATGCCGCACGCTATCCGCGTCAGAACCAATCGCACCTCACACTGCCGCGTGAATTCAGGAGTTGAGGAGGCAGGGGTCTATGCCGGGCGCATCATGAAAAAGGCGTCTGCATTCCGCAGACGCCTGCTCTTCATCGTCAAACCAGGGGCCGTTGCCTGTGCTCTATTCCTTTTCCTCCCCGGTCTTGAGCTCGTTGAAGCTCTTCACGAGAAATTCCTGCTGGATGCCGCGCCCCTTTTCGGTTTTCTCGCGAATCACGCCCACTACTTCAACGTTCTTGCCGTTCATCTCACGGCCAAGCTCCATGCCCTTCTCGTCGAGGAGCACGTCGAACGTACCCTCGCGCGATACAATGCGGACCACGGTGATCCTGCCTTCACGGTCGCTGGCCGCTTCCACCTTGCCGGTGAGTATCGGCATGAAGCTTTGCACCGTCAGAAGCTTTCGGCCGTTGCGCGAGGTAACGAACCCGGTTATTTCAACCTTCTTGTTCGCCATTCTCTCGCCAAGATCCAGGCCGCGCTGGTCCATCACCACGTCATAGTACTCTTCCGGAGTAACCAGCGTGATTGCCGAGACCCGTCCGTTGGCGCGGGCCACGTTGATCGTTCCCCTGAAAGTGCCGTTCTTGGCGCCGCGTTCACCTGCGATGGCGCTTCCCATCAGCAAAGCGGCGGCAATTGTCAATCCTATCAAACTC
>DATLAR010000177.1:0-27866 GCA_035527355.1 Planctomycetota bacterium
CTTGCCGAAAAATCCCTCGCCGCCGCGCTCCGCGATGGCGGCTATGCCACCTGGCACGTGGGCAAGTGGCACCTCGGCGGCCGCCCGTTTTACCCCGACAAGCACGGCTTCGACGTGAACATCGCCGGATGCGATTGGGGCATGCCCGCCAAAGGCTACTTCAGCCCCTACGGCATCGAAACCCTCCCCGAAGGACCCGACGGCGAATACCTCACCGACCGCATCACCGACGAAGCCGTCCGGCTCATTCGCTCGAATTCCGGCAAGCCCTTCTTCCTCAATCTCTGGCACTATGCCGTGCACGTCCCGATACAGGTGCGGCCCGAATGGATGGATAAGTACCGGCGGAAAGCACAGGCGATGGGGCTTGACAAGCTGAAGACGTTCGAGGAGGGGCCGCTCTTCCCGTGCGAGCACAAGAAACACAAGCACATCGTCCGGCGGCTCGTGCAGTCGGACCCCGCCTACGCTGCCATGATCGAAAACCTCGACGGCAACATCGGCCGCGTGCTCGAGGCGGTGGAGCAGACCGGCCAGGCGGAAAACACGATTGTGATCTTCACCTCCGACAACGGCGGCCTGGCCACCGCCGAAAGCTCGCCAACGTGCAACCGCCCGCTGGCCGAAGGCAAGGGCTGGATGTACGAAGGCGGCACCCGCGCGCCTCTGATCGTGAAATGGCCCGGCGTAACGCAGCCCGGCAGCACGTGCACCGTGCCCGTTACCAGCCCCGATTTCTACCCCACGCTGCTCGAAATGGCAGGCCTGGAGCCTCTGCCGGCGCAGCACGTCGACGGCATCAGCTTCGCTTCGTTGCTTCGCGGCGGGCCGGCACCGAAACGCGAGGCCATCTTCTGGCATTACCCGCACTACGGCAACCAGGGCGGCACGCCCGGCTCGTCGATGCGCGCCGGCGACTGGAAGCTGATAGAGTTCTTTGAAGACGGCCGCCTCGAGCTCTACAACCTGCGCCAAGACCCTTCCGAAGAGCGCAACCTGGCCACACAGCACCCGGAGCGCGTATGCGAAATGAAGCGCATGCTGGCACAGTGGCGCGAGAGCGTGGGCGGCCGAATTCCCCAGCCCAACCCAAGCTACGTGCCCTGGCAGTGAAACCTGCAAGCTTGTGCGCTCATCTCGCCGGTTGCGTCGTCAGCGGATGAAACAGCGGACCCGCCGCGCCGCTGTTGCGGCCGAAGCCCGCGAGGAAGGTTTGCACTTTTTCGGACAGCAGGAAATCAGCGAGGGCTTTCGCACCGGCGGCATTCACACCGGGCAGCTTGGCGGGATTGGCCTCCATCACCACGTATGGCCGCTGCATTGCAGGATCGCCCTGCACCAGCACCTCCATCCCCTCGGCCGAGAGCTTCTCGTACAACACGGGCATCAGGCCGACAACCACGTATGCGTTTTCCCGGCGTGCGAAATCGAGCACGGCCGCGTGGCCGCCGCTCTCGTCTTTGAGCACCCAAGGGCCTTCGCGCTGCACTCCGGCCATCTTCCAGAGCTTGTGGCATACTTCGCGGCTGCCGATGCCCTCGAAGTCGACGAAGTTGGCCTTTGCCTGTGCAATACACCTGAAGGCCTCTGCCCCGTCGGCCAGCCCGCGAATGCCCGCCGGATCGCTTCGTGGTCCCACCACCACCAGATCGTTGCGCGTCCACGGCCGCATGTTCGTGCCGAAGCCGTCGGCAACCAGATCGGTGGTAATATCGCCCGAATGCATCGTCAACAGGTCGGCCTGCCCCTCTTTGAATGCCTTTGCAAGAATAGGCCGCGGCCCGGTAACCGCCACCTCCACCTTGTAACCGGTTTCGGCTTCGAACATGCGCGAAAGCTCGGGCCACAAGCCGGTCATAGTCATGCCGCCGATGACGGCCGCGCGTACGACCTTCGGATTGGCGGCTGGCGGCGCTGCCTTGGAGTCTTTGTCTGACGAACACCCGATCGCCATTGCCGCCGCGCACAGCGGCACCATCAACACTCGCAGCATTGCTTTCTCCTTTAGTCCAGCGGCGGTTGGTTCACACCTTGCGTTCCGGTAAGCCATTGCACGTCTTCCCGACGGGGGTCCCCTTTGCCGCAGCCCAGGTAGTCGCCCGCAAACGATTCGACGTGGCCGTCTAGAAACAGAACGTTTGCGTGCCCCGCGTGGCGGGCCTGCACCGAATACGGCCGGCTCGACGGGACGGTGGCCGAGTAGGCGCCGGGGCCGTCGGCCATGAAAACCACGCCGCCGGGGTTGCCGAACTCGCTGATATTGTGCGGCTCGGGCCTGATCCACGGCGAGAGGTACATATTCATCGCGTATGACATGAAATGCCCTTGCGGCTCCTGCTCAGCAGCCTCCGGGCATACAAACAGCGAGCTGTCGCCGGGCTTCGGCTTCCTGTCCCGTTCCACCAGCTCGTGGTACGGCAGCAGATCGATGCAAGGCGGCAGGCAGTTGAACCAGTCGGCCGCCCGGTCGATCACCGTGAGAGGCTGGATTCCCTGGCCGCGGCGCGGGATCGCGCCGGTGTTCTTGTTCATGTAGAGGCCCAGCGCCATTCCCCACTGCCGCAGGTTTCCCGCACACTGCACGCATCGCGCCCTGCTGCGCGCATGCGACACTACCGGCACGGTCAGAGCCGCCAGTACGCTGATCACCGATATGGTTACCAGTATTTCCACCAGCGTAAAAGCCTTCTGACATTTCATCTCGTCATGCTCCGCTATGGGCAAATTGTGTTCAGCCGGTTGCGCACGAAGATCAGGTCCAAAACGTTTATGTGGCCATCCGTGTTCACATCGGCCTGCCAGTTATCAGCGGAGGTCGGGTCCTGGTTCAGGCGGTTGCGCACGAATATGAGGTCGAGAATGTTAACGCGACAGTCCAGGTTTGCGTCGCCATCCACCGGCCACGCGCGCACATCGGCCGTGACGCTAAGCGAAGGCCGCTCTCGGCCGCCCGAGATTTCGCGCGAGTTGAACGTGAATCCCAGGCCGGCGTCGACTGCCGTCAGGAACAGGTTCACATTTGCCCCCGTCTTCACGAGCTGGGAGAGGGCAAGGGGCACATCCAAGCCGCAAGGTATGGGCACGTATTCATCGCCGCCGCCCGCACTGGCAAAGAAGCCCAAGGGCACGTCGGTGGCGACGCTCAGGATTGCGGGCTCGTCTTCGTATCGCACACCGTCAGCCGTTGGAGCGTTCGGCGTGCCCGTGCCTTCGGCCCAGGTGTCGCATGCAATCCAGCGGACCTCGAACACGCCGGCTGTCACGCTGAACATTGGATTGTTCGGCCTGGTCTGTTCAGTCAGGTTCAGAACGATGCCGGTCACGCGCCAGCTTTGCGACCCGAAATGCGCGTCCAATGCAGACACTATGCTGGACATGGGGAACCGGATCAGGCTATCGGACCTGTCTACCTGTTCGGATGGCAGCATATAGCTGTATGCTTCCGGCCCCGAGACCGAAAGACCACCCGCTTTGCCGAAATTACCGTCGGGTTGGAGCTCGCGAACGAACGCGTCGGCTGAGGGATTGACGGATACCGTGAACGGTGCCGCAGTTGCAGGTAGCGCGACGATCACCAGTGCCATGAATGCCGGAAGAATTCTCATTACTGCTCTCCTATTGGGTCGCCCGAGCATATGCAGAAGCAAATTTCGTGCCAGTTGCACTGCGGCTCCACAAGCCATTGAAGCACAAGAAGATAAGGGCAACCGTTGCAGTTTGCGGAATGTGCCGAAATGGCACTATCGCCGCTATACCGGCCAGCATGACACTGCGAGAGCGGATTCCTTGGTGCGAAAGGTCCGGGCTTGAGCGGGCATTTTATGAACCGCGCCCGGGCCGGCGGCGAATGCATCTTGATAGCAGTGGGTGCGACGGATATAATGCGAGTGTTGTAGATTCTCTTGCGACGAGAGGGAACGAGAAGGCCCGATGCACAAACACGCCA
Source organism: Planctomycetota bacterium (assembly GCA_035527355.1). Classification (GTDB taxonomy): domain Bacteria; phylum Planctomycetota; class PUPC01; order JABMSA01; family JABMSA01; genus DATLAR01. Next base: position 3,947 of record DATLAR010000177.1, read on the forward strand.
GATGGCAAATCACGCGGGAGCCAAGGTCCTCCAATGCACCGGTTTTCATCCTGGGCATGCTCGTAGCCGCTGCGGCGGTCGTATTCCTCTATTACGCAACACGCGAGGGCGGGCGCCCGGCCGGGGCCGCCCATGGCAACACCTCTAACCTATCGGGCACCCCGCACGCCGAAAATGGTGAGCCGCAAGACGACGTGATTGCGCAATTCAACAAGCCTGTGCGAACCGATCCCATCTTCTCCTACTCCGACCCGCCGCCGGCCGACCCGCCGGAGGACGAATACGTGGAGCCCGTTGCCCCACCTCAGAAAGACGGCATTGTCTCCTCAATTATTCATCAGCGGTATGTAGTGCCCCCCGATCTATTCGCGCTGGGCGACCTCTCGGACTCCTATTACCTTGTGGTCGAGTTCAAAACGTTCAACAAGCCGCGGTGGGTGCTTTCACGCGATCAGTGGATCGAGGCGAGGAAGGCCGTTACGCTGCACATGGAAGGGAACAGGAAGCATCCCGCGCCACGACGAACGCAATTTCCCAGTCCCGATTATTTCTGGGCCGAGAATCACGCCGACAACAGCACGCTGCTGAGGATGGTATTTGTGTGCCCGAACGCTGCCCGCCCCAATGCGTTTACCCTCGCAGGTCAGCTCTGGCCGCTGGAGAAGGTGACCACGTCGGGCCGATAGCATCCCGCGCCAACATGAAATGAAGATCGGAAAGGCAGGCAGAGGCGTCGCCCGATCAACGGAAGCCGGCGAGCAGCAGAGTGGAGAAGGCTGTGATCGGCGCTGCTTCGCGCGCATCTTCCACAGCCTGCGTCAGTTCGGTTACGAGCTTGTCGATCTTGGCATACAGCATCGGATCGCTGATCAGCTTGCCAATGGTGCCCTCGCCCGATTCGATCTTCGCGGCCGCGTTTTTGAGGGATGCCATGAATGCGGCGGCGTCATCGTACAGCCGCTTGTCGGTTATCAGCATTCCCAGCGTGCCCTCGCCTCTGTTCAGCTTGTCGGCCACGATCCCCAGTTGGCTCAACGCGTCCTGGGCGTCCTTTGCCATCTTCTCGTCGGTTACAAGCTTTCCGATCAGGCCCTTGCCGTCCTTGATCGATGCCGCGATCTCCTTCACGTGGTTGAAGAGCTCGTCGTCGGTGAGCAGCTTTCCGATGGTGCCCTTGCCGGCGCGTGCATCGGCAAGAATGCCCTGCACGGCGGCAACGCCCGCAAGAACCTGGTCGTAGAGGGCCTCGTCGTAGATAATCCGGCCAAGCGTGCCTTTCTTCTGGCTGATCTGCGTAGTGGCCTCGCGCACCGACGCCACGATCGCCTCGAGGTCGCCGTAAATCTTGTCGCTCTCCGGCCCCAGAAGCTTGCCGGCCAGCCCCCTGTGCTCCTTGATATCGGTGGCCACGGTCCGCAGCGCCTCCGACACCTCCTTGATGTTGTTGTAGACCTCGTCGTCGCGCAGGAGCCGGGGCAGCGTGCCGGGGCCCTCGCGGATTTCCCGCATGAACTTGTTGATCGCGCTCGTGATGTCTTCGGGCGGCCGCGTGCCGTAGAGCAGCTTGTTCACATCGGCCTTGCCCGCGCCCAGGTCGCCCGTTTCGATGTTGATATACTTGCCGCCAAGCGGCGACACGCTTTCAATAGTGATCTCGCCGTTCTTGTAGAACGGCAGCTCCTTGTAAAGCCGAACCGCAACGGTAACCTTGCCGTTCACCAGCTCGATCTTCTGCACCTTGCCCACCTGCACGCCCGATGCCCGCACCTCGTCGCCGGCCTTGAGCCCGCGAACGTCGTCGAACCGGATCTGCCACTGGATTTTAGGGCGAAAGGGAACGTAATCGGAAACGATGATAGTGAAGATGCCCAGAAGCAAGATCGCGAGCACAAAAACTGCCCCGACCACTATTTCCTTGCCTTTGTTCATAACGAGACTCCATTCACGAAGCCAGGCGTCGCAGGTTGTTTCAATCAGGTGCTCGAGTCATCGGTGAGAGGGCCCGAAGTCCTCGCTTCAATGAATTGTCTGACAGCCGGCTCGGTTGAATTCCTTATTTCGTCGGGCGTGCCCACCTGCATGATCAGGCCGTTGTGCAGCATTGCGATGCGGTCGGCAATGCCATACGCGCTGTCCATGTCGTGCGTTACCACCACCGACGTCACGCCGAGCCTTCGCTGGATGCTCACGATCAGCTCGTCGATCGTCTTGCCGGTTACAGGGTCCAGCCCGGCGGTCGGCTCGTCATACAGGATGATCTCAGGGTCGCGCACGATAGCGCGGGCAAGTGCGGCGCGTTTCTGCATGCCGCCGCTGATCTTGTCGGGCGTGAGGTTGCCCGAGCCGCGCAGCTCCACGAGATCGAGCTTTTCTTCCACGATGCCGCGAATCTGGCTTTCCTCGTAACCGCCCAGCTCGCGCAGCGGCAGCGCCACGTTCTCGGCCACTGTCATCCAATGGATCAGCGCGCCCGACTGAAACAGCACGCCCATCCGCGCCCGCATTTTCAGCAGGTCTTCGCGCCGGCCGCCCAAAACGTTCACGCCGTCTACAAACACCTTGCCGGCATCGGGCGCCAGCAGGCCGATGATGTGCTTGAGCATCACGCTCTTGCCGGTGCCGCTGCGCCCGATAATCACCATTGTCTCACCGCGCGACACTTGCAGGTTCACGCCCGCGAGTACCTGCTTTCTGCCAAGCTTCTTATGAACGTCTACCAGCTCGATTACGTAATCCATCGGGTTATGCTCGTGACAAAGTAATTGAAGACGATGATGAGTATGAGCGACACCACCACGCTGTTGCGCGTGGCGTTGCCCACACCTTCCGCACCGCGCGTCGCTCGCATTCCTTGTCCGCAGCCGACGGCCACAATAATTACAGCAAAAATGACGGACTTAATCAAGCCCGTATATATGTCGATCAGTTGCAGGGCCTCCATTCCTTTCTGGAAGTAGAGGTCGTACGACACGCCAATCTGATAGTATCCGACCAGCGCGCCGCCCAGCACACCAACGAAGTCGGAGTAGATAGTGAGCACCGGGGCGATCAGGGCCAGCGCCACCAGCCGCGGCATCACCAGAAACCGGGCGGGATCGATCGACATCACTTCGAGGGCGTCCACCTCCTCCGACACCGTCATCGTGCCGATCTCGGCTGCCATGCCCGATCCCACGCGTGCCGCAAGCACTATACCCGTCCATAGCGGGCCCATTTCGCGGCTCATCGACGCGGTGACGATCGTGCCGATCTCCGCCTCGATGCCCCAGCGCGTCAGCTCGATACCCGTTTGCAGAGCCAGCACCATGCCGGTGAACAGCGCCACCAGCATCGCCACAGGCAGGCTCAGCACGCCCGTAACGAACATCTGCCGCATGATCTCGCCGCTGCGCGAAAACGATTTGTGCAGGTACGAAACCGACCGCATCAGAAGGATCAGGTTGTAGCCCGCACCTTCAATCGTGTCGATCAGCCCGCGACCCACTCTTGCCAATGCTGCCTGTTCCACTGCCTGTTCCCCGTCTCATGCGGTTGATTCAATTCGTTTCAGCAGGATCCTTTCCGTTGGCAAACGGAATGTAGAAGAGCTTGAAGACGCCCGAGCCGCCGCGGCTGCCCACCGTGAGCAGGCCGCCCAGCAGGCTGAACTTCGTCTGCACTTCCTCTTCGTGCTCGTATCTGAACAACGGCCCCAGCACATTCAGCGTGCTGTACTTGCCCAACCTGTCGTACCGAACCACCCGCCAGATGAACCGGTACGACGTCTCCTCCTCCTTCGGGTTGTCTACATATTCAAACACTCTCCAGAACCGCGAGTAGTTCCGCTCGAAGCCAAACTCGTCCCAGTAGTAGATCGGCGAGAACGCCACAAACTGCTTCGAGCCGTCGTGGTGCCTGAAGTAGCGCCAGAACGGCCAAGCCATCCGGCGCACCGCCTCGGTATTTGCTACCTTGTCGCGGTAATACTTGTTGTAGAGAAACAGCGCAAACGACCAATCGCGCTGCTCGATCCGTTCGGCGTCTTTGTGCTCCCACCTGAAGATCGGCCAGAAAACGTAGTAGCTGTGCATTCCTTTCTGGTAGAGCTGGCCGTATATCGGCCAGATCTGTGTGCGGCGCAGCTCTCTGCCCTTCTGAAGGCGAAAGATCGGCCACGGCCCGATCCAATTGTAGTAATCGGTATCGGGCACGCTGTCGTATGAAAACAGCGGCCACAGAGCAAGTGTCCTGTTCTTGCTGCGGTCGTTGTCCCACCCAAACAGCGGCCAGATCATAAACATGTGACGCGGCACGCGCTCGGTGCCGTCGCTGTTGGAAAAATGGACGATTGGCCAGAGAAACGACCACAGCTCGGGCTCGCCTTCCTTCTTGTAGTAGGTGTAGAACGGCAGCACTCTGTGCGAGCGGCGGCCGCCTCCGTAGGTCCATGCGATGATCGGAAACAGAATGTTTTTCGCGTGGCGGCTGCCGATGCGGCTGTGGTTGTAGATCGGGAAAAGCACGAAGAAATTCTCGTCGCGTGCCAGCCGGTTCTTCAGCGTTCCATAGATCGGGAAGAAGGCAAAATGCTTCTGCTCGGGCGGGCTGGTGCCCCAGAAGAACAGCGGAAAGACCATGTAATCGATGTCGCGGTCGCTGTCCGGCATCTCGCGGCTGGTTCGCAGAAAAAAAGGCATCACCCATAGCTTGCTGTCCACCTTGTCGCTGCGGTTGACGAAGAAGGGATATATGCCGTTGCATGCGTTTGCGTAGCCCGGCTTGTCGTCGTCCTTGTAGGTAGTGAAGAATGGCCAGGCACCGGATTCCGAGTGGCCGGGTATGGTCTTGGAACCTCCGATAGGCCAGATGATTTCGGTGGTCTTGCGGTCGCCGATTTCCTCGTGAAAATAGATCGGCCAGATGTCGATGCGTTTGGGATACGAGCTGCACGCGCCGGCTGAAAGCAGCACGAGCGCGCAGAGCGCGATGAAACGCTCCCGCGGCATGCGTGGCGCACGTTTTCTGGTGTTTTGCAGCATTATAGCTCGGATGGCCGATGCGGACCGGGAAGAGGCAGCGCGGCGGCCGTCAGCCGGCCGACGTTTCCTTTTCGGCGATCTTGAACACGCAGAACTCGCCGCACATCGAGCAGACTTCGCTGTCGTGGGGTTTGCCCTGCTCCCGATAATGCCGAGCCGTCACGGGGTCAAGGCACTGCGCCAGTTGTCCATCCCAGTCCCGTTTCCTTCTCAAGATTGAAAAGCTTCGATCCTGTTCGCGTGCTCCGTGAATGCCCTTTGCGATGTCGCCGGCGTGTGCTGCAATACGTGAAGCGATCACGCCGATGCGCACGTGCTCCTCGCCCGGCAGGCTAAGGTGTTCGGTGGGCGTAACGTAGCAGAGGAAGTCGGCACCGGCGGCCGCGGCAATCGCGCCGCCGATGGCCGCGGTTATGTGGTCGTAGCCGGGCGCGATATCCGTAACGAGCGGCCCCAGCACGTAGAAGGGCGCCCCTTTGCACAGCTCCTTCTGCATCTTCACCTGCGAGGCCACCTGGTCCAGCGGCACGTGCCCCGGGCCCTCGATCATCACCTGCACGCCGGCTTCGCGGGCACGCTGGGCAAGCTCGCCCAGCACTATCAGCTCGTGCACCTGCGCCGCATCCATTGCATCGGCCAGGCAGCCCGGCCGCAAGCCATCGCCCAGGCTTATCACGGCGTCGTACTCGCGTGCGATCTCGATAATGCGCTCGAAATTCTCGTAGAAGGGGTTCTCCTTGCCGTTGGCCTTCATCCAACTGGCCAGGAACTCGCCGCCCCGGCTCACGATGCCGGTTACGCGGTTGCAGCGGCTCGCTGTTTCAGCCACGGCCCGCGTAACGCCGCAGTGGATCGTGAGAAAGTCAACGCCGACCGATGCGTGCTCTTCAACCGCCTTCAGCATCGAAGCGGCCGTCATGCCGGCAATCGAGCCGGTGCCGCGTGCCGCCCGCACGGCGGCGTCATAGATCGGCACGGTGCCTATCGGCAGCGTGGTGTGCTGCATCAGAACGCGGCGGATTTCCCTCAGGTCGCCCCCCGTGCTCAGGTCCATCACCGTATCGGCTCCGGCATCCTCGGCTGCCTTCAGCTTGCGCAGTTCATTGTCGATGTCGGCATAGTCCATCGACGTGCCGATGTTTGCGTTCACCTTTGTGCGAAGCTTCTCGCCAATGCCGCATGGCCGCGAGCGCTCGCGCACGCGGTTGTGAACGATCACCAGCGTACCGCCGGCGATTCGTTTGCGGATTTCCTCGGCCGTAGTGTGTTCCTGTCGCGACACCTCCTCCATTGCAGGTGTGATCTTGCCCCCGCGGGCAAGCGAAAGCTGGGTGTGGGGCACGTACTTATCCTTCTGGCGTCACCACTTCTTGGTGGGCAATGGGCCTTTCTTCAGTTCTTCAATCTTCTTCTTGAGTTCAGGGTCCTGCTCGGCCTGTTTGAGCAGCTCGGAAATTTTTCCGCCGGCTTCCTTCAGTTTCTTCAGCTCGTCGTCGCCCAGCGGCATCTCTTTCAGCGCCTCGCCCTTCGGCCGGTCTTTGTTCACCGCCGCCGCCTTGGGGGCGGCTGGCTTCTTTGGCGCTGCCTTCGCTTCCGGCGCATCGCCCGGCGCGTCGCTTTCCTCTATCGGTTCCATCACGATGAACTTGAACCCATCTTCCAGCCGGATCGGCAGCGTAACCGGCCGCTCCTTGTCGCGAGCGCGAACCATTTTTTCTATATTCTCTCGCGGCACCAGCTCCTCGCCCTGCTCGGTGAGCACCACCGCGCCCTTCTGGGCAACCAGGATGATCGTGCCGTGCACCTCGTTTCCGTCCCGCAGATAGATCACGTCTGAATCCAGGTAAACTTTCACGGTCCCCTGGTCGGCAGAAGCGCCGCCGCCACCGCCGCCATCACCGCCTGCCTTTCCTTCCTTCCAAACAACCTCACCCTCCAACACGGTAACTCCCGGCGGCAGCCCGGCCGGCGGCACGGGATTCATCACCGCTTCACCGCCATAGCACCACGATGAGGCAGCACACGCAAACGCGATCAATGCAATCGTTCCCGGCGCTTTCATCTCAGCCTCTCTTTCGGCGGCTTTCTGGCACCGGCCTTACGGCCGGCCGGCGCTTCCGCGGCCGCGTAAAGACGAGCCACTTCCGTGCTCGTCATCCTGCGATAGCGCCCTGGCTTCAGCTTCGGATCGCTTATGCCGTCGATGGCCACGCGAACAAGCTGACGCACCGGGTGCTCCAATTTCGCAAACATCCTGCGTATCTGCCGGTTCATCCCCTGTTTCAGCACCACCTGCAGCAGGGTTTCCCTGCTGCTGCTCGAAATAGTGCCGATCCCCACCACCTTCGCCCTGCCCTCTGCGATAAACACGCCCTTCTTCATGGCCTCGTAATCCTCGCTATCCAGGCGGCCCTCCACCCGCACGAGGTAGGTCTTCGTCACCTGGTGGCTCGGATGCGTAAGCAGGTTGATAAGCTCCCCATCGTTGGTAAAGATTATCAGCCCCTCAGAATCCTTATCAAGCCGCCCCGCCGGCCGCAGGTTCAGTTGCATCTCACGCAGCAGATCGATGGCGCGCCGCCCCGCGTCTTCGGGCGCAAGCGTAGTTACGTAATGCCGCGGCTTGTTCAGCAGAAAATACGCCTTTCGCTCTGCCCTTATCGGCTTGCCGTCGAAGGTAACCCTCTGCTCGGCGGGGTTCACCTTCACGCCCATTTCCGTGATGATCTTGCCATCCACCGCCACCCGGCCCTGGGCGATGTGTTTTTCGCACTCACGGCGCGAGCCGATGCCGGCATCCGCCAAGACCTTTTGCAGACGCTCTTCTTTTTGTGGAACAGACAAGCCCGGCTCCCCTGGTATAGACGCGCCGTGTACTCAATATTAATATCGGCAGTAAGTTTAATCAAGAGTACGGGCCAAATAGGCAACGTATTTAATTGTAAGCAGTGTACGGCATATGGCCGCCAAAATCAAGCATAATCGCGATTCAGAGGCTGGTTTCCACCCGGTTACCGGCCGATGCCCGCCGCCCGGCGTGCTTCGACCGCGGTGACGGCCTCCATCGAGCCCAGGCAGTCCTCCACCATCTCGATTCCGCCACGGCAAAGGATCGACGCCGCAGTCGTAGCCCACCGCCCCGTGCTGCAGAAGCACGTAACCGGCCTCTGTTCGGGCACCTCCTTCAGCCGCGCCGCAAGCTCGCCCACGTAAATATGCAGCGAATCCGGAATGTGATCCCTGTCATACTCCCCCTGCGAGCGGACGTCTAGCAGAAGGAATTTCTCGCCCGATTCGATCCGCTCGAGCAGGCGCTGCGCGTTCACCGCCGGAATCGACTGATACTCCCGCCCGCTGCTCTGCCACGCGGGCATTCCGCCCGCCAGAAAAGCGCTGACACGTTCGTAGCCCATCCGCACGAGCCCCAGCACCGCATCCTCCACCTGCGCGTAGCCGTCGGCCACCAGCCCGATCTCGTCGTCATAGCTCAGCAGCCAGCCCGCGAAGCTCGCCAGCATGTCGAGCGGCAGCGAAAGGCTGCCCGGCACTGCCGCGCCGATGAAAGCTTCCGGCTCGCGCACGTCCACCACCACCATCCCCGCCCGCACCGCTGTTGAAAACTCGCCCGGCTGCAGCGCTTCGGGCACCGGCATCGCCAGCGGCACTGCGCCTTCCTTGTTCCACCGGTGCATGCACGCGAAGTAAGGCGGCTTGTAGTGGTGCTCGTTCAGCTTGTGCCGGATGAATTCACTGCGGCTCTTCTGCAGCGCAAAGCTGTGCCTGCGCTCGTAGCCCAGCGTGGAAAACCGCCGCGACCACATGCTAATGCCGCACACCGAGCCGGCCCCGTGCGCCGGATGCAACAGCACGCCATCGCCCAGCGGAAGAAGCTTCTCAAAGATGCTGTCGTACAGGGCGCTCGCCGCCTGCTCGGCACGGTCGGGGTAGAAATCGGTGCGCCCCACGCCGCCCACAAACAGCGCATCGCCCGTGAAAACCGCCACCGGCCCCGCACCCGACACAGCATCCGTCATCACCAGCGAAATACTCTCATCCGTGTGCCCCGGCGTGGCGAGCACCGAAAGGCCAATGCTGCCGAATTCGAAGCTTTCGCCCTCAGAAGTACCCTCGCCGTAATCGAAATCGAGGGCCCGCGAATGGCAGATCCTCGCGCCCGTGCGCCTCGCGAGGTCGATCGAGCCGATCACGAAGTCTTCGTGCCGGTGCGTTTCAAAAACATGCGTAATACGGGCCTGATGCTCGCCCGCGATCCTGATGTAAACTTCGGAATCCCGCCGGGGATCGATCACCGCCGCCTTGCCGGCGTCGCCGATCACGTAAGACATGTGCGCCAGACCGGGCGTGTAAACAGTCTCGAAGAACATTGCCAATCCCTCCTGATGCCGCTTGGCCGGCCCATCGGCCGTTTACAACAGATTCGGTATGCCCGCCTGCGAAGTTAGCCCATCGTCGCTGCACGAATGAACGGCGAGCGACGACTAGCCCGCTGTATCGAAACGAATTTCGACGTCGCGGCGGTCTTCCTCGGTCACCTTGAATAGCTCCTGGCGGGTATAGCGGAGGAAGTTTGCCACGAAAACGTAAGGTATCTGCGCGATCCTGATGTTGAATGTGTTTACGGAATCGTTGTAAAACTCGCGGCGGTCGGCGATCTGGTTTTCTATCGCGCTGATGCGGCCCTGGAGCTGCGCGAAGTTCTCGTTTGCCTTGAGCTGCGGGTAATTCTCGGCCACGGCGAAAAGCGTTTTCAGCGCCGCGGTCATCACACCGTCTGCCTCTGCCTTCTCATGAACGGTCTTTGCGTTCATGAAATCCGTTCGCGCCCTCGTCACCTGCGTCAGCACGTCCTTCTCGTGGGCCATGTAGCCTTTCACCGTCGCCAGGAGCTTCGTCAGCTCGTCGTGCCGCTGCTTGAGAAGCACGTCGATATTCGCCCACGCCTTCTCGATGTTGTGCTTCAGGCGCACCAGGCTGTTGTAGATCGAAATCAAATAGCCGATCAGGATTACACCGATCAGCACGATGAACAGCACCACTATTCCAAGCACAAACTCTACTCTGACTGGCATTGCAGAACCCTCTCGTTCACAGGAACCTGGAAAAGACGAACACTGCCGCCGCAATCAGCACAAAGGCTGCGGCAAAGCTGCCGAACATCTGCCACCAAAGGTTGCTCACGATACATCGCTCGCTTCGATCTGAAATGATAAACGTCGGTTCGTTGTCTCCCTTTCGCAGCACCACGCTGTCCGGCGCCATGCGGTCTATATCGGCCGTGCCGAGCACGTAAATGCTTTCCTCGGGAGCGATGTAATACTCGTAATACTTGCGGTCGCCAACGCTGCTGAACCACGAGGTAGCATTTGGATCGATCTCCACAAGCTGGCCGCGCTGTCCGGCGGAGTCGGACCCGAAAACGCTGAGGATCAACGGCCCGAGCACGCCCGCACGCCGAAGGAATACCTTATCCACCGGCACGTGGAACTCCGCGCCCGCGGGCCGGACGAGCACGCGGCCGCTGTCGTCGCAGGCAAAAAACGGCATTCGTTTCTCGCCCCGGTCGATGGTCTCCCACCGGTAGCTCGTGTTCTTGCCGCTTCGGTGCCGCCTGTATTCCTTCACCTCATACCGGTAATACACGCAATCGATGCCCGAGAAATGGGCCTTGATGTATGTGTCGGCCGCTACCTTGCCGCATATCTCCACCAGGCCCATGGCCATCGAACGGATTTTCGACGTGGGCGTGTCTTGAATCACGCGATAGCGGTGCATCCTGTTGAAGCCAAAGTAGAGCGCGTAGGCCCCGGCTCCGGCGGCAATCACGGCAATCACTACTACCATTTCGACCCCGGCTGAAAGCAGCGGCGGAAAGAATGACAACGGCTAACGATGTTAGCACGATGCGGAACGTATTTCAAAAGAAAACCAGCCGCCGGAAATGGATTGATGGTTCGCTATGCGGGGGTTGAAGGAATCACGCACGGGCGCCCGAAGGCCGAAGCCATCAGACGTCTATCTCGATGCATTCCTTCTTGAGGAATTTGCGCATTTTCTGGATGGCGCGGGCCTCGATCTGGCGGACGCGCTCGCGGGTAACGTTCAGGTCCTTGCCCACCTCGCCCAGTGTTTGGGCGTGATCCTCTATGCCGATGCCGAAGCGCGAGCTCACAATCTTGCGCTCGCGGACGCTCAGCTTGCTCAGCACGCGATTGATGGCGCTACGCATCGACGTGCTGGCCTCCTCGCGGGCAACGCGGTCCGAGCTGTCGGGCACCGAATTGAGCAGCTCGCTTTGGCCCGTAACAAACTTTTCGCTGCGATGGCTGTCTTCCGGGATGCTCTTCGCGAAATTCTTGAGGATCGCCCACGAGGCGTAGGTGCTGAAGCGGAATCCCTTCGAGTAGTCGAATTTTTCCACGGCCTGCATCAGGCTCACGTTGCCGTCGCTGATCAGTTCATTCACGTTGGCCATCGGGCCCACGTGCTTGTACGCCATGCGTATGACCAGCCTGAGGTTTGCCTCGAGCAGGCGGTTGCGAAGCTCGGTAGACTCGTTGCGCAGCCACCGCATCTCTTCGAGTGCGGCCGCGCTCAGCCGCGAAGGGCAGGTGCTCTCCCACAGGCTCGATAGCTTGTATTTCAGGTAATTGTACCGGCGGAAAAGATCGGGCTCTTCTTCCTTGCCCAGCAGCGGCACCTTACAGAGGTCGGTGAGATACGCCGGAACGTGGGTTTCGCGCCGGCCCACGTGCTGCAGATTGCCCTCGGACGGGTCCATCTTCAGGATCACCTGGTCGGCATCCGGGGCGTCAAACTCCTCATTGTAGAGGGACTCGATGCCGTCGCCGATGATCCGCTCGGCCTTCACCTGCCTTACGATGCGGTAGAGGTCATGGCGGCTGCGATTGTACTTGGTCATAAGCCGCTGGATTGAGGCACCTTCGCGATTGGCGGCGAAAATTCCCTGCTTGGCGCTCTCGGCAAGCGGCTCAAATGTGTCGCGATAGAGCGCCTTCTCGTGATCGAGGCGGTCGTGCTGGACGATGATGTACTTGGCGGCGAGCGGGGCCAAGCCGAATCTCTGCTCGAGCATTTCGGCAAGCTCGGTGAGGCTCAGCGGCTCTTTGGCGAGCGCACGGGCACATTCCTGCACGATCTGCCGCTCGGATACTTTGGCAAATTTGGGTGCGCGGACGGCATTGGCAACGGTGGCGGCCATGAATTCGCCCATCGCCGTCTTTGAAATGCCCATCCGCTTCTCGCCGTCGGGCATCACATAATATCGCACCGGCAGCCCCGACACTCGCCATTCGAAGATCGCGCGCGGGCTCACGTCGAACATGTCCATCAACTGGTTGACGCTGTATATCTCGTCGGGCTGGTCCGCCGCCTCGATGTCCAGCAGATAGCTGAGGTCTTCCACCAGCATCGTGAGGTCGTAGCGCAGGTGATCGCCCAGCAGCTTGTCGCTCGGGCACCTTGATGGTCTGTAGTTGGTGATGCTTTCGGCGAGGGCGTCGTAACGGTAGGTGCGGCCTGGGCGAATCTCGCTGATCAGCTTCTCGAGCCGCTCCAACTGCTCCCGTCGGCGTCGCTCGGGCGAGTAGCAGAGCTGCATCCGCAACTCATTGATCAGGCGGTAATGATACCTGGACATTGCTGCGTCCTCTGCAAAGACCTGAAAACCGATATGCCGAATCAGTAGAACTGTGCTGCCATGCCCCAAGTCCTGCAGAATTATAGCCCATGAAAACGGCCATGTCAAGCGAAAACACGATATTTGTAAGGATTTGTAAGTGTATTTTTTCAGCCACACTGTACTTCACTATAGATGGGCGCAAAAGTGTGGCACAGCGGGCGCGGCTGGTATCACAGATGCAGGCTTCTCCCGCCGCCCGCGGGCGGGCGCCCTGGCCAAGCTAGTCCTCAGGCTGGGCTTCCTCATCGGCGGGCTTGCTGTCAGATTCTTCTTTCACCGGCTTTACGGGAGCCGGCGGAGATAACAGGTTCTTCTTCAACTGCTTCAGATACTGCGATTCGGGTTCCTTGGCCAAGGCCATATCGATTAGCTCGATTGCCTTCTGCCTGTTGCCCGATCGCATCTCGAGCTGTGACGCGGCCACAAGATACTGTACGTTCTCGGGCTTGAGCTGGATTGCCTTGGCGATCAGCCCTCGGCCTTCGGCGATGTTGATGTTGTTTTGCAGATAGAAACTCGCCAGGCGATAATAGGTGGCCGAGTCTTCGGGCTTCAGCTTCATCTGCTCGTTGCAGTAGTCGATCTCATACTGAAATTCCTTCATCGCCTCTTCGGTCTTGCCCTCAGCCTGGAAAATCTGCCCAAGCCCGGCGTGTGCCCGCGTGTGCGTGGGGTCCAGCTCCAGCGCCTTGGAATACGACGCACGCGCTTCCCCGGTTTTGTTTGCGAGCTTGAGCACGAGGCCCTTATTGTAATGCAACTCCGCGTCGTCCGGATTGTGCCGCAGCGCGGCCTCGTACGTACCGATCATCTTGCCGTAGTCATGCAGGGCAAAATACGAGTAGCCTATCCAGCTATAGGCGTTTGTATCCTTCGGGTCCAGCTTCACCGCCTCCTCGAACTGCTTGATTGCCTCTGCGTATTTCCTTTGATGGTAAAGCTGCACGCCCAACTCAACGTGCTGCTTTGCGGGTGCGCCGGCAGGAGGCTGGGCGTTCTGGCCGGCAGTCTTCACGCTGCCGGCCGGCGTGCTGCCGGCCGATGCACTACTGAACTGCAAAACCTTCTCGTATGCCTGCTTCGCCTTTGCCTTGTCGCCGGCCTTGTCATATGCGGCATAGAGGTACTGGTATATGCCCACGTTCGGCGAGATTCTGGCCGCGTATTCAAACTGAGCGGCCGCTTCCGCATACTTGCCCTGCTGGTAAAGCTGGCTGCCGCTGATCAGGTACTGCTGGGCCGGATCGGCCTTGGCGGCGCCGCCGGCAGCATTTGCCGCATGTCTGCCTTGCGTTCCAGTGCCCACCGGCGCGGGCTTGCCATCACGCGCGTCAAACGATGAATCCTTGAAATTGTCGATTGCACGGTCAAGCGTGGATTTGTAGAGCGGCGAATCGTTGGGGTCCTCGAAGCTGCCGCCGCCGAACAGAAACGTCTTCACCCCAAACACCAACGCCAGCACCCCAAGGATGCCATAGCCGACGAGCGACGCGGTATTCTTCTTCATCGAAAGCCCCCTGAGTGGCAGATGTGAACGGCGGTTTATCCTCACACAATATTAGTGCCGTCCGCCGCACGGATGTTTCGGTATCCGGGCCTCGTTACAATATTTTACAATTCGCCCTATTCCTTCAGAAACGGATTGAAGAACCGGCGGCTGTCGCCTCGGAAATCCAGCTCGCCGAATTCCCGCAGTCGCTCATGCCAGAGCCGCCGTTTCTGTTCCAAAAACGGCATCGGATCGCGAATGGCCATGCCGTGCCCGCACACGGCCAGGTCGGGCCGGCGCTCGCACATCCGCCCCACCGCATACGGCCAGCCGCCGGCGAGCGGCTCGGCGTCGTTGTAGCACAGCACCGGCTCGCAGCCCTGCCACACGCTCAGCGAGTCGCCCACAAACAGCGTGCGCAGCCCGTCGATAGTCGCGCCGACCCCCTGGTGATAGTACGTCTGCCCGCCCAAGTGGAAAATCTCCAGCTCGAATTCCCGCCAGCGGAATCGCTCGCCGTCGCGAAGCTTCCGGTGCACGGTAAACCTCTCGCTCGCGGCGCCGTACCACGGAAGCAGGCAGGCCAGGCCAAACCGTTCCGGATGCTCGATCGGCTCGGCCACGGTATCCAGGCACACCACTTCCGCGCCTTCCATCGCCACCAGCTCGGAGATGTTCTCGGTGTGGTCGCCGTGGTAGTGCGAAGGTATCACGATCTCGATCTTCCTGATGCCTAGTGCCTGCTTCAGGCTGGCTATCACCTTGCGATGATGCTCGGCGCGCTGCGGCAGAGGCTCCCAATAGCACAGGCCGTCGTCGATCATCAGCGCGTGGCGCGATTGCGACACCAGCACGCAGCAGTTGCCGGTGCGCCACTGGTGCAGGCACGGCAGGATTTCGCGAAAGCCTGGGGCCGGGCTGTCTTTCTCGGCGAAATTGATCGGCGGCGGATTCTCCTGGCTGGCCTTCGGCGCAAGCACCGCCTTCAGCCGCCCGTACAGCTTCTGCAAGGCCGGTTGCGGATCGTTTATCAACGGGCCGTGCGTCGGACACAGCACGTCGGGTTTCTCGCCCAACAGCCGCGCCACCGAATCCATCAGCGCCAGCGGGCCGCCCTCAAGCCCGTAGTCCCAGTTGCAGTCGAACCAATTCCACATGCGGCCGTCGCCGCAGATCAGATCGCCGCAGAATGCCACGCGCCGGCCCTCGATCTCCGTTATCAGAGTGATGGCATTCTTGCCGTGACCGGGCGAGGAAACCACCTCGCAGCCCAGGCAGCGGCCGCCCGGCGAGATTGTCGAATGAATGCTGATGGGCAGGATGCTGGGCCGCTCGTTGGCGGCGCCGCTGTTGTTTGCTTTGAAATTGCCGCGCGTTTCCCACTCCCACGGATGCGGCCAGGGAACGAGCAGCCTGGCATATTCGGCCTCGCCGGCCGCGAGATACTCGTCGCCCGCCGGCACGTGCACGCGGGCACGCGGGAAGCTCGCCGCGCCCGCGGCGTTCTCGCGCTGGAAGTGCGTTATCAGTACGTCCGCCACGCGGCCGCAGCCGGCTTCCGCCAGCAGATCGGGCGCCAGATCCTCCGCCGGATCCACGATCACCCACGAATCCGCGCACCGCCACAGGTACGAATTCACCGGCTGCTGCGCACCGCGCACGCGGCTGCTCCACCGCAACAGCCCGGGCAGTATCTCCTGAAATGCAGATGACATCGCTTCACCTCGCACAAGCCTCGAGATAGCACATGATATCGCGGCGAGATTTCAGGTGGAATTGCGTGTGTGGTTCAGCAGGCCGCCCGCCAGCAATATGCGAGACTCGCGTTCGGAGAGGTCCAGCCTCGCCGCAAACGTGCGGCCGGTGGATTTGTCGACGATCTCCACAGCGCGGCGCTTCTCTACTGATTCGCGAATCTTCGGCATTTGCAGCGGCGCGCCCTGCGCCAGCAAATCGTAATCGCTGTCGCTCAGCAGCAGCGGCACGATGCCGAAATTGACCAGGTTCGCGCGATGGATTCGCGCAAACGACTTGGCCAGCACCGCCGAAACGCCCAGGTACATCGGCGCGAGCGCCGCGTGCTCGCGGCTCGAGCCCTGCCCGTAGTTCGCGCCGCCCACCACGATCCCGCCGCCCTTCTGCCGGGCGCGCTCCGAGAAGCCCGGATCGAGATTCTCAAACACATACTTCGAGATCGCCGGTATATTGGATCGCAGCGGCAGCACCTTCGCGCCCGCCGGCATTATGTCGTCGGTGGTAACGTTATCGCCCGTCTTCAGCAGCACCTCGGCATCGATTGCATCCGGCAGCGCCTGCTTGCGCGGCAGCGGCTTGATATTCGGCCCGCGCACGATCTCCACGCCGCCGGCTTCAGCCGCCGGCTGCACGATCATCGAATCGTCCGTTTCAAACGCGGCCGGCACGGCGACGTCGATGCGTGGGCCAAGCGCTCGCGGGTCGGCTATCTTGCCTTCGATCGCGCTCGCGGCCGCGATTTCCGGTCCGGCCAGAAAAGCACCCGCGTCGGCCGTGCCGCATCGGCCCTTGAAGTTGCGGTTGAACGTGCGCAGCGTGTTCGACCCGCTGGGCGGCGCCTGCCCCATGCCGATGCACGGGCCGCACGACGACTCCAGAATCCGCGCGCCCGCCGCGATCAGGTCTGCCAGCACGCCGCTGCGCGTGATCATCAGCAGCACCTGCCGCGAGCCGGGCGAGACAACCAGGCTGGTATTCGGATGAACTCGTTTTCCTCTGAGGATCGCCGCCGCAATTGCGAGATCGCGGAAAGACGAGTTTGTGCAGCTTCCGATGCACACCTGTGCAACCGGAGTGCCCGCCACCTGAGCCGCCGGCAACACGTTGTCGGGGCTGTGCGGCAGTGCAACCATCGGCTCGAGGGCCGCGAGATCGATCTCCACGCTCTCATCGTATGCGGCGTCGGCGTCGGCGGCCAAAGCCCGCCACTGCGCGGTGCGGCCTTGCGATTGCATGAATTCGCGCGTGCGCTCATCGCTCGGAAAAATCGACGACGTGGCGCCGAGTTCGGCGCCCATGTTTGTGATCGTGGCGCGCTCCGGCACCGAAAGATACTCGATGCCCGGCCCGCTGTATTCGATGATCTTGCCCACGCCCCCCTTCACGCTGAGGCGGCGCAGAAGCTCGAGAATCACGTCTTTTGCCGATGCCCAGGCCGCGGGCTTGCCCTGCAGGCGCACGTTCAGCACCTTCGGCGCCGGTATGTAAAACGGCCCGCCCGCCATCGCCACGGCCACGTCCAGCCCGCCCGCACCGATGGCCAGCATTCCCAGCCCGCCCCCCGTCGGCGTGTGGCTGTCCGACCCCAGCAGCGTTTTGCCGGGCACGCCAAACCGCTCGAGGTGCACCTGGTGGCAGATGCCATTGCCCGGGCGCGAGAAAAGAATGCCATACTTCAACGCGATCGATTGCAGGAATCGGTGGTCGTCGGCGTTCTCGAAACCCGTCTGCAGCGTGTTGTGGTCGATGTAGCTCACCGACAGCTCGGTGCGGACGCGCGGGATGTCCATTGCCTCAAACTGCAAGTACGCCATCGTGCCGGTGGCGTCTTGCGTGAGCGTCTGATCGATGCGGATGCCGATCTCGGCCGTCTTGCCGGGCGCACCGTCTACAATATGCTGCTCTATTATCTTTTGTGTGAGAGTCTTTCCCATAGTCGCCTTGTGCCGTAAAACGCCGCACGTTCATTTATAGAGGCCGTGCTCGGTCAGATACTCCTCAACTTTTGCAGGGACCAGATACCTGATTGTATGGTTGTGCCTGATCCGGTGGCGGATATCGCTTGACGCAACGCCAACGGGCACGGTGTAAACCACGCCCTTGCGCAGCTTGCTCACCTGCGCCGACGGCAGTGCCGCTTCGAGCGCCTCCCATCTCACCAGGTGGCCGGGGCGGTCGCCGATCAGGAAATCGCAGATGTCCAGCAGGTCCGTGATGCGGTGCCACGAGGGAAGCTCGGGCACAGTGTCGCCCCCCACTATGAAATGGAACTCGTCGCCGGGGTTTTCCTCGCAGAGCAGCCGCATAGTATCGTAGGTATACGATGTGCCTTTTCGCTTCAGCTCGATCTCGGAAACCACGAAATACGGATTGCCGGCCACCGCAAGCTGCACCATGTGCAGGCGGTGCTCGTCGGGCGCCATTTCATCTGTGGCCTTGTGGGGAGGACAGTGTGCGGGAACGAACAGAACCTTTTCGAGCCGGGCCGCACAGCGAACCTGCTCGGCGAGGATCAGATGCCCGATATGAACCGGGTTGAATGTCCCTCCCAGCACGCCTATCTTCATTAGCAGTCCTGCCAAACGGTCTTTACGGTGGTGTTTGGAAAACAGAAAGGATTATACTGGAAGAAACACCCAAAGGCAAAGAAAAAGCAGTACAGTTACCGTCGGCCCGCGCATTCCCGGCTTCAATCCGTGTCGTCCTTCTTTACCTCATACTCCACGTATTCGGCGGGCGGGGCCGGCCGGTCGCCGATCGCGTAGAGGCGGCCCAGAAATCGCTTCTTCACGTATCGCCGCAGCGGCCTGCGAATCGGCGGCACCAGCAAACACAAACCCACGAAGTCGGTGATAATCCCCGGAGTGATCAGCAGCACGCCCCCCACCAGGATCATCACGCCGTCGAGAATTGCATTGGTGGGCGACTGCCCCCGCCTCAGGTTCCACGCCAGCCGATGGACCGTAGCCACGCCCTGCCATTTTGCCGCTATCCCGCCCAGCACGCCCGTGGTTATCAGCAGCCCCACCGCCACCAGCACCGACGTTGCCCCCGCGAGCTTGTACAGCAGATACAGCTCCAGAATCGGCAGGCCTATAAACAACAAGACTATCAGCAATATCCAACGCATGCGGCTGTCCTCGAATCTGCGGCTCTCATTTCAGCAAACAACCCAAATATACCAAACATCGCTTTCGCTTTCCGCCATAATCCGGCTGCCGCATTTCGCGGCCTGCGTTTGTTGAAACAGGCAGAGGAACCGCATCCCCGCCCGAAGAACCCTTTGGGCTGTGGCCGTGCTTTTCGCCAAGCAAGGCGCCGGCGTGGCTCTCATGCATTATGACGAGCAGGAAGACGCTCGCAAGACCCGCGATTTCGTGGAGAAGGAAGGCCGGCAATACGTCACCATCGCCGGCGGCGTTGGCGACGAGGATTTCTGCAAAGAAGCCGTGAGGAAGACCATCGACACGGCGATCATTCTTCCTCAGGCGGGGGTGGGGGCTTCGACTCGATGCTCTTCAGCTTCGTCTGCGCCTCGCGCATTTCGTTGTGCGCCTTGTTGTATACATCCGTGCCCGGCTCGGCATATTTCATAGCCATCTTGTAAAAATCAATGGCCTGCGCAAGCTCGCCCTTGCTGAAATACGCCTTCGCCTCCAGGTAGCGCTTGTTCGCCTCCTTGTCCAGCATAGCCAGCGAAGCGGCCCCGCTCTTGCGGTCGGTTGCAAACGCCTCGTTCCAGAAACGCCGCGCCGCCACCATGTCGCCCGCACCAAACGCGTCGTTGCCCTTCTTCAGATATTCCGCCGCCAGCAGCGTGGGGTTGTCAAGCATCTGCAGCCGTTTTGCCGCAATACTGTGGTAGTAGTTCTTCTTGTCGCTCTCAAGATCCAGCACTCGCTGAAAGGCTCTTATCGCCTCGCTCGTATTGCCTTCCTTTTCCGCGGCGGCATTTGCCTCGTCAAACGCGCGATGCACCGCAATCGCCTTCTCGCGCAGTTGGTGCATCGCTTGCGTCTCGTCTAGCTGCTGCTCGCGGATGATCTTCACCGCCTCGAGCGCGCTGCCGTTGGCATACAGCATCAGCACCCGCTCGCGTGCCTGCTCAAAATGCACGTCCTTCCGCAATTCGGCCGCATCCTTCGCAAGCGGGCTCTTCGGGTCGATCTTGTCCAGCAGGGCCAGCGTCTCCGAAAACCTGCCGTCGTTGAAACTCGCTTCGGCACCCGCGTAATGCTTCTGGTCTGCCATTATGCGTCTGCACTCGCTCTCCCTCTCGGTGATCTCCTTCACGTGATAAACCGTGGGCGCGTATTTCACGGCCTGCTGGTAAAACGCGATTGCCTCGTCCCATTTTCCCTCCGTCTTCTTATGGTCGCCCTGGCTCACGTAGTGCATGCGTGCCTTCTCTTCGAGGCCGCGTATGTATTCCGCGTTCTTCTGACGGATGGGCCGCTCGGCCTGCAGCTTGTTGGCCTTCTCGTATGCCTTTGCGTATTCCTTGTTCGCCTCGAAACGTTTTGCCTCGTTGAGGATGCTGATCTCGTTCTGTGCAACATCGATCTTGTTGCGCCACATCGCCACCTTTGCCGACAGGCTCGAATAGTAAGGCCGCTGCTCCAGATCCTGCAAGAGCTTGTCCAGCGTGTTATACGTGTCCGTGTCCATCTCCGTCAGATCGGCGCCGGCCTTGTCAAGATTGCGCACCACCTCCAGCACCGCTCCGGCCATCTTGAGCTCCGGGCGATCATCATGAATATCTTTCAGCGCCTGAACCGCATCGGCCGTTTTGCCCGTCTCAAACGCCTTGATGGATTTGTCGATCACCGCCTTGTATTCCGCATCGGAATATTTGTGCACGGGCTTGGTGTCTTGGCCCAGCCAGCTCATCACCGCCAGGGCAACTATCAGCACGGCAAGCAGCGACGTGCCGCCCAGCACGCACCACGCGATGAGCTTATTGCGCTTGTCCTGCCCGGCCGCCGCCGCACTGCTGCCCTTGGGCACTATTTCCACCTCGCGGTTCGTGCGCGGATCGCGAAGGAACCATTTGCCGTCGCGCTGCGTGAGGATGGGCTTGCCGGCGTCCGGCCGGTAAACCTCCGGCACAAAGCTGCCGTCGGGCGGGGTGTGATCGTCTGCATTGCCGCTGGGTTCCAGCACTTCCACCGATGCCACGATCGGCTCGTCGGGTTCGAGCGCCACGGGGCGAGCGGCCGAAGGCTCGCCGGCCGCCGCAAACACAGCCGCCGCGGGTGCGCCGCCGGCCGATGCTTCAAACACCAATCGTATATCGCCCAGCCGCACCTCGTCGCCGTCCTGCAGCACCACGGGCCGCGCGATTCGCGTGCCGTTCACCAGTGTGCCGTTCGAGCTGCCCAGGTCGCGAATGCGCACGGCACTTCCCTCGCGATAGCACTCCATGTGGCGGCGCGAGATCATGCCCGATTGCACTCTAAGGTCGCACATGCGATCACGCCCCACTATGCTCACGCCGGGCTGTATCTCAAACGGATGCTCTTCTTTACCGTTGTTTACGATGAATCTCATTTTCAACTCGCCATTCCTGGTGCCTGAGAGCCGCGGCCTCTGGGCCCTGTGCCCACGCCAATACAAACATAAGAAACTCTGCTCGATCCCGCACTCGGCCACAATCCCGGGCCTACTTCTTGATCGATGGCCGCATCAGCTCGGGATACTCCGAATAAAGAATAATCGTCACCCGCTGATGGCGCTTGTCCGACGGATCCGGAATCAGCGACCGCACCTCGTTGAGCGTGCGCGCGGCGTCGATGATCCGCCGGCTCTTGCGCGCCGCACGCGCCTCGTCCATCAGCTCATTGGCTCGCTTGTCTATCTTCTCCTTCACCGTGCGCGCCTTCTTTGCTGCCAGCATCCGCACGGGCGGCGCGCCGGGTATCGCCCTGCACACCGTTTCGGCCCTGCGATACATCTGCAGCGCATTCCACATCGAGTCCGTTTCCATGCTCTCGCCCTGTGCCACGAGCGACTCGGCCATCGTTATCCGCTCTTCCTCGCTCAGCCCCCTTAGCTGCTCCGTGAATTGCTCCTTCGGTTTGCTGCCCTTCACAACGATATTGAGTGTGCCCACCCTGCTGCCGCCCGAATAAATGCCGGCTCGCGCCTCGCCGATATCGCTGCCCGTTATGCTCAGCAGCCAGCGGTATTCCTCGTCGCGCTCGATCGTTGCCACCTGCTCGTGGCCGGATACCTGCGCGTCGCCGCCCAGCCCCTGGAACGGCACAAGCTTGCTCTCGCCCCGCGCCAGCACTATGTCGATAGTTGGAATGCGGCTCTCTTTGCCGATCGACAGAAAAACCACTGCCCCGATAGCCAGCATCAGCACCAGCAGCCCCACAAACAGCAGGTCTTGCAGCTTATGGCGTGCCAGCGATTTCTTCTCGGCGTCGCGCTTGTCTATCTCATCGAGGCTCTTCGGCGGCACAAAAATATCGTCCAGGCTGGCCGGGCCCGCCGGCAGGCTCTGCCAGTCTGCATCCCCGTTGGCCGATTTCCCGTGCTTTGCCGGCACCGCGGCCGGCAAGCCTGATTCCACCAGGCTGAAATCGGCTTCGATCTTCCCGAAAACCAGCCGGCACGCGCCCGTGAGCATCGCCTCCTTCACCGGCGCACCGTCCAGCAGCGTCCCGTTCTGGCTGCCAAGGTCTACCAGTCGGTAGCCGTCGGGCCGCTCCTCGATCTGAGCGTGCTTGCGCGAGATCGACTTGTCGTTGATCCGAATATGCGAGCCGGCGTCGCGGCCGATCAAAACCGTCCCGTCCAGCAGGAAGCTCTGCCCCGCGTACTCGCCCGTTAATAGCTGAAGAATGCCCGAAGCCATTGCTCGCTCACACTTCCATTCTTGATTCCGCCGAAACTGATCGCTCACTCGAAAACACAAGCTCGTCGCCCACGCAAATGCCTGCCTTCGCGGCCCATCCGGCGGGCAACTCCAGCGTGTGGCGGGCGCCGCCGCACGACGCCACCTTCCACGGCCGAAGCTCCGCCGCAATCTTCATGACGCGCATCGCGCCATCCAGGAAAACCGCATCGATGGCAAAGCTCATGAAAAACATGTGGATGCTGCTGCACTTCGTTATCAGCAGCCCGCGGCCTTCCGGCAGCGCCCGGCGGCCCAGCAGCCCCACCGCACGCGAAACGGGGCTATCGGCCGTCTCAAGCTCGTTCACGGCGGGCGCGTTGCGCGTTGCATTCCACAAGCTTTTCATCTCGCCGATCCCTACTGGTGCTGCAGGTAGTTCAGAAAGATCGTTCCGCCGATCATTATGAAAATCGTTGGGAAGATGAACACAACCAGCGGAAACAGCATTTTCACCGGCGCCTCCGATGCCAGCTTCTCGGCCCGCTGCGACCGCCGCACGCGGAGCTGGTCCGACTGTATCCGCAGCACCGGCCCCAGGCTCGCGCCGAGCTCGTCTGCCTGGATCAGGCTGCTCACCACGCTCGTCAGCTCGGTTACGTCCACCCGCTCGGCCAGATCGCGCAGCGCCTCGCCGCGCGTGCGGCCCACGCGTATCTGCCTGAGCAGCTCGGCAAACTCATACGACAGCGGCTGGTCGCCCAGCTTGCGAATGATCCGCGCGATCGCCATCGTGAAATCCATCCCCGCCTCCACGCACAGCGTCAGCAGGTCCAGCGAGTATGGCAGCGCGCGCGTGATCGTCAACCGCCGCACCTTCAACTTGTCGCGCAGCCAGAACAGCGGCAGAAAGATTCCCAGCATTCCCATCATCACCCACGCCAGCACAGCCAGCGACGGCACGTCCTGGTAGCTCAGCAGCGCAAACATGATCCCGCCCGTAACAACGCACACGCCAAACGATACCACTATGATGCCGAAAAACTCGTCCGGCGTCACGCCGTCCGGGCTGCCCGCCGTAATCAACGACCGCCGCA
>DATLAR010000178.1:0-40761 GCA_035527355.1 Planctomycetota bacterium
GGGCTGGACGCCCGACTGGTTTTACGAGGGCGAGCGCAAGATGCTGCGATTCAAGGACCACGAGTGGCTGTCGGTCGGCCACGTGCATCCTGCTTTTGCAGACGAGGCCGAGAGCGTGCGCGGCGGCGGGGCGATCTTCCGGGCCGTTTGCAGGTATGGCAACGTAGACGTGCCGTGGAGCATCAGGATTCAGCCCGACAAGGCGAGCGGCGGGTTTGTGATGGACTGCACCTTCGTGCCGGCCGAGAGCCTGGAGCTGATGGAAGCTTATTCCACTTTCGAGACGCCATACGAGTATGACGGCACCGAGAACGTGACAACGGTGATCGGCCAGAACCCCGTGGCGCGGTGGGAAGGATCAAAGCAGGTGACGCCGGCGCAGTGGAAGCATGCAGTGTGGCAGTATTCGCGCGAGGCGTCGGTGCGGATCACCGGCCCGTGCAACATACCGATCCTGTGCCAGACGATCCGGAATGCCGACGGCTCGAACGCACGCTACACAACCGTGATAGGCGACTGGAACGTGTGCAAGGTGCGCGACGTTTTCGTAACGCCTACGCGCACCGTGGCGAAGGACTCGGACGAGTGGTCGGAAAACAAGCGCGCCAACCTGCGCGGCTACAAGTTCATCGTGGGCGCGCTGAACTGGTCGAGCGCGTTCAACAAGGACCCGAACGTGCTATACAAGGGCAAGGCCAAGCACGCCCAGCGGCTGGTCCTGAGCTTCGACTCTTCGCTGCCCGGCGGCACGCTAGACACGATGCTGTTTGCAGCGTGGAGCCGCGCGGCGGCGTGCGATCTGCCCGCGAACGGCAGAGTGGCGGCGTACGACAACGCGACGCAGCGCGGCGTAACCTGGCAGACGGCCGTGAAATGGCTGCGCGACGTTTATTGCGGCGACGGCGTGACCGGCCTTTATCTGCGCGGCAAGGGCATCACCACGTATGCCGCCGGCTCGCGGCCCAAGGCCGGCGGCGATTACTCGTATCATTGGTGGCCGCAGTGGTCGGGCGGCTTTCATTACCAGGCGCTGATGCGCGGCGACGATGAGTTGGCCGCAAAATGCGACGAACTGGACTCGATATTCATCAGCTACGTGAAAGAGCGCGATCCGAAGCGGCTTGGTGTGTCGATCAGCACCCTTCCCTCGATCTGGTGGACGGCCGGGCCCGGGCGCCAAAGCAGGATCGCCGAGGCCGCGGAGATGATGGTCAGGAATTCGCATGAAAGCTCGGTGGCCGAAAACGGCAAGGAACGCGTGATGGACCACGGCAACCAGGCCTGCATCGCCGAAGGTCTGCTGCTCGGCGGCGGCATTTACGGCAATGCCGATTACACGAAGCAGGCCCTGGTTCTGCTTGACGAGATCAACCGCGAGCTCGACGGCAGCTTCTGGGGGTTTGGCTGCTCGCGCCGCGCCGACAGGATGCACGGCGGGCAGATCAGGCCGATGGGCTACGGCCATGCCGCGCTGGCAAATCTGATGGCCTGCCGCACAACGCAGCAGGAAGCCTATCGCACGGCCGCGCTGCGGTTCGCAAGGCTGCTGCTGTCGGTAAACTACGTAACGCACAATAACTCGGGCGATCCTGACTTCGACTGGCGGGGCTGGGCCAACGGCACAAACGCGGGCCGCGACCAGTACGCCGAATTCCCGCCGTGGGAAACGAGCAATCCGCTGCTGTGCGTGGCGGCGATGATGGACGACGAGGACCTCGAGGCCGGCTTTTACGACGTGCTTTGGTATTTTGCCCGCACCGGCCTCGCACAATTTCCCGCCGCACGATCGGTGAAGCGAATCCTCGACGAGGCGATGGGCGTGCATTTCGTGAAAAGAAACTCGATCGGCAGCGAACGCGACTTCTACGACATCCTCCCATACCTCGCCTACGAGAACCCGCACGACCAGACGCTGCTGGCCAGCTATCAGGGCACCGATTGCCTGGTGGGCGAGATGGTGTTTGGCGGCGGGCTGGCATCGGCCGCCGACGACCGACTGGGCGTGGTAGTGCCGCAGGCGGCGATGATGGGAGCCGGCGCCGCATCGAGCCGCACCGTTCACGTGTGGAACCCTACCGCGAAAGCCATCGTGAGCACGGTAACAACCCGCTGGCCGGACGGCTCAACCGCCGAGCAGCCGGTAACCGCTGCGCCCCGGCAGGCGGTGAAGGTGCAGTTCAGCAGGTAGTCATGCCTTGTTTTTCAGGTATCCGGGGGAGGGGGCGCAAGAGCCTCCTCCCCCGTGCCTTTCGCCGCCATAAAGCTATTGTCGTGCAGGCATTTCCAGCACCTTACTGTGCTGGATTATCGCTGCTTTTGGCGTGAAATGCAGCACGAATGCCCGCAGCCCGTCTACGCTCCTCCACCATAAGATCATACTAATCAATCACTTACAGCATTTTCCACAAGAGAAAACGGCTGACGGCAAGCCTTTTGCTGTAGGCAATTCCGCCTTGAAAACAGCAAACTTTCGCCCCCTCCGTCCGAGACTGTGAGTGTGGCTATTGCCAACGTGCATAGACGCGAGCACAGGGTATTTCTTTCATAATCCCTTAGCGGAGGAGAAAGATGTCTCAGCTAAGATCGAGTTTCGTGAGGGGAATTTGCGTGGCAGTCGCTGTGCCTGTTCTTATGGTGATCGCAATGCCGGTGAGGGCATTGGTGCTGGATAATGCGCCGGCAGCGCGAGCCGCCGTGCCGCCGGATGCCGCGGTGGTGAAAGGAAATGTGCTGGCCTTCGATTCCATTCCCCTGCCGGATATCACGGTAACGGGATATGACGAATCCGGCAAGGTGATCGCAATGACAACTACCGGCCCCAACGGCGAGTTTACCATGGATGTGCCGCCCGGGGCTGGAAAAGTGATTGTGCTGCCGGAAGGCGGCACCCCGGTCAGCGCAAACGTGGAGGCCGGCAAAAGTTCGCAGGTGAAGAGCGTGGTGCCGGCCGAGAGTATTGTGGGGTCGAAAAAGCCCGGCTGGTGGTCGGGCCTTAGCACCACGAGCAAGGCTGCGATCCTTGGCGTGCCCGCTGCAGCGGTGGCCTCCTTTGGTTTGGCGGTGGCCGACCATGACAGGAGCAGGACCGCCAGCCCGTACGCTCCGCATCCGGAATAGCAATCAATGCCTGTGGGAGCCGGGCCGCACAGCGCGGCACGCTCCCTTGAAGTCTCCGGGAGGTTCAACATGAACATGTGGTTCAGGCGATTGTTTTTTTTACTGTGCTTCATTGTGCTCGCCCTCTTGATGGGCTGCGGCAGAACGGTTAGCACGTTTGCAGTGCCGCAAGAAGACAACGGCCGCAGCCTTGCGTTGATTCAGCAGATTTCCGAAAGCTTGCCATGCGAGGACTACCGCCTGGGCACCGGCGACGTGATCGATGTGAAGGTGCACGGCGTGAAGGACCTCGATACCACGCTGCAAATACCTGCGTCCGGCACGTTCGAGTTTCCGCTGGTTGGAACGGTGAAGGCGGCAGGCTGCTCTGCCCCCGAGGTGGAGCAGACGATAGCGAAAGCCCTGACCGAACGCTACATGAACGAAGCGTATGTGTCGGTGTTTGTGAAGGAATACAACAGCTACCGCGTTTCCGTGGTGGGTGCCGTTACAAAGCCGGGCACTGTGATCCTGAAGAAGGCAAACTGCACGCTGGTAGACGCCCTCGCCGAGGCGGGCGGGCTCACCGAGAAAGCGGGCAACGAGGTGCACGTCGGCAAGAGTGACGGCGCCGGCGGCAATTCCGTGAGAACCGTCGATCTCAAGGCCCTGCTCGAAAAGGGCGACTTGGGTCAGAACGTTCCGCTCAAGGCGGGCGATTCGGTTTACGTGCCCGAGGGCGGCTATGTGTTTGTAACCGGCTATGTGAAAACGCCCGGTGCGTATCCGCTTCGCAAAGACATGACAGCTCTGCAAGCCATCGGCGCGGCGGGCGACTTCACCACCACATCGTCCCGCCGTGTTCGTCTTGTGCGCAGAACATCCCCCGACCATGTGGAAGTGCAGACCATCGACCTTGCCGCTGCCTGCGAGGGCAAGGCTTCCGACGTAACGCTCGAGAAATCCGACGTAATCGAGGCCCAGCCGAGCCTGTGGAAAGTGCCTGTGTACGGCACCTTCGACTTCATCAAGAGCGTGCTGGGCATAAGCACTCAGCTTCAATAGAACAGCCTGGGAGGGCCAACGTGGCCAAGAATCCTTCTGCAGATGCTCCTTCGTTTGATGCTCCGTCCGACGCCACCTCGCTGGCCGTCGAGCACGCGCGCGCCATCTTGCGCATCATCTGGAAACGGCGGTGGTCTGCATTGTCGTTTCTGCTGATCGTCATGACCGTTGTGGCCGTCTACACCTTCTCGCAAAAGCCCACATACAAGGCCACCGCCGTCATCAGGATCAACAAAGACGACCTGAAGGTGCTCTCGTTTGAAAGCTTCGTCATACCCGACGAGTCGACCGATGAGCTGATCAAGACCGAGGTGGAGGTCATTCGCAGCCGCAACCTCGCCGAGAAAGTGGCCCAGGCGCTGAATCTGGGTGCAGACGCCGATTTCCAGCGCGAGCTGCAGCCGGGCTTCCCGCGAAGCCTCATCGCACATTTCAGCGAGACGCCCGGCCCCGACGACATCAACGAAGACGACCGCAAGGAATCTGTTGTGAAAAGCCTGCTCGACATGCTCGACCTCGACCCCGTCCGCGGGAGCCGCCTCGTCAAGCTGAGCGTAGTGGCGCACAACAGCAAACTGGCCGCCGAAATCGCAAACACCTGGGCGGAGATTTACATCAGGAATTGCGTGGACATGAAGATGCAGGCGTCGCGAACGGCCGGTGTGATCATTGACAAACAGGTTAGCGAACAGCAGGCGCACCTCGAAGATATCGAGCGCAAGCTCCACGCCAGCACAAAGCACCTTGGGCTGCATTCCTTTGAAGACATGAAGGCCAACAACGCCCAGCGCGTTACCGAACTGAATACCATGATCACGGAGGCCGAAGCCGACCGCATCAGGAAGCGCGTTACTTACGACTCGATGAAATCGGACCCGCTGGGCAGCTCGATAGGCATAACCGACGTGGTGGTGCAGAAGCTCCGCGAAGAGGTGGCAAAACTCGAAGGCGAATACTCCACCCTCCTGAAAACATTCAAGCCGCAATATCCGGATTGCGTTCGACTGCAGGCCCGCATCGGCCAGTTGCGCCGGTCGATCGACGAGCAGGCACAGAAATGGGTGCGGGTGTCTGAGACCGAATGCAGGGCATCCGAGCAGCGCGTGGCCGCACTCCGGAAGGAACTCGAGATCCAGCAGCAGGAGGCGATGCGCCTGCAGGACGCCGCCGTGGACTACAACATCCTGAAGCGCGAGCTGGAATCCAGCACACAGCATTACCAGGCGCTCCTCGCACGAAGCAAGGAAGCTGTGGCTTCAACCCAGATCAAGGCATCGAAGGTGAGCGTGGTAGACGCAGCAAAAATGTCGCGTTATGCTTATCGGCCAAGAGTAGCGCTGAACCTGCTGCTGGCATTGATCGTGGGCACAGTGGTCGGATGCGGCGCGTGCGTGATGCTCGATATGATGGACAACTCGATCCGCACAGCCGAAGACGTGGAGAAGGAGCTGGGCGAGTCGTTGCTGGGCATGGTGCCCGAGATCGAGGAAGACGACGAGATCGGCGAGAATCGCGACCTCATTTCCCACCTCGACAGCAAATCCACAGCGTCGGAGGCATACAGGGCCATTCGCACGAGCCTCGCGTTCTCATCGCCGCAGGGCGAGGTGAAGAACATCGTGATCTCGAGCGCTATGCCCGGCGAGGGCAAAACAATAACCGCTATCAACATCGCCACCGTGCTCGGGCAGGGCGGCGAGAAAGTGCTGCTCGTGGACGCAGACATGCGACGCCCCAGGCTGCACCGCTCGCTGCATCTGCCCAACAACCGCGGCCTCAGCACCTATCTCGTGAACAAGTGCCGGCTCGGCGACATCGTGATGCCGTCGTGCATACCCAACGTGGATGTGATCGTTTCCGGCCCCACGCCGCCAAATCCATCCGAGCTGCTCAACTCCGACAGGATGACGCAGCTCCTCGAAGAATGCAGGAAGCGCTATGACCGCGTGCTGATCGATACGCCGCCGGTTATGGCCGTAACCGACAGCAGGCTGGCGGCGGCCAAGGCCGACGGCCTCATTCACGTCATACAAGCCGGCAAAACCGATAAACGCTGTGCCAAACTGGCCAAGAAGCATTTCGACACCGTGGGCGCGCGCGTGATCGGCGCCGTGCTGAACAATGTGGAATCCGAACACGGCGATTCCTCGTATTACTACTACTATCACCGCACATACTCGAACTAGCGGGAGCATGTTTTGGCGGACACGAAAGAACAGGCAACAGGCTTGTGCGATATCCATTGCCATATCCTGCCGGGCATCGACGACGGCGCCGACAGCCTCGAGACGTCTTTGGCGATGTGCAGGCTGGCCGTGGCCGACGGCATCAGGACGATCGTTGCCACGCCGCATTTCAACGACCGCTTCCAGCCCGATGATGCAACGGTAGACGCCGCCCTCGAATTGCTGAGGGCCGCCGCGGCACGCGAAGGTCTGCCGCTCGAAATTCTGCCCGGAGCAGACGTGGCACCGCACATGCGCCTGAAGGAACTGACCGCCAACGGCCGCCTCACTATCGCACGCCAAGGCAAGTACATGCTGCTCGAACCGCCCCGCCAGAGCATGCCCGACTGGCTCGACGAGGTGATCTTTGACGTGCGCGTGAACGGCATCGGCGTGATCCTCACGCACCCCGAGCGGAACCTCGAAGTGCAGCGCAACCCGAATACCATTGTGCGGCTCGTGCAGTCGGGCGTGATGGTGCAGATCACCGCCGACAGCATCGTGGGCACATTCGGCCCCGAGGCCGAACGATGTGCGATCTCGCTGCTGAAAATGAACGCCGCACATTTCATCGCCACCGATGCGCACTCGGCCGACCACCGCGCCCCCTGCATCTGGGACGCTTTGCAGAAGGCTTCAAAATATGCAGGCGACTACGCAATGACAATGGCCTGCGAGAACCCTCGCGCCGTGGTGAACGGCGAGCTTATAACGGTGCCCGAACCCCAGCCGTTGCGGTCGTGGTTCGGCGGAATCATCAACAGTGCATAGCAGTGCAGACCAGCCAGGGGAGGTCTTGATGCAGGAGCAATCCTCGAAACTCGAAACTCAGCAGAACGGCGACAAGACGATCGGCCAGATGCCGACGTATGACGACCGCAGCTCGCGGCCGCACGTGATCGACCGCACATCGGTGCGCGTGCTGGACGGCATGATAGAGCTGCTGGCTATTCTTCTCATCGCGTTCACGCCTTTGGCATTTGGTGCAACGGAGCGCTGGTCGAAGCTTGTTGTGCAGATTTCAGTGAGCGGCATGTGCGCGCTCTGGTGCTTCAGAGCCATAGTGAGGCGCAAGCTCGTGTGCGTGAAAACGCCGCTGAACCTTCTCATAGCGGCGTTCATCATCCTGGCGTGCCTGCAGCTCGTTCCGCTGCCCGACGTGCTGGCGTCGCGGGTGTCGCCGGCAACGGTTTATTCGCAAACGGGCACGCTGCCTGGTGCGGTGCCGCCCGCGCTCGACGCCCCGCCGGCGGCCCCGATGCCGCCGTCGGAAGAATCCCGGTGCATCTCCGCAAACAGATCGGTGGGCCAATCCACGCTTTTCATGGTGGCTACATATGCCATTGCGTTTATCGTGGTGATCAACACGATCCGGCGGCGCTCGCAGGTATCGCGCCTGCTCACGGCCATAGTGGTCACGGGCTTCGTGGTGGCGATGCTGGGCGTGCTGGGCGCCGCTGCACCAAACGGCAAGATGCTGTGGTTCAGGAGCGCTCCGCCCGGGGCGCTTTTCTTCGGCCCGTTTGTGAGCCGCAATCACTTTGCCGGCTACCTTGTGATGGTGGTGCCGATCGCGCTGGGAATGATGATTGCCACCCGCAACCGCGACAAGAAAATCCTGCTCGGGTTTGCCGCTTCGCTGATGGCCGCCGCAGTGCTGACGTCCGCCTCGCGCGGCGGCGTGATCAGCCTCGCAGCCGGCAGCACCGCGTTTGCACTGATGATGCTCGCCTCGAAGGCCGCGAAGAAGAACGTCTTCCCGTTTGTGGCCGTGCTTTGCCTTGCGGTGATCGGCGCAGCCGTGATCGGCATCAGCCCGCTGCTCTCGCGAAGCGCGGGGCTGCTCACCGATTCCTCGCAGGAGTACCGCTGGGACGTATGGAAGGACACCTTCCGTATGATCGCTGCATTCCCGCTGTTCGGAGTGGGGCTGGGCTGTTTCCGGTATGTGTTTCCGATGTACAAGAGCCTGCCCGTGCAGCTCACTTTCACGCACGTTGAAAACGATTACCTGCAGCTCATCGTGGAAATGGGGCTGGTGGGTTTCGCCATCGCCATTGCGTTCGTTGCGCTGCTATGCCGGCACGGTATCGGCAGCCTGTCGCGGAAGCGCAGCTTGTATTCGCGCGGGCTCATCATCGGCCTTATGGCCGCCGCGGCCGGCGTGCTGGTGCACAGCCTGGTCGACTTCAACCTCCACGTGCCGTCGAATGGCTTGCTCTTCGCGCTGGTGCTTGGCATCGTGGCCGTGCTGGGCAGCATGCACGTCTCGAGATCGCAGTCCAGCGCGCGCGTCGAATGGATCGGATCGCCCGGGCAGAGGATACTGCGCGGCGAGACCGTTATCGGGTCCGGCACGATGGGTGCGTTTTCAATCTCGATGGCCTGCCTGTGCGTGCTGGCGTTCTGGGTGGCGGGCGGCGCCAAGAGCTGCGTAGCCGAGAAGGAGCTCGACTCCGTCGAGCGGCAGGCGCTGGCTTTTGCCGGGGGCGAGGGCAACCTCGATGCCGTCGACGGCGTGCGCAAGGTGCAAGCCGCGCTGAAGAAAGACGGCCAGAACCCCGAATGGCGCTTCAGAGCGGGCATCTTCTACCAAACGCTGGCCCAGATCAAGCAGCGCGATGCCGATTCCACGCCCGCGGGCGCCCACTACCTCTACAAGCTTTCCATCAACGAATTCAGAAAGGCCTGCGCGCTCGACCGCTTCAACGGCTGGTATCGCTCGTCTATGGCCATCGCACTGTCGGAATACGGCGACCGCGCCGCCGCCGAGTCTGCCTTCCGCGAAGCAATCTTGCTCGATCCGACCAATGCCTGGGTTCACCGCAAATTCGGAATGGCCACGTGGGACACCGATCGCAACCTCGCGCGGCAGGTTCTCAGGCGGGCCTTTGATCTCGATCCGCAGTACACCAGAACCGTTCTCACCGAGCTCGCGGCCAAAACCGATGACATCGGCGAGCTGAGGTATTGCATCTCGGAGCAGATCGAGCCGCAATTCGAATACGCGAAATTCCTGATCAACAATGGAATCACCGACGAGTCCGAGAACGTGCTGACCGATCTGCTTGCGAGAGTGGAAAACGACGCATCGCATCGCGACACCGCCGCCACCATATTCTTCGAGCTGGGGCACATCAGGCGCGACCGCGGCTTCAGCCAGGACGCAATGGCCTGCTTCGTGAAGGCGGTATTGCTCCAGCCGGATCGGTTCTCCTACTACGAGGAATTGGGCTACGAATGCCTCAGGCAGAAGCGCTACGTCGACGCGAAGAAGTATTTCGAGCAGCGGATGAGAATGAACGCCGAAAAGGACCCAAACGTGCTCCTCGCGCTGGCGGAGGTGTATGAAAACACCGGGCCCTCGGCCACTGCCTCGCATTACTACAGACGGGCGCTCGAGCTGATTCCACCCGCGTGGAATGTGTCGCGAAGCAAAGCCGAGCAGGGGCTTGAGAGGACATCTCTGAAATGACCAGCCTTGCGGCCTCATCGCAAATCGATCGCGGCTTCGGCCTCAGCCACACCGCCCGAAGCGCGGCTATCGTGGTGCTGGCGGCGTTGTGCGGCCTGGTGCTGGCGGTGTTTGGTGTGTATGGCGTTTTGCTCACCGCCGCTGTAGTGGTGGCAGCGGCAATGCTGCTGAAACCCGAATTCGGCATGTACGTGCTGTTTCTCTCGCTGGCTTTTCCGGTGCCGTTCCAGGCGGGGCCAAAGTACATCTACCCGCACGATGCGGCCGCGCTTATTGTCATCGTTTCCGCGGTGCTGTGGGCCGTGGGCCGAGGCAGGTTCACCCTGCCGCCGATCCATTACATGCTGCCGGCGGCCTGCCTGCTGATCGTGCAGATCATCTCGCTGGCAAACTCGCAAGAGCTGGCCGAAGCGGGCCTCGAGGTCATCCAGCAGTTTTACCTGCTGATCGTTTGCGGCGTGGCCTATTACCTGGTGCTGCGCGACGAGCGCACGCTCAACCGCATCGCGTTCGCGTTTATGCTGCTGATGCTGGCGCAAGGGCTTTACACTTGCGCGCAGTTTCTGACCGTGCGTGCGGGCAACAGCTTCCTGGTGCAGATCGTGGCATTCGACAGGCATAGCTTCCGCGGCAGCAGCCGCGTATTCGGCACCATCGGCCCCACCATCGGCGCTCTCTTCGTTGCATCGTGCTTCCTGTGGCTCAGGCACAATACGTCATGGGTGTGGAAGCTGCCGGCGCTTCTAGTGCAGGTGCTGGCCATACTCGCCACCGGCACAAGGTCTGCCATGCTGGCACTGGCGGTTACAGCTTGCTTCTACGGCATCTTCGCCGGGCGCAAGCTGATGATGGCCAAGCTGATGATCCCCGTTACCGCCGGTTTCTTCATCTTTGTGGCGATCACCGGCTTCAGCGATTTCCGCGAGAGCCTCACGCACAGCTCCGATGTGCGCTACCGCGTGCCGATCGACACGAAGGCCCTGCGAGCGGTGCCCGAGCATCCAGTGATCGGCCACGGGCCGAAGTCGGCGGCGAAACTCAGCACGTCGATTTTCGGTGCTACCAAGATTTCGGTGGAAAACGAATTCGTGGCACGCCTCTACGAAAACGGCATTCTCGGCCTCGTAGCGTTGACCGCCTTCGGCAGCGTGCCGGTGCTGTTCAGCGCGAGGCTGATCCGCCGGAAGGCCCGCACCGCGCTTCTGGCCGCCACGATGGCCGCTGTCATCGTGGGCGTTTACTCCACGGGGCCGGCGTCGTGCATCTTCCAGGGCAGCCTGGGCCATTGGCTTATTATCTTCTATGCAATGATGCTGGCGGCCGTTGAGCTCAGCCGCCGCAACTCTGGAACCGAACCTTGTACAGAAAACTGCTGAAGAACTGCAGCACCATATCCGTTGGCCTGATCCTCGGGCGGCTGTCGGGGATGATCAAGCTGGCGATCGTCGCTTCGTTCTTCGGCACGGGCGACGGGATGGATGCATTCCTCGTGGCGATGGTGATCCCGGCGGGAATCGTCACCGTCTGCGGCGAGGCCCTCTACGTGTCGACCATCAGGCTCACTTCGCGGCGGCCGGCGGGCGGCCGGCAGCAAGGCGAGTGGTACGAGGTGAGCTCGCTGTTCAATTATTCGGTGCTCGCGATGGCGGCCATTGCCGCGGCGTACTGGTTTTGTGCGCCTGCGATTGTGCGGCTGGTGGCGCCGGGTTTCAGCGGGGATAAATTCCACCAGGCGTGCCTGCTGGCCCAATGCCTGGCGCCGCTGATGATCCTTGGAGTGGTTCAGCACATACTTCATGGCATCCTGCATTCGAGCGACAGGTTCGTGATGTCGTCGCTGCAGATGTTTTTTGCGAATATGCTGGTGGTGGTGCTGGTGTGGCTGCTGGCGAGAGACCAGGGCATAGCCGCCTATGCGCTCGGCAGTGTTGCGTCCGAGCTCTTCTGCTGCCTGGTGTGCTACCTGGCGGCAAGGCGGGCCGGCGCGAGATACGTGCCCGCGTGGAGTCCTCGCAGCGGCGGCGTGCGCGAGAGCGTGCGGTTTGGCCTGCCCGTGATGGCGGGCGTGGCCATGCTGCAGGTTACGTTTGTGACCGACCGCATCTTTTCCTCGAAGCTGCCGGCCGGCAGCATTTCGGCGCTGGGCTATGGCCTGCTGCTGCTCGCGGTGCCGCTTTCGCTGGTGCGCAGCGTGGTAGACGCCGGCTTCCCGTCGATCTCCGGCCTGTTCAGCCAGCCGCGCAGCGAAGCTGCCGACCGCAAGCTGCAGCAGTCGATGTTTGCGTGTTTCAAGATGCTGATGGTAATCGGAATGCCGCTAACGGTGCTGCTGGTGCTGTGGCGTAATCCGCTGATCGGGCTGCTGCTGAAGCGGGGCGAGTTTGACGCGGCGTCGGCGGCGGCCACGGCGGTGGCGCTTTTCTTTTACGCGTTCGGCCTGATGCCGCTGGTGGCAAGGCATTTTCTCACCAGGCTTTCGCAGTCGGCCGGCGATTCGCTCACGCCGCTGCCGTCCAGCCTCATCTGCACGGTGTTCAACATCTCGCTCAACATCCTGCTGGTGCCGGTGCTGGGCCACGCGGCGATTGCGCTATCGCTGTCGCTCGCGGTTACGCTGGGCGTGGGAATACTGTTCGTCCAACTGCGCAGAAAGGTTCGTGCGCTGCAGCATTGCGGCATCGAGGCCGAATGCCTGCGCGGGCTGTGCGCCGGTGCGCTGATGGTTGGCGGGTATCTGCTCGTCGAGCAGATCACCGGCTCGTTCGCGGCCGCGGGCGGCGCCTCGATGGTGTTTTACGCGGCCGGGCTTGTGGCGTTTGGAGTGGTTGAAATCAGGCACCTGCTGGGTTGGCGCAGACTTTTGCACGCGCCGTCGGCAGCGAGGTGAAAGCAATGGCTACACGAATACTGCACGTTACCGAAGCCTGCCGCATCGCGGGCACCGAGCAGTCGCTCTTGATGCTGCTGGACAACAGCGACCGCGTGCAATTCGAGCACGTGGTAGTTTGCCGGGGCGAGGGCATGCTTAAAGACGAGGTGGAACGCCGCGGCGCGCGGGCGGTGGTGATAACGCGGCTGGGCAAGGCCGACCCGCTCGCGCTGCTGAGGTTTGGCGGGCTGGTGGCCAGGTTGCAACCGCACATCGTGCACATCTACGGCGGCCGCCTCGAGGCCGTTGTGGCCAAGGCGCTGGGCGTGCCGGTGGTCGAGCGCAAGAATGTTTGCAGAAACAGCTATTACCGGCCGCTGATAAATTTCCGCGCGGCCGACCATATGCTGGCCCGCTGCGTAGACGTTTCGATCTCGCCGGCGGAGGCGGTGAAGTCGCATTACGTGGAGCGCGGATACGATCCGCAAACGATATCGGTGGTATACAACGGCGTGAGCCCCGCGCCCCGCCGCGAAAAGGACCACGCGGCGAAGAAGCGGGCGGAGCTTGGCATTGGGCCCAATTGCTTCCTGGTGGCCTTTGCCGGCAGAATGGTGCAGGCAAAGGGCGTGGACGTGTTGCTCGCGGCAATGGCGCAGGTGCCCGACTGTGTGAGTTGCGTGCTGGTGGGCGACGGCCCGCACGCGGCAGAATACTGCCGCCAGGCCGATGCGCTCGGCCTTGGAGCGAAGGCTGTTTTCACCGGCTATCGACACGACACCCGCGATATTTTTGCGTGCGCCGACGTGGTGGCCGTGCCGTCGAGGTCCGAGCCGCTTGCAAACGTGGTGCTCGAGGCAATGGCCGAGGGCAAACCGGTGATCGCCACCGAGGTGGAGGGCATGCCCGAAGCCGTGGAACACGAGGTGAACGGGCTGCTGGTGCCGCCGGATGATTGCTCGGTGCTCGCCGCGGCCATCACGCGCCTCGCGGCCGATCCCGATGAAGCACGGCGAATGGGCGCCGCCGGCCTGGCCCACGCCCATTCCGTGCTGTCGCCCGAACGCATGGCACGCGAAACAGAAGAGATTTACCGGCGTCTGCTTCAGACAGTCAACGAAAGGAAATGCAATGCTGCCCGATGCCGTTAGGAAGCCTCTCAAGAAGTCGCTCTTCATAGTCGTTCCGTCGCGGCTTGATAAGTACAACAACACGCACTATCCGCCGCTCGGCGTGCTCTACATTGCAGCCACGCTCGAAGCGAACGGTTTGCAGGCGGAGGTGCTGGACGCCTCTCTCGACAAGCTTTCAGACGAGGCGATCGTGGCCGAGATCAGGAAGCGCCGGCCCGATGCCGTTGGCCTCACGTGCACTACCCACACCCGGCTCGAAATGCGCGACGTGGCCGCCGCCATCCGGAAAAGCTTCCCCGACATGTTCCTCTTTGCCGGCGGGCCGCACGTGAGCTTCACGCCGGAAGACACTCTTCAGCATACAGCATTGGACATGGTGGTGATCGGCGAGGGCGAGATGAAAACGCTCGACCTGCTCTCGGGCAAGCCGCTCGAAGAAATTCCCGGCCTCGCCTTCCGCAACGGCAGCGGCATCACGATCAATCCCGATCGCGGCTTCATCAAGGATCTGAACGCGCTGCCGCCGCCGGCCCGGCATCAGGTGGATATGGCCCGCTATCCCGGCTACAGCACGCTGAAGCGCCGCACCACGCACATACTATCGAACCGCGGCTGCCCGTTCGGCTGCATATACTGCTGCGCAACGCATTTCTGGGGCAAAATCACGCGAAGCCTCTCGGCCGAGAAAGTGCTGAGCGAAATCGAAACCATCGTGACGGATTACGGTATTCGCGCGCTCTATTTCTACGACGATGCCTTCACGGCCGACCGCAAGAAGGCCGAGAAAATCTGCAAGGCAATGATCGAGAAGAAGCTGGGGCTGATCTGGGGCACGAGCACGCGCATCGACCTCGTGAACCCCGAGATTCTGAATCTGATGGCGCGGGCCGGATGCCGCCAGATCGACTACGGCCTCGAGACGCTGAACCCGCAGGCGCAAGCGAAGGTGGGCACGAAGGCCAGTTTCGAGCGCGCTCGCGATACGATCAGGATGACCGTGAACGCGGGCATCAAGCACGTGAAGGTTTACCTCATCATCGGCCTGCCGGGCGATACGCCGCGAAACATGCGCGAGACATTCGCGAAGACGCTGTCGACCACCGCCACCGAGGTGAGCACGCAGATACTGCGCGTGTACCCGGGCACGCCCATCGAAAATCTCGCCCGCGAGCGCGGCATCATACCCGACGGCTTCTCGTGGTACGACGACTTCGCCGGCGGCTGGAGCATGTATGCCAGCATTCCGGAATTCACCGAATGGCCGCGCGACGTGCTGGAGAAGCAATACGTTTTCCTCAGCAAGTACCTGAAGATCAGCGGCGCGGTGAGGCAGCGCGTGCCCAGGCTCCTACTGCCGCTGGTTGCGCGAATCGACCCGGCAGTCTTCAGGTTCATCACGAACAGGCTGGACTATTTCGACGACACGAAGGTCCCTATCGAAAGTGCAAAGCATGCCGAAGCGGCCAGTGCTGCATGTCATAAATAACTTGAACGTCAGCGGCGCAACTACGCTGCTGCTGGACGCCGCGAGGCAGATGCGCCCCGCGCCCGGCGAGCTGACTATTTGCACGCTCGAGCCCGACAATCCGATGGCAGGGGCCCTTGAGGAAGCGGGTGCGAAGATGCTGTGCCCCTGGAAGCAGATGAACCTGGCGTCGGCGGTGATGTGGGTGCGCAGGGCGATCAGGGAAATCTGCCCGGCCATAGTGCACACGCACCTTCTGCCCGCTACGCAGATCGGTCTTATTGCCGCGAAACAGGCGGGCAAGCCCGTCGTCACCACTGTTCATTTCACATTCGATCACCTTCGTGCGAACCTCATGCTGCGGCAGGTGAACCAGATTTCATACCGGTTCTACGACCGCGTTTTCGCGATCTCGAACGCGGTGAGGCAATCCATTACAGAAAACTGCCGCGTTGCTGAAGGCCGCTTGCGCGTCGTCCGCAGCGGCGTTGATTTCTCGCGCATACTGATGCCGCGGCAGCCGGATATCCGGCGGTCGTTGAGCTTTGCGGACGACGATTTTGTGATCGGCTCAGTGGCGCGGCTCGAGGAATTGAAGGGCCTGCAGCTCCTGCTCGATGCGCTGGCCGTGCTGCGGCCCCACTTCCCGCATGCTCGCGTGCTGCTGGTCGGCGACGGCTCTTACCGCGCCGAGCTTGAGAAAAAGACGCAGGACCTGGATCTCACGGGCTCGGTGGTTTTCGCCGGCAGTCGCGAGAACCCCGCTCAATACTACTCGGCGATGGATGCGTTCGCGCTGCCATCGCTCTCCGAGGGGCTGGGGCTTTCGCTCATCGAGGCCATGGCAGCGGGGTTGCCTTCTGTAGGCAGCACCGCCGGCGGCATTCCCGAGGTTATCACTCACGGCGAGAGCGGGCTGCTCTTCGAAAACGGCGACGCGAACCGGTTGGCCGAGTGCCTCGACAGACTGATGCGCGACAAGCAACTGCGGCAGAAGCTGGCAGCGGGCGGCAGACAGAAGGCGGAGGCCGATTTTGCAGTGGAGGATTACGTGAGACGCCTCTACGCCGAGTACGAGGCGTTGCTGCAGCCGTCGGCGGCTCTGCACGAGGGGGCATACGCGTGAAGATACTGCACGTGATAACCGAATCGAATCTTGGCGGCGCACAGCGAAATACACTGCTCACCGTGCAGGGGCTGGTAAAACACGGCTACGAGGTGCATCTAGCGTGCGGGCCTTACGGCCCGGGCGACGCCACCGCGCTGATCCGCGAAGCCGTAAAGGCCGGCGTTTGCGTGCGGCCGCTGCCGTCGCTGGTGAGGCCGATCAAGCCGCTGAAAGACCTGCAGGCCGCGTGGGCGCTCTTGCACCTGATGCGCACCGAGTGCTACGACGTGGTGCACACTCACAGCACGAAGGCGGGGATGCTGGGCAGGCTCACGGCGTGGCTGGTTGGTGTGCCGGTAATCATCCATACCTTCCACGGTGTGCCGTTCGACACCCGCCGCCCCACGTGGAGCACAAGGCTGTGCTTCCTGTCGGAGCGCCTCCTGTGCCTCTTCTGCGACAAGCTTGCCAGCGTGGGCGAGGTGCTGCGTGAAGAACTGATCGCAAACCGCGTGGCATCGCCGGACAAGATTGTTACCGTGCGAAGCGGCGTGGATTTTTCGCAGCTCGACCCGGCATCAGACGCCGGTAACGTGCGGCGCGAGCTGGGCCTGCCGGCTAGTGCGCCTGTAATCGGATTCGTTGGCCGGCTTGCCGAGCAGAAGGCACCCGAGGTGCTGCTGCACGCTTTTGCCAAGATCGCAAACGAGCTGCCCGAAGCGCGGCTACTGTACGTGGGCGAGGGCCCGCTGCATGGCGAGCTGGAGGCGGCCGCGCAGCGGCTGGGCCTGGCCGACAGGGTGCACCTGCTGGGCGAACGCCATGACGTGCCGCAACTGCTTGCGGCGATGGACCTCTTTGCGCTGCCGTCGCGCTGGGAGGGCGTGGGCCGCGCGCTCACCGAGGCGATGTACATGAGACGCCCCGTGCTCACCACGGGCGTGAACGGCGTGCCCGAACTGGTGCAGGATGGCGTTACGGGCGTTTTTGTTAAGGGCGACGACCCGTCCGATCTCGCCCTCAAGGCGGTGAGAGTACTCAAAGACCCCGCACTCGCGGCCTCGCTGGGGCAGGCCGCCCACAGGCGCGTGAAAGAGCTGATGTCGGCTGAATCAATGGTGCAAAACACCATCGCAATGTATGAATGTCTCTTTGATCGAAAGGCCATCGAAGCATCCGGAGGAGCCAGGCGTGTGTGGAATATGCGGCAGACTGAATCTTGACAGCGAGCGGCGAACTATCACCAGGGCCGGCATACACGCGATGTGCGCCACTATGGTGCATCGCGGGCCCGACGACGAGGGCATCTTCACCGACGGCGTGGCCGGCCTGGGCATCAGGCGGCTGAGCGTCATCGACCTGAAGACGGGCGGCCAGCCCCTGCGCAACGAGAACGGCACCATTTGGACTGTGACCAACGGGGAGATTTACAACTACAAGCAGCTCCGCGCCGACCTCGAAGAACGCGGCCACACCTTTTACACCTACAGCGACGTGGAGGTGGTGCTGCATCTTTACGAGGAGCACGGCGACCGGTTCCCCGAGTACCTGAACGGGATGTTTGGCATCGCGCTCTGGGACGCCCCAAACCGCACGTTCATACTTGTGCGCGACCAGATCGGCGTGAAGCCGCTGTATTACTCGATTGACAACGAACGGCTGCTGTTCGGCTCGGAGCTGAAGAGCATGCTGGCAGCCGGCCTTTCGCGCGAGATCGATCCGAGAGGCCTGAGCGACTACCTGTCATACAACTACATTCCGGCCCCTGCCACGATATTCCGCTCGGCCAAGAAGCTGGAGCCCGGGCACCTGATGGTGGTGCGAAACGGCTCGATGCAAATGCGCAAGTATTGGGACTTGCCGATGGACGTCGATCCGCCCGATTTGATGCCGGAGGAAGAGTATGCCGATATGATCCGAGAAGCGCTCAAGCGATCGATCCGGAGGCAGCTTATGGCCGACGTGCCCGTTGGCCTGTTCCTGAGCGGCGGGGTCGACTCCAGCACGCTGGGCGCGTTGTACGCGGAGGTTACCAACGAGCCAATACGGACCTTCACGATCGATTTCGGCGAGAAGAACTTCAGCGAAGTGGCGAAGGCACGAATGGTGGCGGCGCAATACGGCACAATCCATCGCGAGCGGACGGTAACGATCCGCCCGATGGAAATCCTGCCGCGGCTGGCATACCTGTTCGACGAGCCATTTGCAGACTCCTCGGCGATACCCACGTACTACCTCTCGCAGTTGGCACGCGAAGACGTTACGGTGGCGCTGGGCGGAGACGGCGGCGACGAGCTTTTTGCAGGCTATCACACCTACACCGCCGGCAAGCTCAACGGCATCTACAGAAGCATGCCGGGGCTGCTCTCGCGCACGATCGTGCCGCGGATTATCAACTGCCTGCCCGTTTCGCATAAGAAAGACAGTTGGGACTTCAGGGCCAAGAAGTTTGTGCAGGGCGCGTTGAACGATCCGGCGCGAGCTCATTTCATGTGGAAAGTGATTTTCGACGAGCAACAGAAAAGCCTGCTGTGCCCGTTCTCACAAACTATTGCTGGTGAATCGTTTGATAGTATGAACCGATACTTCATGTCATACCGGAATATGGATCAGCTCAGGCAGTGGCAGTTCACCGATACCAAGGTTTACCTGCCCGACGATATCCTTACGAAGGTAGACCGAATGACGATGGGCAACAGCCTCGAGGGCCGCGTGCCGTTTCTCGATCACGAGTTTGTCGAGATCGTCGCACGCATGCCGTCAAACCTCAAGATGAAGGGGCTGGCCAAGAAATACATCCTGAAGCGCGCAATGAAGGAGCACCTGCCCAGGGAAATCCTGCACGGCAAGAAACAGGGCTTCAGCGTTCCGATGGCCATGTGGCTGAGGAACGAGCTGCGCGACGTGACGGCTGATTACCTCGCCCCCGACGCGATCCGCCGCCAGGGAATCTTCAACGAGAAGTACGTGAGCGAGATCATTGCCCGGCACAACAGGATGGAGGTGGACTTCAGCCGGAACATCTGGGGATTGCTGGTCTTCATGCTGTGGTTTGATAATTACGGCAGAGAACCCGTAACGCGATCTGCGGACAGTTGGATGACCGGGGACACGTGTGGAGCAAGTGCTGCAACAATCAGCGGCTTGGGTGCAAGACGCTCGGAACTCTGCCGAACGTCCGGCGCATGAGTTCGTCAGCCGCATGCTGCAGGTGATGATTTCGATCGTGGGGCTGGTGGTGCTGCTGCCGCTGATGGCCCTGCTGGTGGCGGCTATCAAGATCGTGTCGACCGGGCCTGCGTTCTACCGCGGCGAACGCGTGGGCAAAGACGAGCGGCTCTTCACCATCTACAAGTTCAGAACGCTCGAGGTCGGCGCGGAGCAGAAAATCGGGGGCCGCCTTCTATGCAATGACGATCCCTTCTACCACCGCCTTGGCAAGTTCCTCAAGCACAGCAAGCTCGACGAAATTCCGCAACTGCTGAACGTGATCATGGGCCACATGAATCTCGTGGGCCCGCGACCCGTCAGGCCCGTTTTCCTCTCCGAACTCAAAACCTCCGTCCCGGGCTATTGCGCCAGGTTTGCGGTCCGCCCCGGCATGACCGGCCTCGCGCAGCTTCGCGGCGGTTATTACACGAGGCCGCAAAACAAGCTGCGTTACGACAAGGTTTACATAACGAACCGCTCGCTCCGGCTCGATGCCTCTATTTTGCTGATGACCTTTGTGAAGCTGGTGCAGCGATGGATCACGGCCAGCACGCTGCTGGGCGCACTCGTGTTGATCGTTTCATTCGTGCCCGCCGGCCTGATCAGGTCGTTCTCGTGCAGGATGCTGGGCGTGCAGTTCAATCCGCTCATCCCGGCGATTCTGGCCGCCGGCGTTTACCTCACGCTGCACGCCGGCAAGTCCAACAAGTGGCTTATCAGCCATTCGGCAATCGACTGGCCGGCCGCCGCGTTCATTTTCCTCTCGGCCATCGCCGTGCCATTCGCGCTCAATCCCGTTACCGCCTTCAGGGGGCTGGTTTACCTGTGCATCACCGGTTTCTTCTTCGCGTTTGTGCTGGTAAACCTCCGGCCGGACGAGAAGTTTGCCTGCCGCGCATCGCAGGTGCTTGGAGCGGTAGGGGGAGCGGTTGCAGCATTGGGGATCGTGGAAGCCATTGCGGTGCGAATGGGCTTCATGGGCGGTGAGGGCCGCTCCGTTTCGACGCTGGGCAGCCCACTGGCGCTCACGGCTTACCTCGCGCTTTGCTTCCCGCTGGCGCTGTGCGAATTCCTCACCGCCCGGAGCCGGAGGTCCAGGATCGCGTGGGCAGTGATCGTGGCTGCGATTGGCGGTGCGGTTGCAGCCGCGGGCAGCCGCCTGGGCGTTCCGGCGCTGCTTGTTTCGGCGGGTGTGATGC
Source organism: Planctomycetota bacterium (assembly GCA_035527355.1). Taxonomy (GTDB): domain Bacteria; phylum Planctomycetota; class PUPC01; order JABMSA01; family JABMSA01; genus DATLAR01. The sequence continues at coordinate 20,846 of DATLAR010000178.1, forward strand.
TGGTGAAATCGGGGAGGATGCATCTGAATTCGATGCTGAAGATCGGCGTCGCGTGCATTCTGCTGCTAGCGATCGCGGGGGGCCGGCGCTACAGGCCGCAGGCAGTGGCGGGCGACACCGTTCGCGCGGGCGCGGCGGCCGTCGAGTCCATCCGGCAGTCGTCGTTCCAGCAGCTCCTGATCGGCTACGGCAGCCGCACGATCTCGCAGGAGCGCGCGCGACCGTACGGCCCGGTGGCCAAGTGGGCGCGCAACCTGCCCGAAAGCGGGTATCTCACACTGCTGCTTGAAAACGGCATTGCCGGTTTTTGCCTGATGACGTGGCTGGGCGCCCTGGTGGTGCGCGAGATTTCGATCACCGCTCGCAAGCAATCGCCCGAGCTTCGGCTAAGGCTCTGGAGCCTTGGCGCGGCGATTTGCGGGCTGGCCGTGGCTGCCATTTCGTTCAATATCTTCTACAATATGGCCATTCAACTGGTGTTCTGGGGGCTGGTCGGCCTCGCGCTCGGGCTGGCCGTGCGAAGCGGTGGACGCGATCCGGGCGCGGTGCTCGTGATGCGATTTGGTCATTGAGCGGCAGCGGCCACCGACGCTCCCGTGCCGGCGGCTTCCAACCACGCCGCACTGAGCCGCTCGGCCTGCTCGTGAGCCGCGATGTACTCAACGGTGAGAAAGACCTTGCGTGCGAGCAGGGGGTCGCGCTTCTTCAGGTGCAGGTATTTCTCCCACGCTCCAGCGGCGGCCGCCCGGCCTGTTTCCTTCGAATATAGCCCCGGAACATAGCCTTCGCTCCACGCGTAACGGCACGTTTCGGCCGCGTCCTCCCAGGCATACGTTCTGGCATAATGGCACACATAGCCGGCCGGCCGAGCTGTGATGCCTTGCATCCCCATCAGCAGAAGAACCTCCAGCCCGCGTGCCGACAGCCAATTGCCGCTCACATACGGGTTGCCCGCGTGCAGCTCCACGTCCTTGTGATCCACCACGCCGTCGCCGTTGAGGTCGAACTGATCAGTGTGTGCCGCTATGTAGTTCACGTCCAGGTCGTCGAGCTCGCCGTCGCCGTTCACATCTCCGAAATACGCATACTCCCATCCCACGATGTACCGGCTGAACTGAGGCGAGAGCGTTTTCGATTCATCCCAGCGCCTCAGCTCGGCGTGCTGCACCGAGTGCGTAACCTCGTGGATCAAAGTATCGTTGCCCGGAAACATCAGCAGCGTCTGGAGCAGCTTGGTTGTATTTGCATTCCGTATGTAAACCGTGCCGTCGTTATCGGTGTAGGCGCCCACAAACGGCGCAAGCAGGGTAAAACCGCCGAAGAAGCCGTCCTTCACCACGATCTTGCCGATCTTGGCGCGATAGGCTTCGGGCAGCGGCGCGAGCTGGCTCTCGATGTCGGCCAGCACTTTGCCAACGTTTCCCGTGAAACTGCTGGCCTGCGAGATATCAACGCTTATCTTCAAATCGCGCTCGATGCGCTCGTGATGCCTCAGCACGTGCTGGGGCGTGGTGAAAGAGAAGCAGCCGGCAAACAAAAGCGTGAGCAGCATCAATGCGTTCTTGCCCAAGCAGACGATACGGCGATGCGTGTCCACGGTTATTCCCCTGGTACGAACGGAGCCGCGTGAGAAACGCCGACGGAGCGATCGCCACTGGTGGCTATGATAACGTCATCAAATCTGTGGGCTTGAGCTTTTTCTGATGCGGAATGCTGGGCGGTTTTGCACAGGGTTTTTTCTGAACTGCCGCCTGCACAGCATGTTGCGGCGCGCGGTGGGGCCATGAGTGTCATGGGGAGCCGCCGGCCTTGCGCCGGCGGAGCCAATAATATCCGGCTCTGCTAGTGAAACTCGGCCAGGCATAGCGTGGTCTGAGCCTCGGGCACGAGCGCCACGCCGGCATTCGCGCCATAAAGCTCGTGCAGCCGCTGCATTGCCTCGTTCATCGAATCCACCTGCTCCGCGTTCAGCAGCTCGAGCGTTAGCTCCGGCAGGTCGCTGCCCACGAGGATCACGTGGCGATAGAAAAACGGCCGGCGAGCGATCCAGGCCCGCACCACGGCGTCCAGCTTCGCGGCGATCTGGTGTGTGTCGTGCGGCCAGTTGCGTTTTTCAAACGCTGCCGCCAATTCCGCTATCGGCCGCGCATTCAGCTCGCGCTCCCATTCCTCTTCGGGCTGCGGCAGCGGGCCTTTTTCTGCCAGGTAAACGATGCTTCCCTGCATTTTCACGCCCGATGCCACATAGTCGATGGAACGCGGATCAAACGCTGCGCCGCCGGCCCAGTCGTTGCCGGGCGATGCAATTGCCGCATCGGCCTGCCCGCCAAGCTCCGCACCCCAGATGGCGCGGTCGCCGAAACTCACCGCCGCGCGATGCACCTTGATCGGATTGCCTGCAAACGCCGCCGCCGGCTGGCCGTCAATCCGGGCAACGTAGTTGATCACGTAATCCAGGCCCACCGTAGTGCCCACGTTTTCCAGGTCCAGCCGGCACGGATTATCCTGCATGCGGCCGTAGGTGCTGTTGTACGAAAACGCGAGCGACATGCTGCGGGCGGCGCTTTCGAAAGCAGCCGCACCCGGCAGGATGATATCGTCGCCGCCGGAGTAGCCGCGCGATGCGTGCGGCTGCACGATGCCGATGCCCAGGCGGAATCCGGCGCGGGCCGCGAGGCTGTTTATCGCAATCGGCGTGCCTAGCGTTGAAAAGCCGTGGAAGTCGGTTTCCGGCGAAAATGGGTCGTGCCACACGCACTTGCAGCGGGCCAGTGTATCGGCGCCCAGCAGCTCGCGCAGCGCCGATGGCGTGCGCGGCTCGTTGCCGAATGCCGCAACCACTACGATGCTCTCGTCGCGTGCGCCGGCGTCTTCGAGCTTGGCGAAGATCGATGGGAGAATCTTGTGCGCGGGCAGCGATGCATCGACGACGATCGCGAGAGTTTCGCCGGCCATCCGCATTTTCGACAGCAGCCCTGCGCCTACCGGCGTATCAAGCGCGTGAAGCGTCAGGGCCGCCCAGTCGCCCGGCGGCGGCTGGGGCGCGCGCCGGGCTATGGCTATGTTGTCCGGCTGGAATGGGGCATCGAACGTTATCCTGCGCGGCCCGAACGGCAATGCCAGTTCCATCTCGTGCTCCGTGGCGGTTTGAATAGCAAAGCCCGGCGACATCCCTGAGGCCGGGCCTTGGTACGACAGGAAGCGAAACTACTGCGCTTCCTCACAGAATCTCATCCTTGAGATCACGACTATGGCTTGATCGTGACCTTCGATTTCCCCGGAACCAGCAGGTCGTAGAGCTCCTCAACGTCCGTGTTGAGCATTCTCACGCATCCCTTGGATGCCTGCTTGCCGACTGTTTCAGGTTCCCATGTGCCGTGGATGCCGTATTCCTTCGAAAAGCCGATCCATCTAGTTCCGAGCGGGTTCTCAGGGTCACCGTATTGCACGTGCGGGTACTTGGCCGTCCAAACCGGCTTCGGCGATTTGTGCATCACGGCAAACTCGCCTTCCGGCGTCGAATTGTCTTTGCCGAGCCCAACCTTGTAGCTCTTTACGTATTTATCGCCAAGGTAAACCGAGAGTGTAAACTTGCTTTTTTCGAGCACTGCGTGGAAGGGGCCTTTGATGATCTTCAGCCGCTGGTCTCGCCTGATGAGGTTCGGGTTCTTGATGTCGTTCAGCTTCATTATCAACTGGTAGGGGATGTCGTATTCGCGGCCCAGCGGCTCAAGCCTGTCGCCCGTCCGGACGATATGCACGTCCATTGCATCCGCGAAAACCGCGCCCGACGTCAGTCCGTCGAGCATCTCCTGGAGGTGGCGGCGCTGCACGTCGCTGATCTTGCCGGCGAGGGCTTTCTGCAGGTACTCAATCGCCTTGGTGGTCTCCCTGTTCTTGCAGAAATACTCGCCCAGGCACGCCGCGGCCTGCACCGCCACGTCGCTGCTTGGCGCGGCCTCGATGGCCTGCCGGTAGAGGTCGGCCGCTACGGCCGGATCGCTTGCTCTGCTTGCCTGGCTGAAGAAAACGGCCGCCACGTTTTCGGGCCGCTCCGCCGTTGTTCCCTTCTGATTACCGGGCGGCGGGGGTGGATTTTTCTTCGCAGTGTCTGCCGCGTCGCCTTGGTTGTCGCCGGCGGTTTCACCAACGCCGGCATCGGCGTCCCTGGCCGGTTCGGGATTGCGGAGCTTCAGGAAAGTGAGTACAACTCCTATCACAAGAACGCCCACAATAGCCCACGGCAGCACTTTTTTCATCGCAAACTCCTCGTATCATCAATGGCGGCAGAGCATGCTCCGGCCGCGCCCTGAAGGTTTCCGCATGGAATTTCCTGAACAAGACTTCGTTCTATCTATCGTCATGCCGGGTGAATATCTTTAGCGGGAGCGCCAGGTGCCGGGCGCCGGGTGCCGAGGGAGTCCAGTGGGGGCGCATTTTTTTCGGAATTCAGATTGACACCGGGCGAGCGTTGTGCTAAACTTTTACTAGGTTTTACAAGGCTGGATGGCCGATGTTTGCTCTGTGGGCCGTCCCAACAACTCGCGGCTGAATTCCTATACGGGTGGAATCCATGGTACTGGGTGCTCCCAACATTCTGGTGGTCGACGACGACAAGGACGTGTGCGAGCTGCTCGAAGAGGCTCTGAGATCGGCTGACTACAACGTGCGGGCGATCAACGACCCCGAGCTCGCCCTGCCTACGCTCAAAGGCGAGCAGTTTCACCTTGTAGTGCTGGACCTTAACATGCCGGGCAAGAATGGCCTGGAAGTGCTGGCCGAAATCCGGCGGTTCAACCCGCAGATCAGCGTAGTTATCTGCACCGGCTATCCTTCGGTAGAAACGGCCGCTGCCGCTATGCGGATGGGCGGGGCCGATTACCTGCTCAAGCCGTTCAACCTCGAACGCTTTCTCGAAGCCATCCACAATACAATCGAGAAGCGCGGCATAATCGTAGACCCCGAGGAAAAACTGAACCACCAGATCGGCGAGCGCGTGCGCACCTACCGCAACGAAAAAGGATTCACCCAAAAAGAACTCGCCTCCAAGGCCGGCATCTCCAAGAGCCAGGTTTCCCAGATCGAACTCGGCAGCAGCGGCGCCTCCGTCGCCTCGCTCTACCGCATTTCGGAAGCGCTTGGCATAAAGCTCGTCAGGATTTTCGACGGACTATGAACTGAACGGCTGCCAATCCCTGCCGCAACTGAGTTCAGCGGAGCTGACGATGCGCATTGCGTTCGTACAATTCGATGTAAAATTCGGCGACCCTGAATGGAACGCCGGCAAACCGGCCGATCTGCTGGCGAGCGCGCGGGCCGACCTTGCCGTCCTGCCCGAGCTTTCCACGTCGGGCTACGTTTTCACCTCCAAACAAGAGCTGGAATCGCTGGCCGAGCCGGTGGATGGCGGGCCGTCCGTCGAATCATGGAAGCGCCTGGCCGCCCGCCGGAACATGCACATCGTGGCCGGCCTCGCCGAACGCGACGGCGACCGCATCTTCAATTCCGCCGTGCTCGTCAGCCCCGGCGGCAAGGTAGACGTCTACCGCAAGGTCCATCTCTTCCACGAAGAAAAGGAATGGTTCTCTCCGGGCGACACCGGCTTCAACGTGTTTGACATCGGCACGGCGCGGCTGGGAATGATGGTCTGTTTCGACTGGTTCTTCCCGGAGGCGTGCCGCACGCTCGCGTTGCGCGGGGCCGATATCATCTGCCAGCCTGCAAACCTCGTGCTGCCATACTGCCAGGACGCGATGGTAACGCGCTGCGTTGAAAACCGCGTGTTTTCCATTACCGCAAACCGCTACGGCATAGAACGCCGAGGCGGCCGGCAAATGGTCTTCACCGGCCGCAGCCGCATCATAAATCCGCTGGGGCAGGTGCTGGCCGAAGGGCCGCCAAAGGCCGATTCCGTTCAGGTGGTGGAGATCAACCCCGCCGACGCGCGCAACAAGTCACTCGGCGAGCACAACCATCTCTTCAATGACAGGCGCCCCGAGTTTTACGAACACTGAAACTCGGGCGAAGGACAAGAGGCGCAAGGCGTTGGAAACAGCCCGCAGAAACACCATCTACCATCTCAGGTGCGAAATACTGCACCTGGCCATGCTCGAGGGCGAGCATTGCCGCCTGCGATTCAAGGCACCCGAAATCGCCGCCGCCGCGCTGCCCGGCCAGTTTGTGAACGTTCGCTACCCTGGCGGCATTCCCGAAACCGTCGCCTTCCAAACCTACGCCGAACTCATCGAGCATCACAGACACAAGCCGCCGGCCGAGCCGCCGTTCCTGCTCGCACGGCCCTTTGGCGTGCACCGCGTAGACACCGACGCCGGCTGCGTCGAGATACTCTTCAAGATGGTGGGCCGCGGCACACGCCTGCTCGCCCAGGCCGGAGCCGGCGCCGACCTCGACGTGCTCGGGCCGATCGGCAACTCGTTCAATCTCGTGCCGCCCCCTCAAACCGCCGTGCTCGTCGCCGGCGGCACCGGCATTGCACCGCTCTATCTGCTGGCCCGGCGGCTGCACGGCGCCGGCTCCAAACTCGTCGTGCTCGTCGGCACCGGCCATGCAATTCCCATGACCGTTTCCGACTCCGAAGAAGTGGTGCACTTCCTCGACGAAGACGTAACGGCCGTGATCGACGATTACGTCGCGCTCGGGGCCGTCGTACGCATCGCCACCATCAAGCCCCGAAAAGGCTGCCTCACCGGCACAGCGATCGACCTCTTCTCAGGCTACCTCAAATCGCTGAAGCCCGGCGAGCACGCCGGCAAACAGATTTTCTCGTGCGGGCCCTGGGCGATGCAGGCCCGCGTGGCCGAGCTCGCCAAACAGGCCGGAATCACCTGCCAGGTGCTCCTCGAAGAGCGCATGGGCTGCGGCCTGGGCGCCTGCATGGCCTGCGTGTGCAAGGTGAAACAGGATTCCGGTGAATTCAAAAACAAACGGGTCTGCGTCGACGGACCAGTCTTCCGAGCGGAGGATATAGGATGGAACCAGCGCGACTGACACAACCGGGCCTCGCGGTGAACCTCGCGGGCCTCGAACTGAAGAACCCGATGCTCGTGGCATCGGGCACTTTCGGGTTCGGCGAAGAATTCATAAACGTAGCCGGCTTCAAAAACGAAGAAATCGGCGCCATCGTGCTCAAAGGCACCACCCTCGAGCCGCGCGAAGGCAACAGGCCCCCGCGCGTCGCCGAAACCGCATCCGGCATGCTCAACTCGATCGGCCTGCACAACCCGGGCGTCGACTCGCTCGTCCGCGACATCCTGCCGCGGCTGCACGTGTTCGACACCAAGTTCATCGCCAACATCGCCGGCAACACGGTGGACGAGTATCGCGAGGTGGCACGGCGACTGGCCGATGCGCCCGAAATCTCCGCGCTCGAAGTGAACATCTCGTGCCCAAACGTGCACCTTGGCGGCCTCGAATTCGGCACCGACCCCGCATCCGCCGCCGCCGTGATAAAGGCCGTGAGGCAAGTGTGGCCAAAGCCGCTGATCGCAAAGCTCACGCCAAACGTTACCCGCATCACCACCGTTGCCCGGATATGCATCGAGGAAGGCGCCGACATCCTTTCGCTCATCAATACGCTGAAGGGAATGGTGATCGACGTCAATACGCGGCGGCCGGTGCTCGGCAACAACACCGGCGGGCTGTCGGGCCCTGCTATCAAGCCGGTGGCCGTGCACATGGTGCACCAGGTGCATCAGCTTGCGAAGGACAAGCACGTGCCGCTGATCGGAATGGGCGGCATCTGCAGCGCCGGCGACGCCCTCGAATTCATGATCGCCGGAGCATCCGCCTTCGCCGTCGGCACCTCGCTGTTCTGGAACGCATCCGTATGCCGCGAAATCATCCGCGGCATCCAGACCTATATGATAAACAACAGCATAGGCAGCGTTTCGGAGATAGTTGGCACGGTGAAGATGAATCAGGCTCTTTAAGATTCGTGGGCATCCGCGTATAAAAACAGTGCCCTGAACGTGCAAAGGCGGCTTTGGGAAATGCACCGGCACGCGCGCGGCTTGGCGGGGCCGCATGAATCGCAAAATCCTGTTGACTTGCCTTGCATCTTGTGTTATAGTTGTTGTTTTAGGTACTACTGTTTTCCGCCGTTGTGCGCTCCGTTAATCAGGGAAGAGGAGTATAGACCTTGTTGGTAACAGTTTCCGGTCATCATGTAGACGTGACGCCGGCAATCAAAGACTATGCCTACGAAAAGGCGGACAAGTTGGCTCGGTACTTCGGTGCCAAGGAAGTGGTTGTTACCCTGAAGATCGAGGGTGGCCGGCATATCGCCGAATTCATCGTCTATGCCCCAAAGCATCACACGCTCATTGCCACCAGCGAACATGCCGACATGTACGCCGCTATTGACGTGGTTGTCGACAAGATAGAGCGGCAATTGGTGCGCCTGAAGGAAAAGTGGCAGGACCACCATGCCAAGGAAGGCGGACTAGGCGGACGTTCCGAAGAAGTCTCGGCGCAGGCAGAAGCCGAAGCAGAAGCAGAAGCTGAAGCCGAAGCAGAAGCAGAAGCTGAAGAAACCGAGGAATAGGCAAGAGCGGCTAGTCCGTTCCTGATGCTGCACTTGCAGCCGGGTCACATGATCGCTCAACGTAAAGTTTCCCTTCCCAACAAGCTGGGCCTGCACGCGAGGCCGGCAATGCAGATGGTGGAGCTGGCCAGCAGGTTCAGCTCGCAGATCACCGTCACGAAGAACGGCAAGAAGGTGGACTGCAAGAACATGATTGCCGTGCTTACCCTTGGTGCCCCACAAGGCAGTGAACTGCTCGTGGCCGCCGAAGGCGACGATGCCGAAGACGCGGTGATGGCCGTCGGCGATCTCATTGCGGCTGGTTTCGGGGAAGAATAGAAAGGTTGTAACGCGCCTTGGCCGGCGTCGTTCGGCGTTACCGTTCAGCGGCGCGTCTGCGCGTTGCCCGGTCGCTCGCCGTCAACCTCCGACCGCTTGTCAGCATATACACTTGAATTATGGAAATCCGTAAAGGTATTCCGGTTTCTCCGGGCATAGCCATTTCAGAGGCATACGTCCTCGACAGCGAGGAGGCGAGGATTCCGCGCCGCAATATCCTCGAAGAGGAAACGGAGCAGGAGGTTGAGCGGCTGCTTCGCGGCGTCGCCGATGCCGTCAAGGAAATCCGCGAAAGCCAGCAACGCGCCGAACTGAAAATCGGCAAGGAATACCTCTCGATATTCGATACGCACGTCGCCACGCTCGAGCGCGGCCTCAAAGACGAGTTTGTGCAGCGAATCCGCGAAGACCACTACTCCGCGGAATATGCTGTTTCCAAAGTCATGCGGCGATACGTCAAGGTGATGCTTGCCGACGAATACACCGCCGCCAGAGTTGGCGATATCTACGATATCCAGAAGCGTCTGCTCAAATGCCTGCTTGGCGAGCGCCGGGCAAACATCAAGAACCTCACCGAACCCGTTGTCATCATCGCACACGATCTCACACCCTCGCAGACGGTTGAGTTTGAAAAGAACAAGGTGAAAGGCTTCGCTACCGATGCCGGCGGAAAGACCTCGCACGTGGCCATCCTGGCCCGCGCTATGAGCCTACCCGCCGTTGTCGGCCTCGGCACCATCACCGCCGACGTCTCCGGCGGCGACAGCGTCATCATCGACGGCAACAGCGGCACGGTGATCATCAACCCCGACGACGACACCCTGCGCAAGTATCGCCAGTTGGCGCGAAGCCTGGAAATCTTCGAAATGAAACTTGCGGTCGAACTCCACGACCTGCCGGCCGAGACCAACGACGGCTGCCGTGTGGCGATCTACGCAAATATAGAGTTTCCCGAAGAAGTGCCAATGGCCGTCGAGCGCGGCGCCGAAGGCATCGGCCTCTACCGCACCGAGTACCTCTACGTGCAGAAGGGGCGCATGCCCACCGAAAAAGAGCATTTCGAGGCATATTACCAGGCCCTGCGCCAGCTCAACGGCAGGCCCCTTACCATTCGCACGCTGGACATGGCGGGCGACAAATTCTTCGGCGACATGCCCCAGACGCAAATGCGCAACCCGCTGCTCGGCCTTCGGTCGATCCGCCTCAGCTTCGAGCAGATCGACATCTTCAAGACCCAGCTCCGGGCGATCCTCCGAGCTTCCGTGTACGGCCGCGTGCGCGTGCTTTTCCCGATGATCACTACACGCGGCGAAATCCTCAGGGCAAGGGAAATTCTCGACGAGGTTGCCGCCGAGCTTGAGGTTGAGGGCGTGCCGTACGAAAAGACAATCGAGGTGGGGATCATGGTCGAGGTGCCCAGCGCCGCGCTCATCAGCGACGTCCTCGCACAAGAAGTCGATTTCTTCAGCATCGGCACAAACGACCTGGTGCAGTATTGCATGGCGGTAGACCGCGCAAACGAGCAGGTGGCAAAGCTCTACCAGCCGGCGCACCCCGCCGTGCTGCGGCTGATCAAAAACACCATCGACGTTGGAAACCGCTACCAGGACGCCACGCGCCGCGGAATCAACGTGGGCATGTGCGGCGAGATGTCCGGCGATATCATTTACACGATTCTGCTGCTCGGCCTCGGCCTCAAGGAGTTCAGCGTGAGCTCGGCCGTCATACCCGAAATCAAGAACATGATCCGCTCGGTCGACATGAAAACGGCACGCAGCATCGCCGACGAGGCCCTGAAGTTTGCCGACGCCGAGCAGACGCAGCAATACCTTAAAGAAATCACCGAACAGCACGGGGGCCGGGGAGCATAACCGGCACGGCACCGAATGACAAAACAAAAGGTGAGGTTGAGATTCACGAAGAAGGGCGAGGTGAAATTCCTCTCGCATCACGACCTGATGCGCTTCTTCGAGCGCGCGATCAGGCGCGCGGCCCTGCCGGTGAAAATGAGCCAGGGTTTCAACCCCCGACCGAAATTCTCGATCGCCGCCGCGCTCGGCGTGGGCGTGTCGGCCGAACAGGAAATACTGGAGATCGAGCTCGAAGAGCAGCTTGCACCGGATTTCGTGTTGCGCAAGCTCTCGCAGACTCTCATAAACGGCATCGCGATAACCTCGGCCGAATACACAGGCGGCAAGCCGGCACGAATCAGCGGGGCATCCTACGAGGTGCAGCTTCCGCTGGAGTTTGTCCTGGCCGAAGACGCCGCCCAAACGCTGCTGGCCCGCGAGCTGGTTGAAGTCGAGCGCATCGCCAAGAACAAGAAGACGAGGCGTGTGAACATACGCCCCTATATACGCAATATTCACGCTGAAGGCTCAACAGTCAGGATGGAGTTGGCAATCACCGACAGCGGCGCCGCACGGCCCGAAGAAGTGATCGCGGCACTAGCGGCCGGACAGGAGATCGACCGCAACCGCCTGCGGATAGTCCGCACTACGCTGGAGGTTGAGCCCCAGGAACAATCTTAGGAGATTCGGCTGCCGCTAGCTGCGCGCATGCCGGGGCCGCTGCCTGTGCAACGGCCTGGGAGTAGTTGATGAAAAGAAAGATGCTCATTAACGTGTCTGAGCCGGAAGAGACACGTATTGCGGTCCTGGAGGATAGCATTCTCCAGGAGCTGTACATCGAGCGAACGTCGGCCGGCAGCCAAGTTGGCAATATCTTCAAGTCCAAGGTGCTCAACGTCGAGCCGAGCATTCAGGCTGCGTTTGTAGACCTCGGCAAAGAACGAAACGGATTCCTTCACGCATCGGACGTGATGCCCGGGCTGATGGGCAGGCTGGTGCCTGAAACCGCCGTAGATATGCGGCGGCGGCAAGACATCGGCATCCAGAAGCTGGTGAAGCGCGGCCAGGAGGTGCTCGTCCAGATCACAAAAGACGGCATCGGCTCCAAAGGCCCCAGCGTTACCACCTATATCAGCCTGCCCGGGCGTTACCTTGTCATGATGCCCGGTGTAAAGCACTACGGCGTATCGCGGAAGATCGCCGACGAACAGGAGCGACAGCGGCTCAAGAAGATTCTGGGTGAGATCGAGCTTCCCACAAACTCCGGGTTCATCGTCCGCACGGCCGGCGAAGGCAAGAGCAAACGCGACCTCCAGAACGATCTCAGATACGTCACGCGCCTCTGGAGCGTCGTCGAGCAGCAGATCGCATCTGCACCTTACGGTTGCGTCTACCAGGAAAGCGACCTTGTGACGCGCAGCATACGCGACTTCTTCACGGCCGACATCGACGAGGTGCTGATCGATTCCGAAGAGGGCTTCAGAAGAGCTCGCCAGGCAATGAAAGTGGTGTCGCCCGCTTACCAGAAGCGCGTCAAACGATACGACGATAAAGAGCCGCTCTTTCACAAGGCAAACATCGAAGAGGAAATCGAGCGGCTCTACCGCCGCCGAGTGCCGCTCAAATCGGGCGGCAGCGTGGTGATCGAGCCTACCGAAGCGCTCGTCTCCATCGACGTAAACTCGGGCACCTTCACGGAGGAGCGCGACGCCGAAGAAACTGCCTTCAAAACCAATATGGAGGCCGCCAATGAGATCGCTCGGCAGCTTCGCCTTCGAGACCTCGGCGGTGTGATCGTTATCGATTTCATCGACATGCGCTCGGAAAAGCATAAGAGCGAGCTCGAGCACGAGCTCGGCGTGGCGATGAAGCGCGACCGAGCCCGAAGCAAAACGCTGAAGATCACCAAGTTCGGCCTGATCCAGATGACGCGCCAGCGGATGCGGCCAAGCGTGAAAAGCACGATCTTCGAAACCTGCCCCAACTGCAGCGGCGGCGCGGTCGTCAGGTCTATCGAAAGCATGGTGCTCTTCGTTCTGCGGCAGCTTCGCGTGCGGTTGGGCAAGAAGGGCGTGACCAGCATGGAAGTGAGCGTGCATCCGCGTGTTGCCGAAGACCTGCTGAACAGGAAGAGGCAATCGCTGATAAAGATTGAAGATGAATTCGGCAGGAGTGTAATCGTCACCGGCAATCCCGAAAGGCGGATCGAGGACGTTGAGTTCGTAGCAAGCAAAGGTTGACGGCCGCACGTCGGCCAAGCATCCGCGAAACCCGCTTCTCAATGCGCGGGACGCGATACTGAAAGGGGTTTGAATCAATGTACGCAATAGTTCAGAACGGTGGCAGACAGTTGAAGGTGAAGCAGGGAGACACCGTGCTCATCGACAAGCTGGGCCTCACGCCCGGCGATGATTTCACTTTCGACAAGGTGCTCTTCTATTCGGACGAGCAAGGCGACGTGCGCGTGGGCAAGCCGGCTCTCGACAATGTGAAAGTGATGGCCAAGGTTGCCGGCAGCGCCAACGGCCCCAAGTTGATCGCGTTCAAATACAAGAGACGCGAAGGCTACCACCGCAAGAAGGGCCACAGGCAGCACTTTGGCCAGGTGCGCATCGAAGGCATCAGCGCGTCGTAAGCGCGGTTTCATTGAAACGAATCCAAGGCTGTTGCCCAGCCGCCGTGCCCGTGCCGGCTGCCGGGCGCATTTCCAATGAAATGAGGTATAAACATGGCACATAAAAAAGGACAAGGTGCATCGCGGAACAACCGCGACAGCAACCCGCAGATGCGCGGCGTGAAGGTCTACGGCGACCAGGTCGTCTCGGCCGGCAGCATCATCGTTCGCCAGGTTGGCACTAAATTCCATGCCGGCAAGAACGTGAAGCGAGGCGGCGACGACAGCCTCTTCGCCACCGCCGCCGGCCGCGTAGTATTCGAAACACGCAAGCGCGTCAGCGTCTACCCGGTGGAATAATCCCCGCCGCGGCGCAATGCTGCCTCGCGCATGACTCTCAGGGGGCGCCCAGTGCGCCCCTGTTTTTCTAAGGTCGGACCCCCTTGGGCGATTTGCCCAAAGCCCAAAACATGTTCATAGATCGCGCCACAATTCATATAAAAGCGGGCGACGGCGGCGACGGCTGCGTCAGCTTCCGCCGCGAGAAATTCGTCCCACGAGGCGGCCCCAACGGCGGCGACGGCGGAAAAGGCGGCGATGTCATCTTCATCTCCGACGCCAGCATCGACACGCTGCTCGATTTCTCGGGTAAGGTCTACTTTGCCGCCAAGAACGCCGAGTCCGGCCGAGGCAACAGGCAAAGCGGCTCCGGCGGCGACGACCTCATCATCAAAGTACCCGTTGGCACCATCGTGCGCCACCGCGACAGCGGCCTGGTGCTTCGCGACTTCGACCGCGACGGCATGGAAATCACCATCGCACACGGCGGCCGCGGCGGCCGAGGCAACGCCCGCTTCGCTACCTCCGTAAATCAGACGCCCAGGCACGCCGAATCCGGCGAACCCGGCGAGGAACGCTGGCTAAACCTCGAGCTGAAACTCATCGCCGACGTAGGGCTCGTCGGCAAGCCCAACGCCGGCAAATCCACACTGCTGAACAAAGCCACCCGTGCACATTCCAAAGTCGCCGCTTACCCGTTCACCACGCTCCACCCGTACCTCGGCATCGTGGAGCTGCCCGGCGACCGCCGCTTTGTGATGGCCGATATCCCCGGCCTCATCGAGGGCTCGCACGCCGGAGCCGGCCTCGGCGACGAATTCCTCCGCCACATCGAACGCACCCGCCTGATCCTCCACGTCGTCGATCTTGTGCCATACGACGGCACATCGCCGCTCGACAACTACCGCCAGATACGCCGCGAGCTCGAGCTATACAGCAGAAGCCTCGCCCTTCGGCCCACAATCGTTGCGGCCAACAAGATCGACATTCCCGATGGCGCGGCTGATCTCGAAATCCTCCGCGCCGAGATTCCCGAACACATTTTCCCTATCTCGGCGCTCACCGGCCAAGGCGTGCCCGAACTGATGAACGAGCTCTGGAAGAAGCTGAAAGAAATGGGGCAGGGCTAGCCCGCGCGCTTCCGGGCACATCTTTCTTTTGCCCCACAAGATACATGCCTATAATGTAAGGACGCGGGTGTGGGAATAGGCAACTTGCCATGGACCTCGTGCAGAATTCTTTTGACAAATCACCGCCGGTAGCTATAATACACTTTCTATACCTCAAGCGGTTGACCTCCCGTTGCACACCTGCCGCGTGGCGGGCCGATGCTCGGGTTGTTCTTGGTATCATCGCCGAATTTCAGTTTTTATTCTCACTTAAGGAAAGGAGTGAAAAGGAATGGCGATTAAAGTTGGTATCAATGGTTTTGGCAGAATTGGCCGGCTGGTGTTCAGAGTCATGTCCGAGCGCAAGGAATACGACGTGGTCGCGATCAACGACCTGTCCGACGCCGTCTCGAACGCCAATCTCCTCCGCTACGATTCCGTGCATGGCAGGTATCCGGGCGAGGTTAAGGTTGATGGCAGCGACCTTGTAGTCGCCGGCAAGAAGGTGAAAGTGGTGGCCGAGAAAGACCCCGCCAACCTCCCGTGGAAGGCACTCGGCGTCGAGCTCGTCATCGAGTCCACCGGCATTTTCACCAAGAAAGCCGATTGCGAAAAGCACATCGCCGCCGGCGCCAAGAAGGTGATCCTCACCGTCCCCGCGAAAGACAAGATCGACTACACGGTGGTGCTGGGCGTCAACGACGCCGGCCTCAAGGCCGATGCGAAAGTCGTGTCGAACGCAAGCTGCACCACAAACGCCCTCGCCCCTATGGCGAAGGTGCTCAACGACACCTTCGGCATCGAGTTCGGCCAGATGACCACCGTGCACGCCTACACCAACGACCAGAAGGTGGCCGACCAGATTCATAAGGACCTCCGCCGCGCTCGCGCAGCCGCCGTTAACATGATCCCCACCTCCACCGGCGCCGCCAAGGCGATCGGCGACGTGATCCCCGAAATCGCCGGCAAGCTTTCAGGCGTGGCCGTTCGCGTGCCCGTGCCCGACGGCTCGCTGGTGGACCTCACCGTGCTGCTGAAGAAGGAAGCGACCGTGGCGCAGGTCAACGAAGCCTTCAAGAAGGCCGCCGATGGCCCGATGAAAGGCATCCTCGAGTATTGCACCGATGCCATCGTTTCCAGCGACATCATCGGCAACCGCCATTCGTGCGTGTTCGATTCGCTCCTCACCGACGTGATCGGCGGCAAGCTCGTAAAGGTCTTCGGCTGGTACGACAACGAGATGGGCTACTCCACCAGAGTGGCAGACGTCGGCCTCAAGATGATGAAGATGTAAGGCTCTGGCCGTTGCCGAACGCAACCGAACGGACGGCCGCGGGGCAGCCGCCCCGCGGCCAGTTTGCATGTGCATGTAATTGAGGGACCAATTTATGAACAAGCTTTCGATCAAAGACCTCGACGTCAAGGGCCGCAAGGTAATGATGCGCGTTGATTTCAACGTGCCGCTCGCAAATGGCAAGGTAACGGACGATACCCGCATCACCGCCGCGTTGCCGAGCATAAAATACGTGCTTGACAACGGCGGGGCGCTGATCCTCATGTCGCATCTCGGACGGCCCAAGAAGGGCCCGCAGGACGACCTCCGCCTCGATCCCGTTGGACGGCGCCTTCAGGAGCTCCTCGGCCGG
The DNA here is from genome assembly GCA_035527355.1 of Planctomycetota bacterium. GTDB lineage: Bacteria > Planctomycetota > PUPC01 > JABMSA01 > JABMSA01 > DATLAR01. Next base: position 37,285 of record DATLAR010000178.1, read on the forward strand.
CCGGTGAAGAAGCTGAACGACTGCATCGGGCCGGAAGTTGAGGCTGCGTGCAAAGCGATGAAACCCGGCGACGTGATCCTCCTCGAAAACCTGCGCTTCTACCCGCAGGAAGAGGCGGGCGATGAAGAGTTTGCCAGGAAGCTCGCGAAACTCGGCGATGTATTTGTCATGGACGCCTTTGGCACGGCGCACCGTGCGCACGCGTCCACCGCAATCATCAACAAGTTCGTGCAGAAATCCGCCGCCGGTTTTCTGATGGAAAAGGAAATCGAATACCTCGGCCGGGCAGTATCGAACCCCGAGAAACCCTACATGGCCATCCTCGGCGGCGCGAAGGTTTCCGACAAGATTCTCGTGATCGAGAATCTTCTGAGGAAAGTGAACGCCATCATCATCGGCGGCGGCATGGCCTACACGTTTCTCAAGGCCCAGGGCCAGCCGATCGGCGGCTCGAAACTCGAAGCCGACCGCGTCTGTACGGCCAAGGATATCCTTACAAAGGCCAAGGCGGCCGGCGTTGAGGTGCTGCTGCCCGTCGATCACGTGGTGGCGGACAAATTCGACGCGGCTGCGAAAACGCAAGTGACGCAAACCATCCCCGACGGATGGATGGCGCTCGACATCGGCCCGAAGACCATAGAGCTGTTTTCGGCGAAGCTCAAGCAGGCCAGGATGGTGGTGTGGAATGGTCCGCTCGGCGTGTTTGAAATGGCGCCTTTCGCCAAGGGCACCGAGGCCATCGCGAAGGTGCTGGCCGGAATGAAAGCCACTACGATCATCGGCGGCGGCGACACCGCCGCGGCCGTCAATCAGTTCAACCTGGGCGACAAGATGAGCCACATATCGACCGGTGGCGGAGCGTCGCTCGAATTTCTCGAAGGAAAAGAGCTTCCCGGCGTAGCGGCACTGAGCAACAAGTGATGCACAGCCCAATCCGGATCGCACCGTCTTTGCTCGCGGCCGATTTCAGCCGGCTGGACCGCGAAATCAAGTCGGCTCAAGACGCCGGAGCCGATTGGCTCCACGTCGACGTGATGGACGGGCATTTTGTCCCGAATATCACCGTCGGCCCGTTCATTGTCGAGGCGATCAAGCGCGTGGCAAGCGTGCCGCTGGACGTGCACCTGATGATCAGCGATCCTGCGAAATTCCTTGACCGCTTCATCGATGCCGGCAGCGATTCGATAAACTTCCACCTCGAGACCGTTTCCGACGCGCGCGAGCTGATCGCCAGAATCCACAGCCACGGCCGCAAGGCGGGCGTGGCCATCAGCCCCGAAACGCCCGCCGATTCCATTCGACCGGTGGTCGAGATGGTGGAGCAGGTGATGGTGATGACGGTGCACCCGGGCTTTGGCGGGCAGCAACTGCTGCCCGAGTGCGTCGAGAAGGTTCGTCAGCTTGCACGCGAGCTGCCGTCGCACGTGGATATCGCGGTGGACGGCGGCATCACCGATGTCACAATAGCACAGGCGGCCGCCGCCGGTGCAAATGTTTTTGTCGCAGGAACGGCCATCTTCGGCCTCAGCGACCGCAACCGAGCCGTGGCTACGCTGCGCCGCCTTGCCGAAGGCGCATGGTCGCGCAAGAGCGTGAATACATCCAAACACACGTCAAACTAGGGGTGCGCCGGCATTCGCCGGCCCGAACCAACACCCGAGCCTGGAAATACTATGGCCTGGAACCTGATCCGTAGAAAAAAACGCGACATGCCCGACGGTCTCTGGATTCGTTGCGAAGACTGCTCGCGCATGGTTTACAAGAAGGAAGTTGAAGAAGCGCTGCACGTCTGCCCCAAGTGCAACTTCCATTTCCGCATATCGGCCCGCGAACGTCTCCGCATCATCCTCGACCCCGAGTCGTTCGAGGAATTCTACGGCGATCTTTGCCCCGGCGACCCGCTGAATTTTGTAGATCGCGAGCCTTATACGGAACGCATCAAGCGCTACCAGGAAAAGACCGGCCTGAAAGACGCCATCATAGTGGGGCGGGGCGCCATTGAAGGCAGGCCCATGCTCTTCGGCGTCACTGACTATTTCTTCATGGCCGGCTGCATGGGCAGCGTGGTGGGCGAGAAAATAACGCGCATCGCCGAAGACGCCATCCGGCTGCGGATGCCTCTTGCCGTCATTGCGGCCTCGGGCGGCGGAGCCCGGATGCAGGAAGGCATCTTCTCGCTCATGCAGATGGCCAAAACGTCGGCCGTCATAGCCCGCATGCACGATGCCGGCGTGCTCTACGTGTCGGTTCTCACCGATCCCACGATGGCCGGCGCTATGGCCAGCTTTGCCTCGCTGGGCGACGTAGTGATCGCCGAACCCAAATCGCTGATCGGCTTCACCGGCCCCGAAGTCATCAAGGAAACAATCGGCGGCACACTGCCCGAAGGCTTTCAGCGGGCCGAGTTTGCCCTGGAGCACGGCCTGATCGACATGATCGTAGATCGCAAGGACCTGCGGCGAACGCTGCTGAGATTAGTTGACTGCTGCATGCCCATCGAAAACCCAACGCCAGGAGCAATCAGTGAGCCAACAGCACGAGCTTAACGACAAGCTGCAAAAAGCCCGCGCCTACCTCGACGCAAAGAACCTGCACGGCATGTTCCTCACCAGGCAGAACAATTTTTCATGGATCACCTGCGGCGGCGAAAACCGTGTTGTAACCGCATCAGAGGCGGGCGCAGCCGCCGTGTTCATCGGGCGCGACAAAGCCTGCGTCGTTGCCGACAATATCGAATCGCCCCGGCTGCGGCTGGAAGAGCTGAACGATATAGACCTCGACGTGCTGGAGTATCCCTGGTACGACGACGCCGCCCGCGATCGCATCCTCGCCGACCTCATCGCCGGCGGAAAAGCCGCGTCCGACGTCGGCTTCAACGGCACCTCGCGCCTCGAACGGGATTTCGACGAACTGAAGTACGCCCTCTGCGAGCCGGAGATCGACCGCTACCGCTGGCTCGGCCGCAACTGCTCGCTCGTGATCGAAAAGGTATGCGTCGAGGCCAAGCCCGATCAGCCCGAAAACGAAATAGCCGCAATGCTCGCGCACGAAGCAATGAAGATGCGGATTACCCCAACGGTAATCCTCATCGCGGCCGATGATCGCGCTCTCCATTTCCGTCATCCGCTGCCCACCGACAAGAAGGTGAAAGAACACCTGATGGTCGTCTTCTGCGGGCGGCGGTGGGGCCTCATCGCCAGCCTCACGCGAATTGTCCGCTTCGGCAAACCCCCGGCCGATCTGTTGGCACGGCACAAGGCCGTCTGCAGCGTCGACGCCACCTTCATCCTGAACTCCCGCCCGGGCGCCGTCACCGGCGAGGTGCTCGCAAAGGCGATGTCGGCCTACCAGGGCTTCGGCCACGCCGACGAATGGAAACTCCATCACCAGGGCGGGCCCACCGGCTATGATGGCCGCTACTACCGCGTGGCCCCCGGCGACACCCGCACGCTCACCGCAAATATGGCCGTAGCGTGG
>DATLAR010000179.1:0-11955 GCA_035527355.1 Planctomycetota bacterium
TCAGCCGCGATGTGCATGCTGCACTTCACGATGTTCTTCTCCCACGGATGGAATTCGTACACGCGCGAGCCGTCGGGCAGCACCGAAAGAAGATCCCGGTGCTGGGCCGCCCGCAGGTGGTTCTTCCCCAGCCCCGGAATATTGTAAACCGGCGCATCCGTACGCCGCATGCCGGGCAGCAGGCGCACCTCCTCCTTCTGCTCCTGCAGGATGCGCGCAATCGGCACGCGATAGCTGCCAGTCTCCTGCTTGCCCTTGGGCACAAACGTATAATACGGCTCGATGCCGATGCGCCGCAGCAGCATTCGCAGCCGTGCGCTCTCGAACCGCCGCGAAACGTAAAACGTGAACACCTGCTGGTTGTACACGCTCAGCCCCGCGCGGCGCAGGCGGTCTACCGCCGCCGCCATCTCGGGCGTGATCTCGTATGCGTGCTCCACGTGCGTTACCACGGCCAGCTCGCGCCGCCCGAGCTCGCGGAAGCCGCCCAGCATCGACGCCAGCCGCTCGGTTATCCGCATTGGCAGCGTAACCGGCGTGCGCGTGCCGATGCGTATCAAATCCACGTGCTCGATCCCGGCCAGCCGCCCGAGCAACTGCTCCAGGTAGGCATCGTCCAGCACCATCGGATCGCCGCCCGTAATAAGCACCTCGTGCACCGCCTCGTGATCGGCAATCCATCGGATCGCCTGATCCATCTCGCCGTCCGGCGCCAGCGCGTCGGGCGCCATCACCTCCTCGATCTCCCAGTTTCGCTGGCAATACACGCATATCTGCGGGCAGGTGTTGTAAGGCTTGAGGATCACAATAGCCGGATAGCGGCGCGTAATGCGGTTGATCGGCGAGGTATCGGCCTCGAGCATAAAGTCGCAGCAGCTCTCCCGCCGGTCGCGGTTCTCGAGCATAAACCGCACGTAATCGGGCGGAGGGATCACCTGCGCCCGCACCGCGCGGTCGGCCTCGCCGCCGTCTTCATCCATCAGCGACGCATAATAAGGCGTCACGCCGAACGGCAGGCGGCCGCGGCACGCCTTGGCAATCGAGTCGCGCTCGGCCTCGCTCAGCTTCACCACGCGGCCCAGCGTTTCGGCATCCTTTATGATGTGGCCGGTGTGCCACAGCCAGTTGTTCCAGTCGCCCGGCCGCCCGCCAAGCGCCTGCAAAACGCGCTCTTTGTTTGCCTCACGGCGCCGGCGCACTTCCTCTGCCAGGCCGTCGGTGAAGCGTGCCATGCGGCTTTGCACCCTGCCCCACAGAGAATCCAGCTCGTTGGAACGCTCTATAGCGGCCTCGCGGCCTGTCTTGCCCGCGTGCGTGTCGGCCTGCCCCAGAAAATCGAACCGCGAGCGGCCATACAGCCCGCGCACCCAATGTATCAGCTCGGCCCAGAACGCAGGCGTAAGGTCATCGCGGCGCTGCCCGCGGGCCGCATCCCACAGCACGCCCGCAATGCTGAATTCCGCCCGCTCTTCCGAACGCTTCAGCAGCACGTTTTGCAGCGTGTGCATGCAATCGCGCGACCTTATCAGCGTGTGCGTGGCAAACTCGCTATCCTCGCCGATCGTCTTCTCGAACGCCCTGTGCAGCGCATCGGTCAGACGCTCGCGCACCTCTGCAATGCTCTTGCAGGCCGACGCCTGCCGCAGCAGCTCCCGCGCTTCGCTGCAGAAAACCTCCTGGTTATACAGCGTTTCGCATTCCCATCTTGCCATGGCAAAACCTCCTCGTTTCTTTCGGTTTAACGACAACTCCAGCCATGCTCGGTGTGGGCCGTCGTGCGGATACAGCACTGGTTGCGCCAGTGAGTTTTATCTCAAGCGGCTCGAAAGGGAAACTCGCCACTGTTTCCCTGCTCCCTCACCACATTCAAGAAGCCATCTGCGGCAGACTCATCTATGGAAAGAAAAAAACGGCGGATCATCCAAGGTTCAGTATACCCGCAAATTGCCGGGCAGTTCAAGGATTATAGGAAAAAAGGTCTTGGGCGGGCAATCTTGAGCCGGCCAAGCCGGAAACAGGCTTTAGCCTTCTAGGCTTTAGACATCCGGACCGCCTCAGAAGGCGCGGAAACGCAGCAGTTCACGACAAAAAGCCCAAAAGGCCAAAGCCTAATATATCTCGATCTCCGTAGTCCACAGGTTGTTCAGCAGATCGGCCACCACCGTGTAACGTATGGCCGTAGTGGTTACAGGCTGAAATGTATGAATGTGCGTAACGCCGGTTACGTTGATGTCGGTGCGAACCGTCTGCCACGTGCCGTCCGCCTGCAACGCCTCGATGGCCACCTCGCACGGCACGGCCTCCGGCCGCCGGCTATGCTCCTTCACCAGCACTGCCTGCACCGTTCGCGGCCCGGCAAACGTGATACTCACCCTCGGCTGATGCCCGAAGCTCGCGGCCATGCAGGCTTCGTGCATCGGCATCCACGGGCGGTCCACGTCATCCGCCACGCCGTTGGTCAGCACCTTCGGATCGTTCTCCACGGCGCCCGAAAGACCCTGCACCTCGGCCTGTGAGCCGAGGGCCACGTTTGGCTTGCCGGCAGGCAGCGGCGGATTCCGCCACGGCGGCAGCCCCGCGCGATGCACCGGCCCCTGCTCCGGCGCGGCAAACTCCTTCGCAAGCTCGGGCCGCACCGCGTGGGCCCACAGGTCCACCGCCTGCACCAGTTTGCCCTTCGCGCTGTAAAAACGCAGCACGCCTCGAGCGTCGGCCGCCGCAAGCCTTCCACCCACAAACGCCAGCGCCGCGTGCGACGCAAGCTGCACCGACCACAGCCGCTTGCCCGATACATCGTAACACGCCAGCAGCCCGTCGAGCGTCGACACCGCCACGCGCGAGGCGTCCGGCGCGAAGGCCGCATCGAAAACGGCTTCATCGTGCTTGCAGCTCCACAACGGCCGGCCGTCTTTCAGCAGGATCACACTGCCGTCGCTCACGCAAACAATCACGTGCCGTGCATCGCTGCACGCGCGAGCACCAAACCTGCCATAGCTGCCGTAATACGACGCCCTATCCTCGAGCGGCGGCTCATAGCGCCAGGCCAACCTGCCATCGCTGAAACACACCACCGCCTCGCCCGAGTGCATCACCACGCGCCCGGCGTCTACGGCCAGCAGCCTGCCAAACCCGATTCCGTCGGGCCACGGCGCGCTCCACACCGCCGCGCCGGTTGCCAGCTCGCGCAGCGACACGCCCGTCTTCTCGTTTGCCGCGGCCAGCCATTTGCCGTCCGCGCTGATCGCCGCGTCCCATTTCACCTTGGCCGCCAGCGCCTCCAGCGTGTCGTAGCTCTTCCACGCGTCGTCGCGCCACAGCTCCGAGCCGTCGTTCGAAAACACGGCCACGCCGTAATTGCCGGCCGCGGCCACCGTGCCATCGCGCGACACCGCAAATGTGCAATCGTCGCGGCCGGGCGCCTGCGTGCCGTCGCCCGGCCCGCCGGCTCGTCTGCCCATCATCGCAAAACGTTCGACAAGTCGTCCGTTGCGATAGCGGCCCAGGAAAACGTGCGGCGGCTCGATATCGGCGATCTGCGCATACACGTCTCCATTATCCAGCACGGCCAGGTGCCGCACGTGCTGCCTCGGCGCCGCCGGATAGCTCTTGCCCGCCCGCGCGCCAAAAACCAGGTCTCCCCTGCCGTTCAGCAGGAAAAGATTGTTGCCCCACGCCTGCGTGCCTATCGCCAGGAAATCGCCCTTGCGCGAGGCAGCCGCCTCCAGGCAAAGCGGCCCGAACAGCTCGCGGATGCGGTCGGGCAGCGGCATCGCCGGCAATGGCGTTCCAAAGGCAAACTCCACGGGCGGCTGCTGTGCCTCGGCGGGCTGGTTGTCGACGTCGCCGCCTGCCATTTCCACCAGTTTTGCTGCTGCCCGCTCCACGCCCACGGCATCGCCGCCGGCCACCACGATCACGTCCTCGCCGAATCTCCGCGGCGCAAACGCCACCTGCAACGCACCGCGGCCGCGCCCCGGCCAGGCGACGGACACCCGCCTGGGCAGCGAGTTCAGTTTCTCGATCTCGCCCAGCAGCACGCTGCTGCAGCCCGGCATCCACGGCAGGATGATGCAATCGAAACTCGCCTCCGCCCCCTGCAACGCGTTCGCGTTTACAACGGCTGCTTGCTTGCCGTCAAACAGCGCCCGCAGCTCGTCGACCGCCGGTGCAAGCTCGGTTTGCGAATCCTCGTGCAAGATCGCACATCTCTTGCCGCCGCGGATCAGCCGGCGAATCGCCGCCGAATCGAAAACCTCGATCGGCGGCCTCGACCGCACCGCTTCACTGAACGATGCCGACACCGCAACCGCGCCGGCCTCGGCCGCATGGCCGCCCAGCAGCTCGCGCACGAGCACGCGAATCCTGCCGGCCTTCGAGTTTGCCGACGTCGGCAGCAGCACACGCAGCCCCTCGGGCGGCACCGCGCGATGAAAAACCTGCACCGACTTGTCGGGGCCGATCATCGTGATCTCCACCGGCACCAGGCCCGACAGCGGCCGGCCGTCGTCCGTCTGCACGTTCACGTGCACCGGCACGGCGGCTCCGAGCGTCACGCGGCGGGGCACCGAAAGCCCCACCGATGCCACCTCGGCCGGAAGCAAAACAAAAACCCTGCCCGGCGCGATCGTGAGATCGGCCACGAAACTGGCCGTCAGCCCGCCTGCAATAGTTTCCGCACTGCGGCCGGAAAACAGATCGTAAACCACGCACCCGGCCAGCGCGCCCGAAAGCGTGATCGTGGTCCGCGCGGGGAAGGCAGTTGGCTCGAAGGCAGCCTGGCGCCACAGCGCCTCGGGCTTCAGCGGCACCGTCTCGGCGTTTGCCACCACGAGATAACGCGCGGTGCCATACTTCTGCAAACCGATGACGCAGCGGGGGTTGTCGGCATCCACCTCCAGCGGCACGGCAGCGGCCACCGCGCGGCGCAGCGCCGGCGCCTTCTTCTCGCAAATGCGCGCGATGTGCACGCGCAAACTGTCTGAGCCGTGCAGCGCGGGGCTGCGCGACAGCAGGCTTCTCAGCTCGTCGAACTGCATCGGCAGCCGCCGCGCTCCCTCGATCGAGCGATTGAAGGCGGCATCGACAAACACCACGCCGCCGCGCGCCCGAAAAGCCTTCAGGCCCTCGCTAACCTCCACCGGCAGCTCGGCCGCCAGCCCCGTCAGCAGCACTGCTCGCGGGCGAATCGTGGCCGTGGCCGGATCCCTTAGCGTGGCGATGTCTTCCCGGTAAACAATCGAAACGGGCAGGTGCGCAAACAGCGCCGTCGTGTAAAGCTCGAACACCTGCGCCGCCGGCCACGCCCCGTGCGGCGAGAGCGGCTGGCGATACGGCATCATGATCGCGATGTCGTTTGCCGGCCTCAGCCCATAAAACAGGTCGCCATAGATCGTGAGTAGCTCGTGCAGGCCGCGATATGGATCGAACGGCGGATTCGGCGCCCCAGCCGCGTGCAAACCCGACTGCGAAACGCCCACCCCCTGCAGCCCCCGCGTGAGCGCCAGCATGTACTCACGCCCCGAATACTGCCCTGACTCGTCCGCGTGCAGCCCGCTCTGCAGCGAGATCAGCGGCTTGCCCGGCCGACGCGCCAGGTCGGTCTGGAATGGATAGATGCTCTGCTCGTGCCACTGCTTTCCATGAACGTGCGCCAGCACCAGCGGAAAGCCCTCGTAGACGAGCGGCGGATACTTGCCCTGCGCGGCCGTCATCGGCTCGCCCGGGCTGCTCGTGTTGCTAATGGCTGGATTCACGGCCAGCGCCGCATCGTGCCACGCACGGTAGAGCCGCGGGATGAATGCGTTGTATGCATCGAACCACTCGTCCGGGCGCTGCTCGGGCGGCGAGCCGAACTCCTTTGTAAAATCCTCCCGCGCTTTTGCCATCGCTTCGGTGCCGCCCGCCGGATCATCCGCGCGTTCGAGGTGCGCGCGGCCCGCAAACGACCAGCCCGCGAAGCTCGAGTAACGCGACGCATACTGCGTGAGCACCTGCACCTGCCGCTGCTCGTCGGGCCATTGCTCCGGCAGAAAACGCAGCACGGTATCGTTTGCAGTGAGTTGCAGGCGGGTGTCGATCGAATGCAGCGCAGCCGTTTCCAGATAGGTTTCGTAGCGGTCGCGGTGATAGATCAGATCGGGCGCGGGCAGGCGGGGGTCATAGGCTACGGCCCTAGCGAGAGCCTCCAGTTCGGCGGCAAGCTCGGGCGAGGCAGGCTCGCGCAGCGCGTGTATGCCGCCCTGCACCGGAGCGGCGTTGCACGTTGCAACGGCACAGGCCGGCGCGATGTCGAGGTTGAACCCGCGGCGCGCGAGCATCGAAACGCTCGATTCCAGCACCTCGCGCGTGCAGCCGCCGCCGGTTTCCAAATAGTGGCCCATCGTGAAGCGCGTTGGCCGCAACGGCGATACCAGGATGAACGTAAACATAGATGGCGAAAATATCTCGTCCTGCTTGCGCGTGGCCATCGGCTCGCGGCAAACCACCGTATACCGGCCCGGCGCCAGCCTCGCCGTCACCTCGGCCGGCACGGACATCGCAATCGTGTTCGAGCCCGGCAGGATGCTTGCACTCAGCTTCCTCACCGGCTTCACGCCCGCCAGCTCCACCTCGAGGATCACTGGAATCCGGCGCTCGCGCGACCGCGCAACAATCGTAAACGGCACTTCCTCGCCGCACTGCCACACCGAGCGGTTGCGGTCGGCCAGCAGCGTGAGCGAGCCGAGCTTACCTCGTGCGGGCGTAACTATCAGCAGGTCGCAGTGCATCGCCCGCGCGTCAAGCGGCTCGGCAACCGCGGCCGACGTGATGCGCAGCGTATACGCGCCGCACGTGAGCCGCGTCGACGGCGCAAGCGTGTAGCGGTCGCCGGCGTCCCTTGCGAGCGCCACACGATGCCACGAGCCGCCGCGAATGTCGCGCATAAACGCCGCCAGCCGCGGCGCGGGCCGGCCCTGCGCCGCCCCCATCTGCGAGGGCGCCAGCCAGCCGTTGCCCAGCCCGGTGGTCAGCCTGATCGTCAGCGGGTTCGCCTCGCCCGTTTCAAGCACGCGCGACGGCAGCGAAACCGCAAGCAAGTCGAAATCGGCCCCGCGTGCAAACCTGAACCGGCCCTCGGCATCGTAGCTCGAAAACGCAAGCCCAGGCGGGCCGTCCTTCTCGATGATGTAAGCATTCCCCAGGCTGTCCGTAGCGGCGCTCTGTATCTCGCCGCGGAAGCCCTTCAGCCGCACCTGCAAGTCGCGCACGTTCGGGCCGGACGGCGCCGCAGACGGCGGCGCCGCCGTCGGCGGCGCCGCCGTCTGCGGCGCGGACGCTTCCGATGCCGGCTCGTCGCTCGTCTCGCCCAGAAACTCGCCTTCGGCACTCCAGGTCAGCCGGGCCGTGCCCGACTGCGGCCTGTTGCCCGGCCCAAGCCTCCGCTGCACCCGCACGCAAACGCGGTCTTGGCCATCCACCGCTATCCCGGTGGGCGTGAAGCAGGACGAATGAAAGAACGCGCTCTCCACGTGCACGCCTTCTGCATGGCACGGCATCGCCGCCCACAACGGCGCTATTGCAAGCAAGAGCAAATACGACAGGCACTTCATCGGGCAAACTTTCCGGAGCTGTGCGCACTCACCGCCGATAACCCGGCTGCCGCTTCAGCTCCTCCATCATCGCCACCAGGTTCCTGGGCGGCACGTCGCGCGGCACACCGTGCGACGGCGAAAAAATGTATCCGCCCGCGCGGCCCGCTTCGATCAGCCGCCGCGTCATATCGCGCACCTCGGCCTCCGTGCCGAAAGGCAGCGTTTTCTGTATGCTCATCCCGCCGTGAAACGCCAGCCGCCCGCGGTAGCGCTTCATCATCTCAAACACGTCCATCACCTCGGGCTGGAACGGATTGAACATCTGCAGACCGATCTCGATGAGGTCGTCGAACAGCTCCGACACGCAGCCGCACGAGTGCATCGTTACAAGCTTCCCCGCCTCGCGCACCGGAGCAAACATCCGCGCGAGCCGCGGCTTGATGAACCGCCGCCAGTGCCGCGCGCCCATGATCAACCCCGTTTGCATCCCGTAGTCGTCGCCGAAACCTACGCAGTCCACCCCGCCGGCCAAAACATGGCGCACCTGCGTTACATTGTGGTCGGCTATAATGTCCAGAAAATCATCAACAAACTCCGGCCGCTCCACCATATCCATCAGCAGGTTTTCCATGCCGCGCATCGTCCACGCGCGCTCGAACAGCGAAAAGCCCAGATCGTAGCGCACCAGCATCGCGGGATTATTTTTCACCGCCTGCGGAATGTGCGCGTAGATTTCCTCGCGGCCGACATCGGGCCACGTGTAACGGGCCAGGTCGCCCGGCTGCCTGATCGGCCAATCGCACGGCGTGCCTATGTCCTGGTCCACCGTCTTGTCCCACACCACACCATAGCCGTCGCGCCAGAAACCCGGCCTCGTCTGCTCCCAGCCGCCGATCGGCACGTACAAGTTCAAAATGTGATCGTCCATGAATCCGGCCAGATCGTCAGTGCCGAGATACTCCCGCAGCCGCTGGGCGCACTGGTATGTAGGCCCCCACGACCACGGCACGTACGCCGGCTCCCTGAAATGCAATGCATCCATCACCACGTCGCGTTTGGTCATATTGCAATCCTCAAATCAATATCGCGCTTTAACTTGATGCGGCGCAACCTCGCAATCTGAAAGCGCTAGAAATGATACAAATGCAGGGTGCTGAAGGCAAGCAGAATCCGTGCGGCACGGCTGGGCGGGTCCGTAAACGATTTTTGGGCGCGTCGGAGTGAAATGGGCAGCGGGCAACCTGCACGCGGCAGGCTGAGCAAACGAGCCATGCCGGGAAGATGTCGAACGCGCGGTCTTGGTAGGGCGCAGGCTGAGGCCCGAAGGGGCGCCGTCCTCGGCGCCCGACCGTCTTCGGTCGGCGGCTTCCGAGCCGCACCGAATCTGCCTGCCCGTCTGTATGGGCTCATCTGCGTAACCGGCGCCCGTAACGGCAGTTCATCCATACAGACGGGCGGGCGATTCGGCCGGACGCGTCGCCGTGGGCGAGCGTCCGGGCGCCGCTGACGGCGCCCCTTCGGGCCTCAGCCCGCTCCCTACACACGGACGACGCGTCCCTCCGTGTTCCGCACCTCTGGCTGCTGTGCCTTTTATACGCGAATGCCCACAAATCTATTACACACCCGGCTCTGCCGCCGGTGGCGTCTGGATAGTGTGCGAACCGCCACGCGCGCGCCGCTTCTCAAGTCGCCCATAAGACTTGCCCGCGCCGCGCACCTGCGCGCAAAACTCCATCAGCGGCCCGCCGGTCATGTGCCCGCCCCGGATCATTATGAAGTCACACCGGGCCTCAGCCCACGATTGCCGGCCGTCGCCCGCCGCCGGCCATAACCGGCACTCGGCAACTCGGCGAAAAGCATCAGGGCGTGGCAAGCCACGCCCCTTCTGCTATTTGCTGGCGCGATTATCGCGGCGCCGTCGCGTCATGCACTACGTGCACGCGGCGTTACATTTCCGGATATTCCTCTCCGGCGTGCGCATGCCTTTCCTTCTTGGGCATCTCGCCCACAAGGGCATCGGTGGTGAGCAGCAGTCCGGCCACGCTGGCGGCGTTGGTGAGCGCAAAACGCACTACCTTCTTGGGATCGATTATGCCGCTCTCCACGAGATCTACATATTCGCCCGACGCTGCGTTGTAGCCGAAGTTGCCCTTGCCTTCCGAAACCTTGTTCACCACTATGTCGCCCGGTGCGCCGGCGTTCTCGGCTATCTGCCACAGCGGGGCAAACAGCGCCCGGCGGACGATATCGACGCCGATGGTCTCATCGCCGCTGGTTTTCAGGTGCTTGAGGCCTTCGGCCGCGCGGATGAGCGCTACGCCGCCGCCCGGCAGAATGCCTTCCTCGACAGCCGCGCGCGTGGCGTGGAGTGCATCTTCAACGCGGGCCTTTTTCTCTTTCATCTCGATTTCAGTAGCCGCGCCCACGTTGATCTGCGCCACGCCGCCGGCAAGCTTCGCCAGCCGCTCCTGCAGCTTCTCGCGATCGTAGTCCGACGTGGTAGCCTCGATCTCGTGCCTGATCTGCTTGATGCGGCCCTGGATCTGCTGCGTGCTGCCCGCACCCTGGATGATCGTGGTATTGTCCTTGTCGATCGTCACCTTCTTTGCCCGGCCAAGCTGGTTCAGCTCCACGCTTTCAAGCTTGATGCCCAGGTCTTCAAAGATGGCCTCGCCGCCGGTGAGCACTGCGATATCCGAAAGCATCGCCTTGCGGCGGTCGCCGTAGCCGGGTGCCTTCACGGCCGCGCAGTTGATAACGCCGCGCAGCTTGTTCACCACCAGTGTAGCCAGCGCTTCGCCCTCGATATCTTCGGCGATGATCAGTATGGGCTTGCCCGCGCGTGCCACCTTCTCGAGCACCGGCACCATGTCCTTCACATTGCTTATCTTCTTCTCGTTGATGAGAATGAACGGATCCTCGAGCTCCACCGTCATCGTGTCGGGATTGCTCACGAAGTAGGGCGAGAGGTAGCCGCGGTCAAACTGCATGCCTTCCACCCACTCGACGGCCGTCTCGAGGCCCTTGCCTTCTTCAACGGTGATAACGCCGTCCTTGCCCACCTTCTCCATGGCCTCGGCAATCATCTTGCCGATCTCCATATCGTTATTCGAGGCAACGGACCCCACCTGCGCGATCTCGGTCTTTCCCTTCACGGGAATTGCCATCTTGTCCAGCCGCTCGATCACCGACGCCACGGCCTTCTCAATGCCGCGCTTCAGCGCCATCGCGTTCGCACCGGCGGTCACATTCTTCAGGCCTTCCTCGAAGATCGCCTCGGCCAGAACGGTGGCGGTAGTAGTGCCGTCGCCGGCAGTATCGCTGGTTTTCGAGGCCACCTCGCGAACCATCCGGGCGCCCATGTTCTCATAGCCGTCCTTCAGGTCGATCTCCTTGGCCACCGTCACGCCGTCCTTGGTTACGGTGGGTGCGCCAAAGCTCTTCTCGATGATCACGTTGCGGCCCTTCGGGCCCAGCGTAACCTTCACGGTTCGGGCGAGGATTTTCACGCCGCGACGCAACGCCTCGCGAGCTTCGGTATCATACGCTAGTCTCTTTGCCATACTTTCCTCCGAATTCAGGGGGTATCGATCAGTAACGCATTGCTATTCGAGAACCGCGAGGATGTCATCTTCCTTCATAATCAGATATTCCTCGCCGTCGATCTTCACTTCCGTGCCGGCATACGATGTAAACAGCACCCTGTCGCCCGCCTTCAAGACCATCGTCGAGCGCTTGCCGCTGTCAAGCATCTTGCCTGTTCCGACTGAAATCACCTTGCCTTCTTTCGGTTTTTCCTTGGCGGTATCCGGCAGCACAATGCCGCCTTTCGTCCGCTCTTCGGCCTCAACACGCTGCACAAGAATCCTGTCGCCCAGAGGTTTCACATTCATCTAGTTTCCTCCTCGCCTTATAGCGGCGCACAATGGGTTTTTCTGAAACCACGATAAAACGGAGAACACACTTGCAGAAAAAACTGAGGGCGGCCGTCTTTGCGGCCTGCCCGTTTCGTCAGGGTCCCGCGGCCCGCGCCACGCGCCACGCGGCCACGCGGCCCGCGGCCCCTTTATCATTTCTTGTCGCTGCCCGACGATGCCGGCGGATTGCTGCTGCTCGATTCGGCCTTCAACCTCTCCTTGTATTCCTTGCTGCGGTAATCCGTCTGGTAGAAGCCCGAGCCCTTGAAGATTATGCCCGAACCATTTCCCAGCAGCCGCTTAACTTTCTTGCCGCACTTCGGGCAATCTTCGAGGGCAGCCGCGGTAATCGACTGAAACTCCTCGAAACGGTGCCCGCAAACAGTGCACTCGTATTCATAGGTCGGCATCTCGGAAGGCTCCTTTCTTGAGCGCATTTAGTACCTGCAAAATCTGTGCCAATGCGA
>DATLAR010000180.1:0-2824 GCA_035527355.1 Planctomycetota bacterium
AGCCGCACGCGATAGCGCAGCTCGGTCCGCAGCGAGCCGAGGCAGGCAAAGGCCAGGCAGGCCACGCACACGAGCAAGGCCGGCATCGAGGGCGATGGTTTGTCGTCGAAGTAGCGGTAGTAGCCGGCGATGATGGCAAACAAGGCGAGGAATCTGGCCAAGCCGGCCACAATGGTGAACATGCTTGGCCTCACGCTTTTCAGTTCATCCCTGACGTCCATTGCAGTAGCCCCTCGAAACCGGCCGCGGCTTGCCTAGCCCGTACGGCCACGCCCCTGAACAAAGCCCCTATTGTGCCTGCATTTGCAGTCCAGCCTGCCGCTGCCCCGCGGCCCACTGCATCGTGTGGTCCGCTGCCGGGCGATACACCATTTTGCCCGCGCATCTGCGAACTGTCAGCGCGGATGAATGGCGGAAATCTTCTTCTTGGCGGTTTTTCAGCACGCTATCGGCAGGTATTGGATTTGCTGGTGATTATACAGGATTCGCCCTCCGGTTTGCAAGCAAAATCTTTTCATGCTGGGGCGAAATAAAAAACCAGGAAATCAGCCCGTTTCGACAGGTCGATTTCCTGGAAATTCTGGCCTTCGTGCCCTATTCCGCCTTCGGCGGATAGGCCACGATGCAGTGGAGTTTGCCGACGCGTGCTACGGTGTGCCGCTCGAAGCCCGCCTCCTTCAGCAGCGCCGCGAGGCGGCGGCGGGTGAAGAAGTAAACGGGGCAGCCTCTGAGGCCCAGCCGGAGTTTTCGCACGGGTGCTCGCCATGTCCAGAATCGGGGAAAGGAGACGATGACCTTGTCGGTCGACAGCTCGCGCATCTTTTTGAGCACGGGCAGCGGGTTGCTGATGTAGTCGAACAGGCCGATGCCGATGGTGACGTTGAATTTTTCGTCGGGCTGATACTCGAGCAGGTCGGTGTGTGCAAACTCGCATATGTTGTGCATTTGTTCGGTTGCGGCAAGCTGGCGGCAGCGTTGGACCATGTTCTCGGCGATGTCGATGCCGAGGACTTTGCGTGCGCCTTTCTTTGCCAGCTCGATGCTGTAGAGGCCGGTGCCGCAGCCTACGTCGAGGAAGGATTTGCCGGCTGCGGGTTCGGAGTTTTGCAGTGTGAATGTGAAGCGCTCGAACATGTCGTGCCGGAAAAGCTTGTCGAGCAACAGTGATAGTTTGGATTTTCCGCCGGAGTATATTTTGTCGAACGCCTCGGCCTCGCGGTTCCAGTAATTGCGCTGTAGTTTAAGTTCTTCGCTCACAGTGCCAGCACCTTTCTAATCGTGGTGAAATCGAAATCACCGAGAAGCTTGTTTAGCCGTTTTTCGGTCTTGTGAAGGTTTCGATATTGGCGCAGCTTTCTGCTGAGGGGCAGGGGGACGCGCGGCTGGCCGGGGTCTACCTCCCAGGGGTGCAGGTAGAATACGACGGGGCGGCCTTGGCGGTTGCAGCGCCTTATGCAGTAGCGGGTGTATGCGTAGGGGAAGAATCTGAAGTATGCTCCGCCGCTGCAGGGGAGCCGCCGGCCGAACAACTCGGCGCAGCTCATTGGAAACTCCTGGAGAGCGTCCGTAATCTTATACGGCCCGAGCGGCGCATCGGGGATGCCATAGTCGGGATGAAAGCCGATGGGGAAGACGGAGGAGTCGTAGCGGATGCCGTGCTTGGCCAGCACGTCGAGCGCCCAGCGGGTCTTGTCTACTATGGTAAACGATGGTGCGCGGAAGCCTATTATGTCCTGTTTTATGCCGCAGCGTTTGATGGCGGCGAGGCCGTCGGCGATGTCGCGGTCGAATTCTTCGGGTGTGAGTTTTGTGATGAGCTGATGGTTGTAGCCGTGCGTAGCGATTTCGTGGCCGGCGGCGTCGATATCGCGCACGAGCTGCGGAAGCTTGTCGGCCACGTAGCCCAGCACGAAGAATGTTGCGCGGGTATTGTGTTGATCGAGGAGATGAAGGATTTTGCGTGTGCTGGCTTCGACGCGCAGCTCGCAGGAATCCCAGTGCTGGCGCCCGATGGACTGGCTAAGGACGTATACGCAGAACCAGTCTTCGAGGTCGATCGACATTGCGTTTTGCATAGGTGGATGGCCCCGAGCAAGGCCCGCCGCGGCACCGGCGGCAGGTGGCGCGCGGTGAATGGTGCGAGGGCGATGTGCACGTGCGGGTGCATTTTCATTATTGTAGTTTCATTATATCGGCGATTTTTCGCGGATTCAAGGCTGTACCGGCCGGATGCAGTTTGAATTTCAAGGGCGCTCTGAGAGGGGGTTTTCGGGCTGGAAAAAAGAGGGCCGGCGGGGGAGCATTCGGTTTACCGTACATTTTTTCCGGTTATGGTGCCGAACGTCCAGAGCGCTATCTTGAAGTCGGTCCGCCACGACATGCTCTTTACGTAGGTGAGGTCGTAGGAGAGCTTCATTTTCACGTCTTCAATCGACTCGTCGTATTTGTGTTTCACCTGTGCCAGGCCGGTGATGCCGGGACGGACTGCGAGGCGATGCTCGTAGAGGGGGATGGATCGGCGGAATTGGTTTACGAAGTAGGGGCGCTCGGGGCGGGGCCCGATGAGGCTCATGTCGCCGCGGAGCACGTTTACAAGCTGCGGGAATTCGTCCGTATGCGTTTTGCGCAGGATGCGGCCGAGGAATGTTATGCGCGGATCGTCTTTCCTGGCCCATACCGGCCCGGTGCGGTTTTCGGCGTTGGTGTGCATGGTGCGGAGCTTTACCATGTTGAAGAGGCGGCCGTCCTTGCCAACGCGCACTTGGGTAAAGAACGCAGGGCCCTTCGACGTGAGTTTGACGAGCCCCGCCAAGGCAAGGATGAG
>DATLAR010000181.1:0-5330 GCA_035527355.1 Planctomycetota bacterium
CCATTTCGTACACCACGAGCAGCGGCAGGATGAACAGGAAACTCACGGCGAGCCCCTGCGAATGCTTGAGGTAGCGGTCGATCAATGAAGTTTCCGCTTTCGCGGTTTTCTTCGTTCTTGTCATGCCTTCAATTCTACACCCCGCGCCGCGCAAGATCAAGGCACCATAATAAATGACGGTTGAAACGCGCCGCTGAATTGTGAATTCGAACTGGTGCTTGGCATGGCCGCGGGGTGATTTACACCGCTGGCAGAGGGTTGGGGCCGCGACTCGCCACGTGGCAACGGCGGCCGCTCCGGCGGATACGTCATGGCCCCCGCCCACAACATGCAAGACGACCTCCCGCCCGAAAACATGGCGGCGTGGGTGGAGGAGTTTTTTTGGGCGGGGTGAGAGATGATGGCTGGTTCCTCTGCACGTCGCATAGCGCAAAAACAGGCGAAATACTCTTGACTTCGTGGTAGTTGGCGGTATGATTAGCCAATGATGTCACGCAATCCGTTGGATTGAACGCGGCGGAAACCGGCCGGCTCTCGCGGCTCTCGCAAGCGTAGGATCAGGGAATAGGACAGGGGCGGGATTATGAGAACCAGCATATTCAATAACTTCGCGGATTTGCCCAAGGAGTTTCGAGAGGATGTGCAGCGGCTGTGGCAAATGCCCAAACAGGTGCGTTTGAAGCTCATTTCCCATGCTGCAAACGTGGCGAAGGCCAGAACTTCAAACGACAGAAAGCTAGCAACGGACGAGGCTACCCAAGGGACGAAGCAAAGCCCAGCCGATCTTCTGAAAGTGTTGAAGCTCTTGCTCTACGTCTATGAAGCGTGGAATCCCATTCGTGACTCGCCGGAGAGCTTTCAGAAGGATCTTGCAGACTTGGGTCTTATTCCTGTGAAGAAGAAAGCGGAATGCAAGCTCTTCTTGGACAATTTCTTGGCTCAAGTGGCAAAAGATAACACCTACCGGCTGGAGAAGATGTTCGCCGTGTCACTCCTCCCCAGCTACCAGTCTTGCGCCACACTGGTGGACATGAGAACCGTGATCCGAAACCCATTCGGCGCTGGGCTCAAAGACAAACTTGCTGAATACGAGCCACAGTGTGTCGGATTCGTCCCAGTGGTGCTTGTAAAGATCAACCGGGATTCGGGCGACCCGCCATCGTTTTCCTTTCAGTGCGAGGAGGACGCGTTGGAAAGAATGATCGAAGTACTTCAGGCAACACTAAAAGATTTGCAGGCAGCCAAGGGCTCACTGCAAGAAGGAGCCAAACAACCTTGATCGAGCATTGTCTAGAAGCGGATGTCTCTGCGGCCAATTACCGCCAGGGTGAGACCGGTTCGGTCAGGAGACCCCTGAAACGCGGAGTGCAGCCTGAAAGCCTCTCAACTTCAGGGGGTATGCCCCGATACTCTCATGAGTCGGCCCGGGAATCTAGGGCTTACGTGGTAATTGAGGCAGAAGTTGGCCCCTATGCGGGAAAGTCATCGATAATCATGCCCCGAAAGATGGTCAAAGCGGGCTCAGCAGAGGCTGAGGTTCAACTTGCCAAGCGGTTCAAAAAGCTGGTTCGCGAATGGCACTCCAAGACCGCCTTTGCTGCCACGATAGTTGATATTGCAACAGCCCCGCCTTACCAGATGATCATCGGCATGGGGCCCGATGCAATACCGTTGATCCTGAAAGAGCTCAAGAAAGAGCCTGACCATTGGTTCTGGGCGTTGAAGGCTATTACAGGGGGCGAAGACCCTGTCCCGGAATCGGATCGTGGGAATATGGTCAAGATGAGGAGAGCTTGGATCAACTGGGGTAAGAAGCGCAGATATGACATCTGAAGCCGATTTGGAGTCGCGTTTTCCTGGTCTGAAGGGAACCGAATACCGCATCACGAGCAAGGACGACAAGAAGTATAACTGCATAGCTTGGGCCGCCGGAGATAATAAGCGGTGGTGGGAACCGGAGCCAATGCGGCAGTACTACTGGCCACGCTTAGCGCCGCTATGCCGCAGCCTTGAGGCCCATATGAAGGCTTTCGAGACCATTGGCTACGCCCAATGCGAAGACGGAAAGCCGGAAGAGAGCTTTGAAAAGATAGCCATCTTTTTCCAAGGCAAGGCCATTCACGCGGCGCGAGAGCACGATGGGGCGTGGACGAGCAAGATTGGAGAGCTAGTTGACATCAGACATGAACTTCATGCTCTTGCTGGTGCGGAATACGGTCTTCCCACCATTTTCATGAAGCGACCCATAAGAGGCAGCCGAGCTTCCGCCTCTGGAGCTTCCCGCGCTTCCGAGACTGGAAATGAGACGGCATCAGCGAGCAAACGCTGACCACGTCGATTTCCTGAACAGTCCCCATCGCGCCTGTTATTCCCGTTTCCCTGCATCCGCAGCCGCATGAGCAATGGCCTCATCGGCGGTTACAGGATACCCCCCACCCCCTATCATTCGTGCCCCCGCTCGGTTATAATTCCGCGCTCTGCTGCGCCTTCATAATAAAGGCAACGCAAAGACTGCGGAGTCATATCAAATGAACGATCTGGAAATCCTGGCCGAGTATCATCGCCACCGCGACGCCGATGCATTCCGGCAGCTTGTTTTCACCTACCAGGGAATGGTCTACTCGGTGTGCCGCCGGGTGCTCGGCCCCCGCCGACGCCGAAGATGCCACGCAGGAAACCTTCCTGAAACTCGCCAAGGCCGCCGGGCAGGTCGAGCGCAACCTCGCCGCGTGGCTGTATGCCAGCGCCCTGCGTACGTCGAGCAACAGGTTCAGGGCAAACGCGGCTCGTCAATTTCGTACACCACAAGCAGCGGCAGGATGAACAGGAAGCTTACGACGAGCCCCTGCGAATGCTTGAGGTAACGGTCGATCAATGAAGTTTCCGCTTTCGCCGGTTTTTTCGCTTTTGCCATGCCTTCAATTCTACACCGCGAGCCGCGCAAGATCAAGGCACCATAATAAATGACGGTTGAAACGGCAGGTTTTGACTTGACGCTTGTGTTGCAGTTTGCAACAATGCCGAATTGCCTATGGACGGCGGCTGGGCCACGAGACCAGCCGCCGCGTTTTCAGGGAAAGTGTACAGGAGATTTCCGTGTTAAGTGATCTCGAGATTGCTCAAGCGGCGAAGATGAAACCTATTGAGGAGATCGCCGCGAGCGCCGGAATCCGCCGCGATGAGCTGGAACTCTACGGCGATTATAAGGCCAAGGTGAAGCTGGATATCCTCGACCGGCTCAAAGGCAAGCCGATGGGGAAATTCATCGACGTGACGGCCATCACGCCCACGCCGCTGGGCGAGGGCAAAACCGTCACCACCGTCGGCCTCGGCCAAGGCCTGAAGCACATCGGCAAGAAGGCATTCACCTGCATTCGGCAGCCTTCGCTCGGGCCGGTCTTCGGCATCAAGGGCGGCGCGGCCGGCGGCGGTTATTCGCAGATCGTGCCTATGGAGGATTTCAACCTTCACCTCACCGGCGACATCCACGCGATCAGCATAGCGCACAACCTTTGCGCTGCGTTCCTCGACAACGCCCTCAAGCGCGACAACAAGTTCAACATCGATCCGCGCAACATCCTCTGGCGGCGCGTGGTGGACCTGAACGACCGCTGGGCGCTCGAGAAGGTGATAACCGGCCTGGGCGAGGGCTTCGTGCGCGAAACGGGCTTCGATATTTCGGTGGCATCGGAGCTGATGGCCATCCTCGGCCTCACCAACAGCCTGAAAGACATGCGCGAGCGCATCGGCCGCATGGTCGTCGCCTTCACCTACGGCGAAAAACCGATTACCGCCGAAGACCTGAAATGCGCCGGCGCGATGACCGTGCTGATGAAAGATACGATCAAGCCCAACCTCATGCAGAACCTCGAAGGCGGGCCTGCATTCGTTCACGCGGGGCCGTTTGCGAATATCGCCCACGGCAACAGCTCGATCATCGCCGACCAGATCGCGCTGCGGCTGGCCGATTACGTGGTGACCGAAAGCGGGTTTGGCGCGGACATAGGCATGGAGAAATTCTTCGACATCAAGTGCCGCATAGGCGGCCTGGCGCCCAACTGCGTGGTGATCGTGGCGTCGATCCGCGCGCTCAAGATGCACAGCGGCAAGTTCAGGGTCGTTGCCGGCAAGCCGCTGGACCCGGCCCTCGTGAAGGAGAACCCCAAGGCGGTTGAGGAGGGCTGCGTGAACCTCGCCAAGCACATCCGGAACGTGAAGCTCTTCGGCGTGCCGGCCGTGGTGGTGATAAACAGGTTTACCTACGACAGCGAATCCGAGATCGAGGCGGTGAAGCGCAAGGCTCTCGAAGCCGGCGCCGAAACCGTAGTGGAGCACAACGCGTGGGCGGACGGCGGCATGGGCGCGGCCGCGCTCGCCGAGGCGGTGGTGGCCGCGTGCGAAAAGCCCGCAAGCTTCCGGTTCCTCTATCCCGAGTCCGCTTCGATCAAGGAGAAGATCGAAACGATCGCGAAGAAGATGTATGGCGCGGCAAAGGTGCAGTTTGCGCCCGAAGCCCTGCGCAAGATCAAGCTGTTCTCGTCGCTGGGCTGGGACAAGCTTCCGATCTGCATGGCAAAGACGCACCTGTCGATTTCGCACGATCCCGAGTTGAAGGGTGCGCCGTCGGGTTACACCTTCCCGGTGCGCGACATCCGTGCATCGGTGGGCGCCGGCTTCCTCTATCCGCTCTGCGGCGACATGCGCACGATCCCCGGCCTGCCCGGCACGCCCGCCGGCGAGGCGATTGACATCGACGACAAGGGCAACGTGGTGGGGCTGTTCTAAAGCATCCGAGCTCCAAGCGCAGGGCCGGTCGTCTTCGTAGCGGCCGGCCCTGTTTGCGTTTTGTTCCACAGAAGACTGATTTTCCTTTGACACCGCGGCCTTTCCGCGATATATTGCATGCATGCGTAATCAGCGGCGAATGCTGCACCCCGAAACATAGGAGTGGACCAACCATGATCAGTTGGCTGAAAGAGCTGGATGGCGTATTGCGCGGCCGAAAGGCGGAGCCTGAGCTGCTGGCGAAGGGTATGAGCCATATCCGCATCGCTCCGCTGGCGGGCGTGTGCGTGGTGCTGGGGGTGATCTATGGCATTTTCATGGGGCTGTTTTCGGTGCTCACCCGCACGCCGCCGTGTTTCGAGCAGATGGCTGCGGCGGCCGTGAAGGTGCCTGCGCTGTTCTTCCTGACGCTGGTGGTCACCTTCCCCTCCCTATATGTTTTCAGCGCGCTTCTTGGCGTGCCGCTGGGGCCGAAGGACGTTTTGCGGCTGATCCTGCTGCCGGTGGTCGTAACGCTGGCCGTGCTGGCGTCGCTGGGCCCGATC
>DATLAR010000182.1:0-4192 GCA_035527355.1 Planctomycetota bacterium
GCGGCCGCACGCGGCTGTCCATCACCGGAAACGACCGCGACTGCGGGATGATGAGGTTGCCGGCGCGCGGCACGAACGAGCCCGCGCTCTCGCCGGCCTGAGCAGCGGCGCACGCAACAGCAATTACCGCCGCCGCACAAAAGATCATGATTCTCTTAGTCATTCCTTGTCCTCCTGACATTCTCCGGAAGCGAATGCGGCGCCGCACATGATTCGCGCCGCCTGCAATGTATTAGACGATGCACGGCGGCGAAAGTTTGTCACAAGAATGTAACAACTGCGTGTTTTGGGGCGTTGTTGCGGGCAGCATGGACGGGGGCGGGCGCCAGCGGCAGTGCGGGCCGCTCGGAAATTCAAAGCGTAAACAAAGGCTTGTTCAACGCATGGTAACGGGGGAGAATTCGGGGAAATCCTCTTTCCTCTCCGTGCATCCTCCGTGTGCTCCGTGCCCTCCGTGGTCGATCCCCTCCCCCCGCGTTTTCACCACCCTGGCCGGCACGCCCACCGCGATGGAATCGGGCGGAATGTCATGCGTAACCACCGCTCCGGCGCCGATCACGCAATTGTCGCCGATGGTAATGCCATCGAGCACGGTTACCTTCGTGCCCAGCCAGCAGTTGTCGCCCACGCGGATGCCCTTGCATCTCACGCCCTGGCGGCTGATCGGCACGCGGGGGGCGTCGAACACGTGGTTTGCGGGGATGAACACGCACATCGGCGCGATCAGGCAATCGCGCCCGATAGTGAGGCCGCCGTGGCCGTAGAGGATGCAGAAACTATTTACCGTGGTGCGTGCGCCCACCGCGATGCCCGGCCCGCCGTAGGTGAGCAGATGGACGTTTTCCTTGATCGTCACGCCGTCGCCCAGCGTGATTGCCGAGCCGCCGGGTGCGTCGAGAATGCAGCCGCGCCTGACGGTAACGTGGCGCCCCAGCCGCAGGTTCCGGCGCTGCCACACATTCAGATCGGCCAGCAGCGAAACATCTACGCCTCGCGCGAAAAAGAGATAGCACTTGTAGAAAAGGCCCGCGAAGGCATTGCACAGCCACAAAGCCTTCAGGACCAGGCGCCTGGTGCGGAACATGATGATCGGTCCCAGCGGCTGCCTTGGCAAAAAAATGACGGATAGTCAAGGCTAGTATCGGAACGCCGCCGGCATGCGACAGTGGATTCCTGCCTATTCCACAACTACAACGACCCCGGAATCGGCGGCCTCTGCCTGGCCAAAAAGGCCGCGGATGCGGTGGTTTCATCCGGCGCCTGGCTGCCATTGGCCGCTAGGGTATCGCCAATGCGCCGAGGAACAGCGCGAGCGCGAGCACGGCCGCCAGCCAGCTTATGTTGGAAAAAGGCTGCGGCGCGGGCTTGCCGTCTTTCGCCGGCGCCTGCGCGTCCGCCGCCGATGGCAGCTTGGAAAGATCATCGATCACTTTGCCGCCGGTGATGCTGCTGATCTCGGCCAGCAGCGCATCATTTGCGCGCGTCTGCAGCCACTCCTGCGAATATCGCACCACCGCCGCGGTCCGCGCCCGCAATAGCTGCGAGCCGGGCGTATTCTCCACTATTGAAATCGGATAAACGCCGGGCTCCTCCGCTTCGGTCTCGCCCGAGTAAAGCCCGGGCGCCTCCTGCCGCAGCCGCACGGTAGCTGCCTTGCCCGATGGCAAAACGACCGCCGCGTGATAGTCCTTGATGAGGCCCGGCACGTCGGCGTCGGCGATTTCGATGCCCAGCTTGCCGTCGGCCACTTTCAGCGTGGTGGTCACTGATGCCGCCCCTTCGGGCGATGCCGCCCACGCGAGCACGGCCGCCCACATAGGGCCTGCGCCCGGCCAGCCGGCCAGCACGCCCGCCGGCGCCGCAAACGCTGCGCTGCGGCCCGCGCCGAACCGCCACGATGTGAGCAGCATCTTGCCGCCGTCAACGTCGATCGCCGGCATTGCGGCGTCCTTCATTTTAACCAGCACGTAGCTCGACGCGCTCGATGGCGCCGGCAAACCGCTCGTGAACGGCGATTCGAGCAGGCGCAGACGGAAACCCTGCGGCGAGTGCTTCAGCAGCTTACGCTCGGCCGGCCGCGCCTCGCTGAGGAAGATTTCGGGGATCGACTCAATGTTGTCCACCGAATAGAACCGGCCGCCGGTGCCGTCGGCCAGGCCTTTCAGCAGCGGCTTGTCCACTTGGTCGCCGGTTGCCGCCACCGAAAGCGTGATTTTTTTCTCGGAAAACCGCCCGGCCCACGCGGATACGTCTACGGGCGTTTTCGACAGGCCGTCGGATAGCAGCACCGCGTGCCGGAGCGAGTCGGTGCCCGCCGCGTCAAGCTGTGCGATGGCGGCCTCGAGCGCCGCGCCGACGTCCGTTGTGCCCGATGCCTCGAGCGATGCGATCTTCCTGCGCAGGTCGTCCTTCTGCTCCACGCTGCCCAGCGGCACTGCAACGTCAGCCGTGCCGCTGAAGGCAATGACGGCGATCTGGTCTTCGGCCTTGAGCTGATCCAGCACGAGGGCCACGCCCTCCTGCGCGAAATTGAGCTTCGTGCGGCCGCGAACCTTCTCGTTCATGCTGCCGGAGCGGTCGACGATCATCACGAGTGCCAGCGGCTTCGTTTCCTGCTCTTCGGGGCTGCACTTCACGGGCAGGGCCTCTTCGATGGGCGAGCCGGCGTAGCCGCCGGGCCCGAAGGCATCGGCCCCGCCCAGCATGACAAGGCCGCCGCCGAGATGCTGCACGTAATGCTTCAGGGCATCGAGCGACTGCCGCGGGAGCGCCCAGCGTGGGGCGTCTTCGATGACTACCGCGTCATACGCCTGCAACGCCGACGCGTTTGCGGGCACCTGTGAAGGCGTGATCCTGGTAACGCTGCAGCCGCGGCCCTCGGCGGCTTTGGCCAGCGTGCTCTCGGCGGGCGTTATCCACAGCAGCGAAGCCGGCCCTGCCACCCACACCGCGGCGGCGGCCGTATTGTTTTGCGGAAAGGAATCGCCCGTGCCGTTCACGGCTGCCTCGATGATGTGCAGCCCGGGCTTCTGCAGCGACAGCTCGGCCCGCCAGAGCCGGCCAGGCGAGCCGGCGGCGAGCACGAGCGTATCCTCTACGCGGCCGCCCTCGTCGGTTCGCAGTGAAATCTGCACCGGCCCCGCGCCCGCCACCTCCGCCGTTACGGCAAACGGCTCGCCGGGCCGCACCGACATCGGCCATTCGCGCAGCCGCACGCTGAAGTCGGGCGCGTGCCGCTGCACGGGCAGGCAATACACCGGCAGCCCATCGGCCGCCAGGCGCAGCGCCTCGTGCCGCACGTTGCCGCGGTTCTCGTTGCCGTCGCTTAGCAGCACCACCTGGCCGGGCGTGCCTGCCTTGCGCAGCGAACGCGCGAGTGCGAGCGCCGCCTCGATATCCGACGCCGAGCGCGACACCGGCGACTTCAGCTTCTTCATGCGGAACGCGCGCGGCGAGGCCGGCTCGAATTCCACCGATGCCCGCTCGCCAAAAGCAATCACGCCGATGCGGTCGCGCGAATCCATGCCATCCGCGAGCGTGCGAATCTGCTCCAGCGTGGCCGCTGCGTCCAGGCCGGCGCTGTCGGAAACGTCAAGCACGAAAATGCGCTCGAAGGAAAAATCGGGCCGGCGGATTTCCACGCCCGCCGCGGCCGCGCCCGCCGCCGCCACTGCCAGCAGCCGCACGCCGAAATGCAGCCACGGCCGGTGCGCAGACTTTCTGCGTGCCAGCAGGTACAACACCGCCGCCGCCGGCACGATCAGCACGAGCAAATGTGGGTGAATGAATCGCATCACGGAAAAGTATACACGCCGCGGCTCGGCTTTTCAACGCCAAAAGGAGCGGCTGCAATCCCTTGGTGCTCCCCCCATCAGTGCAAAATCAGCGGCATCAGCGGTGTCAAAACAAAAAACCACTGATAATCGCCAATCGGGCACTGATCCCGGGGTGCCTTGCCCCCATCAGTGCAGAATCAGTGATTATCAGTGGTATCAAATCCGGCGTTACGGGCAGCCCGTATTCAGGCCTGTTCCTCACGTAGATCAGGTCCAGAACGTTGATCTTATCGTCCTGGTTTACGTCGGCTTTCCAGTTATCATCCGTGTTTACGTCCGCGTTCAGCCTGTTGCGTATGAAGATCAGGTCGAGGACGTTCACGCGGCAGTCGCCGTTCACGTCGGCGGCCGGGTGC
>DATLAR010000183.1:0-3969 GCA_035527355.1 Planctomycetota bacterium
CCAGCCCCGACATCTCGCGAATGCCCGCCTTCTCGGGCAAGTTTGTGTTGGGCAACAGCTTCCTGCTGTTCGACGACTTCAGCGACGTGTTCGGCCGATGGTTCACCTCGGGAATGGGCTTCGTCTGGGGCCACTCGAACGAGCTGTACGGCGAGATGCAGCACGCCTGCGCTCGCACGCAGACCAATGCCCGCATCAGCCGTGTCGATATCGAAACCGCCGATCCCGGCCAGAAGGTTCCCCCCGGCCGCTACGCGATGAAAATCGACTACTCCGGCCAAACAATGATCTACAACGGCCTGCACCGATACCTCCCCGGCGACGCCTACAGAATGGGGATGTGGGTTTACGGCGACGGGAGCGGCGCGGAGCTTGGCGCGGTGATCCTCGATTTCACCGGCGCCGGCTCCACCTTCTACACGTGGAAACGCAGCTTCGGCGAGCGAAAAGTTTGCACGCTCGATTTCCAAGGCTGGCGCTATTTCGACTTTCCCCTGCCCGGCAACGGCGTAGGCCCCCGCACGCCACGCGGATCGACCGATGCCATAGATTTTCCGCTCGACCTCACCGCACTGGCGATCATCCCCAAACGCGGCGAGGCCCCCAAGGAAGGCTCCATCAGAATCGGCCCGATCTTCATCGACACACAGCAAACGCGCTCCGAGGCGCTCTCGGTGCAGGTGGGCTACGACGACCCCAACCACGAATACGCCCCCGCGCTCAACGCCTGGGCCGCCGTCCAAAACGGTTGGCGACTCTCCGACAGCAACGCCAGCGTCACGTGGACCCTCTGTGACCGCGACGACGAGGAACTCGCACGCGGACGGCAGGATTTTGCGCTCAAGCCGACGCAGATGACCACATTCAAGATCGATCTGGCGGCGCACGCGCAGAAGATAGCCGGCGCCATCGGCCCGCTGCGCCTCAGAGTTTCCGCAAACGATACCAGAGAGATGGCATCGGCCGAGGCGCAGATCATCCTGGCAAAGCCCGACAGCACGGTGCTCGTCAGCGATTTCGAGGTTGAGCGCAGCTATCAGGCCCTCGAGGCGTGGCAGGCTGGCCGCCGCGCTGATCGGCCCGCAACAACCACCAGCACCGAGCAGAAGCGCTCGGGCGGCCGATCGCTTGCAATGCGCTGGCGCAAAGGCGAACCGCTCTTCGCATCGATCGACCCGCCCCTCCAGGGCCAGCCGGTGTCGATCTCGATGTGGGTGCACGGCGACCGCTCAAACGTGCTTTTTTACCCGCTCATCGGCGACACGTTCGGCGTGGTGAGCGGCGTAGAACACTGCCAGTGGGACCTGTTTCTGCCGCGCACCGACGGCCCCCTGCAGAACGCTGTGAAGATCGATTGGGCCGGCTGGCGCGAGGTAACCTTCCGCCTGCCCGTCATTCCGTCTAGCTGGAACCAGCCGCAGCCCGTGCTGCCGTTCGCGCCCAGTTATCCGCTGGGCGTGCATCTGGCAATCCATCCGGTCGACGGCATCGAAGGCGAGCAAGGCGTTGTTTACGTCGACGACATCCGCGTCCGCACGCACCTGCCGGTTGTTGAGCGACTCGGGATGCGACTGGAGCGCGCCGGCGAGTCCAATCTCGCCCAGCCCGGCGGCAGCGTGCGCGTCACGGTGGTCAATCACGAAACGCCCGGAGGCGACGCACGCGGCACGCAGAAGGCTGTGCTCTCCGGTGGGTTGTTCGACTGGCGCGGCCGGCGTGTAAACGGCTCCGACACAAACGTTGAAGTAGCGCCCGGCACCTCGCGGACCGTCGAGATCGCCCCCAATATCGAACCCGGCGCATACGCGGTGAAAGCACAACTCAAAAGCGGCGACACGGTGATCGCGTCCATCGCCGACGACCTCCTGGTCATGAATCCCGCCGCGGTGCTCGGCGACCAATGGCAGAAGGCGCTGCACGATTCCGCCAAGCTCAACGTGCCGCTGAAGAACCGATACATGCTCGTGCGGCACGACTGGGACTGGACGGAGTTTCAGCCAGGAAACATCCAGGTCGACACGTTGATGTCAGCCGCAAACATGACGAAGCAGTCCTTTATGGACCCCTACATGCTCCTCGGCTTCAGCGCATACTGGGCCGCATCGTCAGGCTACGAAGACATGCTCGCCGACGAGCTTTCCACGCGCGACAGCTCGGCGCCCGGCGGACGCGACTGGGGCCACGCCGTCGATATCTTCCAAACCCCCGCACGCCTCGACGACTGGGAGAACTACGTGTGCGAGATGATGCGAATGACCGGCTCCTACATGTCCGGATGGGTCCTGTGGGACTCGCCCGACAACCCCGCGTTTGTGGGCGTGCAGCCAAAGGCTTTCGCACAGATGATCAGGATCACCGACAAATGGCGCCGCCGCTATTGCCCCGACTTGCCGCTGATCATCGGCGGCCTCAGCCGCGCCACCGCCATCGGCTACCTCGGCGACGTCACAACCAACGGCTGGCTGGACCTGCGTTACGCCGAGATCGAGAAATTCCTGGAAAAACGCGCGCCCGCCCACACTATTCGCTCGCTGCAGAAAGCGCTCGAAGGCTCGGCCGCGGCACCGGCCTCCACCGAAGCCAAACCGGCCGGCGCCTTTTCCGACCGCGAAATCCTCGATACGCGCATCGCCGTGTCGCGCCAGGCCACCACCGACGCAACCTTCGAGCTGCGCTCCGCCGTGCTCCGAGCGTGGGTGCCGCGGCTGCAACGCGAACTGACCGAAGCAAAGGTGGACGGCGTTGAACTGCTCGGCCAGATACTCGATGAAAATCCAATCGATTTCTTCTCCGGCGTAAACGTCCGCATCGACGCCGGCCGCATCTCGCCCGAAGACGGCCAACTGGCCGAATACATCGAAGACATTCACCAGTTTCTCAGCGGCAAAACAGCCGACGGCAAATCCGTAATCGTTACCGACCTCGATTGGGCCGTCGAAACGGTTGAGGGCGGCCTTGATGCTTTCGACCAGGCCGCAAATCTTGCGCGGGCCACCCTCCTGCTCGATCCGCTGAACGTGCAGCCCGTGCTGATGCTGCACAACGAAGACACCGTTCGCGGCGGATTCGGCCTGTCGTGGCGCGAAACGCTCACCATCCCCCCGATGACCGTGAAGCCGCCCGCTTTCCAGTTCAAACCGGGCTGGCTTGCGATGGTGCGCCTGAAGCAATTCCTTGACGACACGAAATTCGTGGCCGAGATACCAGTGCACGACGTCATTCCCGGCGGCACCCGCTGCATGCTCTTCGAGCGCACCGCCGACCGCAAGCCGGTGATAATGGTCTGGCGAACGGTTGGCGAGGGGGGCGTGTCGTTTGCCTCCACCGGCCTGAAAGCTGAATCTTCGGAAGACATTTTCGCGGCGCGAGTGCCGGCTGAAAACAACTGGCATTCGATCGGCAAAATGCCCGTGATCTTTGTGCTTGCAGCCGGCGAAGAGCCGGCCGCACAGGCGCTCAGCCGCCTGACCGTGCGCGACGGCACCGCCGCACCCGCCTGGCCGCAAACCGTGCTGGCCTCGTTCTCGCACGCAAACGGCCAGCGCTGGAAATACGAGCACACCGGCGGACGTGAAGCGACCTTCGCCGGCCGCACCACCGAATACAGGCCGCAGTCGTGGCCGGGGCTCGAATTCGCCGACGGCGGCAGCGAGCGGTTCGAGGTGGAAGTGCCGCAGGGCGCCGCCCTCGTGCTGCGCAAGAAATATTTCCTGGGCGACAAACGCAAGATCGTTGACGCGCTGAAGACGGACGCCGCCACCGTCCCGGACGGCACCCCGGCCGCCGCCGCACCGGCCGATGCCGCCGGCAAAGCTGCCTCGGATGCCAACGCTCTGGAGGCGGCGCATGGCGGCGGCCACGCGGCCGAGGTGCTGGTAAACGGCAAATCGCAGGGCACGTGGGACCTCTCGCGCATAGAGGAGGACCTCTCGGGCGGGCTGCGCCACGCCATATTTGTGATCGGCGCCG
>DATLAR010000184.1:0-18552 GCA_035527355.1 Planctomycetota bacterium
CGCTTCGGGTCCGTAAACGATTCGTGGGCTCTACACAGCTTGCCGGGCCGATGCCAGGCAAGCTCGTATGCATGGACGCGCCCCACGAATGCATTGACATCATTTTTCTTATTCCCCTCCTGTCAAAGGCCTGAAGGGCCGAGGTTCCATACTCGCCAGTCCGCTGGCGCGCCTTGGGCAACGCCCTGGGTAGTCGGTGCGGCAAGACGCCAAGCCCTGCAAGGGCGGAGTATACGGCTGTGTGCTGGGTATACGTAAGGCCGCCCTTACAGGGCTCGACTCTGGGGTGGGCGGCGCATTTCCCCCAGCCCTTCGGACTGGGCTGTACGGCACTCCGGCCCTTCAGGCCTTATTCGGAGTTGAATGAAGAATGGATGAAGAATACAGACGGCGACCGCTGCGCGTTCGAATATACCTTTTATACGCGAATGCCCACGAATTGTTTACACACCCCCAAACGCCTTCCTTCATCGTCCGCGCGCCTCATCGCCAAGCGCGGGGCAGCCATCCAGCGTGAAGATTATCACCCGCTCGCCCGTAACCGTGCTGATGTCGGTGTGCATGCTCTTCACGTTGCGTCCCATTGCATTGCTGATGATACCCTCCAGCAGCGCTCTGCCCTTTTCCAGCAGCTCGATTCTCACTTCCTTTATCAACGACCGGCCCCTCGGATCCTCGCTCTTCGCAAGCTGCTTCTCGGCGGGCGTCAGCACGCGATGAAGCCGCACCACGATCATATCATCTATGATATACGTCTTCGTCTCGTCGGGCCCGCGGCCCATGTACTCCTTCTCGAACTTGATGATCGCCTCGCTGATCTCCGCCTCGAGTTGGCCCCGCGTCTTCATCAGTGTCAATAGCCTTTCGCTGTGTGCAAAACGTCTTCAGAAGCCCCTGCATTTACTGTAAGTGTAGCATATGCAGACCGAAAACGCAAGAACGAATGCCCCGTGAGACAGGGCGGCCAGTGCAAAGGAACGGCCGCCGGCCTTTCTGTCCATCGTTTCTTGTCCGCCTTTGCTCTTGCAATTCCAGCGGCACAGTACTATAATCTCTGCATCTGCGATACGCTCCGCACGTGCGCGATTCCAGAACTTGGAGAAGGACAAAGCAATGAAAGCAAGAATGCTCGTTATTGCGTTGGCGGCTTCGTTCGCTCTTTGTGCAGGCTCCCGAGCGGGCGAGGCGCCTGCTCCACAGCCCGAACCCGTGGTGGTGCTGCCGATGGAACGCACCGCCTATTTCGCCGGCGAGAAGGTGCCGCTGGCATTCAGCGGGCTGGCCCCCGATGCAGCCGTGAAGCTCGAAGCGGTGAACGCCGACGGCCGCCTGCTGCTGTATTCGGGCAAGCCCGCCACGCTCCTGCTCGATACGTCGATGCTCGCGCCCGGTGATTACGTGCTGGAGCTAAACGGCAAACCCGCCGCAAAACTCTCGCTCACCGGTTTGCTGAAAAAATCGGCTGGTTCGATGCAAGACGAATGCCAGCCGCCGAAAAACAGCGACGAGATCGTCAGCATATTCCGCGAGTCCGGCCTCACCGCCTCGATCACTATGGCCGTGTCGGACATGGGCCGCGCCGGCCACCTCGACGCCATGGCAAAGGCCGGTGCACTGCTGATGGTCAACCCCGACACCCGCCCCACCAGCTTCTTTCCCGTTGGAAACATGCCCGAAGAGATCGACGGCATGAGCCAGCGAATGGCACTGACGGCGCAGGCAAACGCACGCTACCCCAATTTCGGCGGCTTCTGCTACGGATGGGATACCACCGGCTACCGCATCGGCGGACGACGCGGCCTGCTCACGTACTGGGGCTGGGGCGACAAGACCCAAGCCCTTCGAAACTACATCGCGCGGCTCGACGATTTCACTATGCAGGAATTCACCCGCCGCACCGGGCTGAAGGCCGTGTCGGATGCCGAATACATCGCGTATCTCCTTTCCATCGGGCGGCCCGAGCTCGCACCGGCGATCGACCTGCCCACGAAGGTATGGCTCGAAGAGATCGCGGCACATATCAAGCCGCTGGGCGGCAATGAGCGCGCCGACATCGAGAAGCGGCTCGACGCCTGGTCGCAGTACCTGATGGGCCTCTACAACGAATGCTACAGCGCGTTTTCAAAAAACCTTCGCGAGGTCGATCCCGCGATGCGCCACAGCGCAAGCGTGCAGGTCGATCATGCCGCCATCATCCACGGCCAGTACTTCCCCTCGGCATACGAGCCGCTTGATTTCCAGTATCAGTCGGCCTGGAACGACCAGGTGGGCGGCCCCGACTACCTCTACCAATGGCTGTTCGTTTCGGCGCTGCTCGATATGCACCGCGGCGGCAAGCCGCTGTGGATCAGCACGTCGATGGGCCCCGTGCACGGCCGCGCCGTCATTCCCGGCAAACTCGTTCGCGTGGCCGCGCACATCATGCCGTTCGGCGGCTCGGGCGTGGGCTACGCGCACGAGGGCTTCAGCAACCTGCTGGGCGGCATGAACAAGCACTCCACCTGGCCCGAGATCAAGGGCAAAGCTGCAGGACAGGACGTGCTATCGGCACGCGATTTCCTCGACCGCTTTTCCGCGCTTACACTCGAAGCCCGAGGCGACCACGGCGTGGGAATCCTGTTCTCGAAAACCCAATTCTCGCGGCAGTATCTCTCGCTCGGTTTCGGCACTTCCCTCTACAAGGCGCTCGTCGCTCTCACGCGCACCGGCTATACACCGAGGTTCGTTACCGAAGAGGAACTCATAGCCGGCAAAGCGCGCGACGTGA
This sequence comes from Planctomycetota bacterium, assembly GCA_035527355.1. GTDB lineage: Bacteria > Planctomycetota > PUPC01 > JABMSA01 > JABMSA01 > DATLAR01. The sequence continues at coordinate 2,768 of DATLAR010000184.1, forward strand.
AAGCGCTCGTAGTGATCGGCCAAACCGTGCCGCTGCCCGGGAAGGTGCTCGAAGGCATCGACGCGTTTGCCAAAAACGGCGGTAAGGTGCTCGTAGACGGCGCCACTACCGTCGACCTGCCCGCCGCACGCAAAATGCCCCTCACCTTCCCTTTCACCGTCCCCGGCAAACCGCACAGTTGGAGCAGCCCCAGCATCCTCTCCGGCGAAAACGAAACCATCCTCTATGCCCGCTGGCATCCCGAGCTTGCACGCGGCTTCACCGAAGCGCTTGGCATCACCGGCCGCGCCCTTTTCACCTCCGAAAGGGAAGCCGACGCTCAGGTGACGCTGATGCAGTTGAACGGCGGCCCCGACGCCACCTACGTGCTCGCCGTAAATGATTCGCACGTGCAAACGCAAGCCGACTGGCACCAGGTGAACGAGACGATCATCCCCACGGGCGCCTTCGCCGACGGCACCGTCGTTTACGATTGCACCGAAGAGAAGCCGCTAGGCAACATCGGGCGTATCGCCTGCGACCTCTCCACGACCACCGCCCGCGTTTACGCCGTGCTCCGCCGCGAAATGAAATCAATACAGCTTTCCGCCACGCAAGTAATAACCGCCGGGCAGCCGATCATCTTGCGCGTCGAACCCGCCGACGCCGCCGGCAAGAAGCTGTCGGCCGTGGTGCCGCTGCACATCTCGCTGCTGCGGCCCGACGGCAAGCTGCACCATGAGCTTTACCGCGCCACCACGCAAAGCGGCACGTTCGCGGCCTCCTTGCCCGTGCCCGCCAACGCCCCCGCCGGCGACTGGTCGCTCGCCGTGCGATGCCAGCTCGACGGCCAAACCGCCACGCTGCCCGTGAATGTCTTGCCGGCCAAACCCGCTGCGTTTGCAGCCGCGTGGAATGATCCCGTGATCGTGCGCGAAAAGCCGCTGATCGAATCAATGCTCGCAAAGAACGCCAAGCTCGCGCTTCCTATCGCCGAAAACGCCGACGCCCTCGTGCCCGCCGCCGAGCGCATCAAGGCCGTGCTCGCCAAGCGAGGCGTAACCGTCGATATCATCCGCAACCCTCCCCAAGCCACCTACTGGCTGGCCTACGACCTCACCGCCGAGCAGCGGGCCGAAAACGAGCGCGTGGATAAAGCCCAGGCCATCGGCAAAATCTCGCGCCTCACCGTAAACCAGAACGACTGGTTCAGCGCGCTCAGCGGCTATCGCTTTCCGAAGCCGCTGATACTGCTCGACATCGCCGGCAGCAAGGGTGACTCGCCGCTCGCCGAGGCGCTCGACGACCGCGGCATCCTCTGGCCTAAAGTCAGCGCCGCCTTCCCCGGAACCGGACGCGCCGTCGTCCAGGGCGTTCATTGGGCCTTCTCACCGCACGTGCCGTCGCTGGTGATCCAGGCGGCCGACGCCAACGGCCTGCTCGCCGCCGCCGACGCCCTCGCGAAACTGCCCGACGACACCCTCACGAATGGTATTCGAGAAGCCAAGGCAGAGCTGTTGCGCCAGTATTACGTGGGCGGCCGGCCCGCTCAGCCCGTGGCGCAGAAGCTCACGGCGAAAGGCCTGAAAACCAGCCGCGCACCCAAGCCCTTCGCGATCGCGTTTGCAGCCGATAAGCCGCTGCCGCCCGACCAGGTGCGCCGGCCGGAACGCCCCGAGCCGCAGCCTTACCCCGTGCCCGGCGTCTTTGAACCCAAGAATTACATCATCCACATCCGCGACGGTGAGAAGCTCATCGAATCGGCCACCGCCGCGTTCCTCGTGCCCGACCTGCGCTTCTCGCAGGCGATCATGCTCCCAATCAGCGTCAACGAAGCCGGCAAGGTCAAAATCACCGCCGAAGGCGTCTTCCGCTATTCCGACCGCCAGCCCTGCTGGCAGGCGCAGTGGGAAGACATCATCAACCTGCGCGACAAGCTGGTGCCCAGGCAGCGGAAACCGATGGAGATCGACGTGCAGATCGGCGGCAAATCCATCGGCAAGCTCGTAGCCGTCAAAACTGCCGAGAAGGAGGTGCCGCTCGAGCTCGCATCGCCCTCGGCCGCACTGAAGCCCAAAACCGCAATCGAGGAGGTGGTGCTGCAGATCGCAGGCGAGGTGGACCTTCCGGCCGGCCGGCACGACATCATGCTGATTCACAGCAACATCGTCGACGGCAAGCTCGAGAAAGTTTACATAGGCGTCGAGCCGCAGGTGGAATAGACCAGCACGGCCGATTGCACACATGGCAAGGGGCGGCCCGTTTTCGAGCCGCCCCTTTTCATGCCGCTGCTGATCGTGGATTGCTAAAACGTTTCCAGCTCCACGCGCCGCATGGCCGCCGCATCGACCCGCTCGCCCGCAAACGGCGCCAGCCGCACGGCAAACGACACCGCCTCCGGCTGAATGAGATACTGCGGCAGCGTGGCCGGCGCCAGGCTGCCGTTGCCCAGGCCGCTCTGCCGGTAGTCCAGGTTCACCACCGTTTCATCTATGAACTTCAAATCGAACGTGTGCCTCGCGGCGGTGAGTGCCTGCGTGCTGATGTGATGTGCGCTCACGTTGATCGTGGACAGCCCGCCCACAAACACCCCCTGCCGCTGGCCGTCGGTCAGTGTGGCCCACCGCACGCCCATCTTGTTGCCGTTTTCCTGCGGCCTCACGTAATTCACAAACTCGCCCGCCACCGTGCTTTCATAAACGCCTGCAATCCCGCTTTCCTTGCGGTCGCTGTAGCACTCGTGCGGGCCCAGCCCAAACCAGCAGAATCGGTCGAACCGCCGCGGCAGCCGCATCTGCAAGCCTACGCGCGGCAGCGGCGGCATGTCTTTGCCGGAGGGATTCACACTCACGCGGATCAGCACGTCGCCCGTGCCATACACCGTGTAATCGTAACGGCAGGCGAATTTCGTGGTGCTGCCCGTGATGTCGAGGATCGATTCGATCTCGACCCGCGCGGCTGCATTCTGCGCGGCTGAAAGCTTCACCGAACGCACCTGGTGCAGCAGCCGATCATAGCCGGCGTGGCGCCATTTCGCCGCGAGGTGCACGTCGTTGTCCGTCGGCGCGCGCCAGATATTCACCCGCGGCCCGGCAACAAGCAACTGCCGCCCCGCGGCCTTCCACGACGATATCACGCCGTTCCAGCGGTCAAACACCACGCTGAAATCCTCGCCCGCGACCTCGATGGCCTCGTCGGTTTCGCGCACGCGAACGGCCGGCATTGCGGCGAGCGCCACGCGCGGCGCGGCGGCTGCCGCCGGCAGCGCCAATTGCGTGCAGGCCACCACGTGCCCGCGCTTGGCCCATAGCGTGCATTCGGCCAGGGCAAAACGCACGATCAGCGCGCATTCCGCGCCCGCCGGCACCGCGCCCGGCGAGTATGGCACCCTCACCACCGCGTCCTGCCCCGCGGGCACGTCGAGCGCGGGCAGCCGCCCTTCCTGCACCCTGCGGCCGTCAACCAATACCTCCCACGATCCCTCAAGATACGCCAGCGAAAGGAAATCGTGCCGGTTACGCACGCGGATCGTCTGCTGCTCCAGGTCGGCCGGCTCCACCACTACCGGCTCCAGCACTTTTTTGTATTCGATGAGGCTGCTGTGCGGCTCGCGGTCAGACGACACAAGCCCGCCGATGTGGAAGTTGCCGTCGTTCGGATGGTCGCCGAAATCGCCGCCGTACGCAAACCATTCGGTGCCGTCGGCGTTGCGACGCCGCAGCCCGTGGTCCACCCACTGCCAGATGCAGCCGCCGATCAGCCGCGGGTAGCGGTTTATGATGTCCCAATAGTCCTTCAGGCTGCCGCAGCCGTTGCCCATCGCGTGGGTGTACTCGCACATGAAATACGGCCGCTGGTCGTCGGTCGTCTCGCCCATCTTCACGAGGTGCTCGGGCGACGGATACATCTGGCTCACCACGTCGACCATCGGCGCAAACTGCGCGCCTTCGTAATGGATGAACCGCGTCGGATCGTTCTCGCGTATCCAGGCGGCCATCGCATCGTGGTTGCGGGCATAGCTCGATTCATTGCCCAGCGACCAGAAAATGATGCTGGGATGATTCTTGTCGCGCTCGACCATCCGCCGGGCGCGGTCCACGTACGCCGCCTCCCACGCGGGATCGCCCGTGATGCGGTTGAAGTCGTCGAAGGCGAACCCGTGACATTCCAGGTCGGCCTCGCCGATCACGTATATGCCGTAGCAGTCGCACAGGTCAAACCAGCGCGGGTCGTTTGAATAATGCGAGGTGCGCACCGTGTTGATGTTGTGCTGCTTCATGAGCGTTACGTCGCGGATCATCGAATCCAGCGGCACGGCCTGCGCGAAATCCGGATGTATCTCGTGGCGGTTCACGCCGCGCAGCTTCACCGGCCTGCCGTTCACCAGCAGCCGCTGATCGCGAATTTCGAGCTGCCGGAATCCCACCGCCAGGCTCTGCACTTCCAACGCCCGCCCGCCGGCGTCTTTCAGCGTGAGGGTCAGCGTGTAGAGGTAAGGTTCTTCGGCCGACCATTTTCGCGGGGAAGCGACCGGCAGCGCCGCCTCGACGGTCGCGTCGAGCTCGACTGCGGCGTCCAGTCTGCCCGCCGCGATAGTTTCAACTGCAAGCTCGCGCTCGAGCACCAGCGCGCCGGCTGCATCTTCGAGCCGCGCGCAAATCGTGCAGCCCGCCGCCGGCTCCGCGCTATCATTGCGCAGCAGCACGCGCAGATCGAGCGTGGCGCTGTCATATGCGGCATCGAGCGGCGTGCGCACGCGCACATCGCGCATGTGCACGGGCGGCGTAGAGTAAACATACACGTCGCGGAAGATGCCCGACAGCCGCCAATAATCCTGGCACTCCATGTAGCTGGCATCGGAATACTGAAAAACGGCCACGGCAAGCAGGTTCTCGCCCGGCCGAAGGTGGCCGGTTACGTTGAACTCCGACGGCAGGTGCGAAGCCTTGCTGTAGCCCGCGATGCGGCCGTTGAGCCACACGTAAAACGCCGAGTTCACCCCGCCAAACACGAGAAACGTTTGGCGGCCCGCCCAGCCATCCGGCACGCAGAAAGCACGCCGGTAGCAGCCTACGGGGTTGTTTTGCGGCACGCGCGGCGGGTCTACTGAAAACGTGTAGGGCACATTTATGTAGTGCGGGCGGCCGTATCCGTGAAGCTGCCAGTTCGACGGCACGGGGATCGTGGGCCAGTCGCCGGCTTGGAATGATTCCTTGAAAAACAGCTCGGGCACTTCGCGCGGCGACGGCGCATAGTAGAAGTCCCAATCGCCGCTGAGCAGGCGGCAGAACGGCGACAGGCCAGACCGCCCGCAGCGCGCATCTTGCGCGTCGTCGAACGGCGGCAGCAGGCTGTGCGCCGGCTCGCGGTTGCGATGAAGAAGGCCGGGGTCCTCCCAATCATTCTGCGGGCCGTTGGGCCAGTTTTTCATTTTGCTCTCCGTGGCTCGGATGCGCCGGCGGCGCTTGCGGGGCGCGAAATCATGAACAGGCCGATTATTCTATCCATCCTGCTTTTAGAATCAAGGGCGGACGCACGCGCACATGAAAACGGGTCTGTGAACGATTTATGGGCGCAATCGGCGGCTGGCCGTATTCTCTTGGGCTTTGGGCAATGCACCCGCACGCCGATGAGGCACGTTGCCTGCTCAAGAGAACTTCAACAGCATATGTATTATGAAATCTGGATTTGCAGTTCAGGAGGCGAGTTGGCTTGGCTTTGGGCGCACCGTCATGGGCGGGGCCGCGATTCTTCGATCTCGCCGAAAAGCGTGAGGGCCGTGGAATTGGTGATTCTCACGGGCACTATGCGGCCGGTCAGCTCGGATGCGTCTTCTGCGCTCGCGCACCGGGCTACCACAATATCATTGCCGCGGCTGCGCCCGCTAAGCCTGCCGGCATCGCTCTTGCTGGGGCCTTCGATCAGCACATCCAATGCTCGGCCGTGCATGGCACGGTTGCGCCGGGCGGAAACCTCCGACTGCACAGCCAAGAGCTCGCTGTTGCGCCGTTTCTTCACCGCGTCGGGCACGTCGTCGGGCATTGCGGCCGCTCTGGTGCCGCTGCGCGGCGAATACTTGAAAATGTAGCTCTGGTTGAATTCCGCCCGCCGCACGAGGTCGACCGTCTGCTGGAAATCCTCTTCAGTTTCCCCTGGAAAGCCCACGATGAAATCGCTGGCGATCTCGATGCCGGGCACAATCTCGCGGGCACGCTCAACCATGCCCAGGTATTGATCGCGGGTGTAGCGGCGGTTCATGCGCTCCAGTACGCTGGATGATCCCGACTGCGCAGGCGCGTGCAGGTGCTCGCACACCTTGGGCAGTTCGGCCATCGCGGCCAAGAGCTCGTCCGTCACATCCTTCGGATGCGACGTAACGAACCTTATGCGCTCGATGCCGGGTATGTCGTGGATGCGGCGGAGAAGACCGGGCAGGCCGCCGGCGTAGGAGTTGACGTTTTGCCCCAGCAGCGTGATCTCGCACACGCCCGACGCCGCCAGCCGCTGCACTTCGCCGGCTATCTCGCCGGCGGGCCGGCTTTGCTCCGGGCCGCGCACGAAAGGCACGATGCAGTAAGAGCAGAAGTTGTCGCACCCAAGCGTGATGGCCACAAACGCCTGGAAAGGCGACGGGCGCGCGGCCCCCTGCCGCTCGAACGCGCCATCGTCGCACGGGGCCACCTCCACCACGCCGCGCGGCGCCGTCCGCCGCTCGATTCGGCGGCCCAGATCGTCCAATGCCAGCACGCGGCGGCCGTTTCGGGCCTGTGCGATCAGCGCGGCTAGATGCGCCTCCTGCCGGGGCGCGCACACGATATCAACCAGCGGCGACCGCCGCAGGATCAGCTCGCCATCCTTCTGAGCCATGCAGCCCATCACGCCGATCAGGAGCTCGGGGCGGCGCCGCTTGGCCCATTTCAGCGATCCGATCCTCGAGTAAACGCGCTCTTCGGCATGCTCGCGCACGCTGCACGTGTTGAACAGGATTACATCGGCATCGTCGGGGCCGTCGGCCAGGCCGAATCCGTCGGCGAGCAACCGTTCGGCGGCCGCCTCCGAATCGAGCTTGTTCATCTGGCAGCCGAAAGTTTCGAAGTACACCTTCATGTTGGCCATAATCCTATTTCACCACATGAAGGCTGGGGAATCAACCGCAAACCGGCTTCCGTCTTCTGGCTTCTGGCTTCTGTCTTCTGGCTTCCGCCTTGCATCTTGCACCCTCCCGGCCTACTCTTCCCTTGTCAGCCTTTCGATCAACGCCGCCTCGCCGGGAAACTCGCGCAGCAGATCGGCCCGTGCCGCCGGCTGAAAGTCGCTGAACTCGAAGCCGGGCGCCACGGTGCAGCCCATCAGCGCAAAGCTGCCGCCCTCATTCAAGAACGCTCCCTGCCACACGCCCGCCGGCACCACCACCTGAAGCTGCTGCCCGGCCTGCACGTCCTGCCCCAGCAGAATCGTCTGAGCACCGCCGCCCGGCTCAAGCTGCAGCATCGTCACCGGATCGCCCAAATAGAAATGGAATACCTCGTCCGACCGCACGCGGTGCATCGCCGAGACCGTTTCGGGCGTGAGCAGATAAAATATGGCGGTGCAAAAGCAGCGCTCGCCGCCGTAGCGCGGCGGCAGCACGCCGGCCGGCAGCCGCTCGGTGCTCCGGTACGTCTCGCGGAAATAACCGCCCTCGATCGGCAGCGGCTCGAGTTTCAGGCGGTCGATAATCTCTCGTGCATTCATTTCAGAATCCTTTCCAGCAAGCTTTACGATGCTCAATTCCATTTTCCTCAAAAGCCCCGCCGAATGCAAGAGCCTGCCCATCTGCGCATCCGCGTGCCTTCTCCATTTCATTCCACGGGCAAATCGTGTATAATACATGGAGGCAAGCCCCGATCCCTGAGGGCGGATTTCTTCCCAAACGGCCACGTGCAGCACGGATTCAAGCCATCCTTCTCTTGCCGGCTTCCTGTCTGGTGGCGTTGTCTCCCAATGAAAAGTGAGGCCCATACGAAAAAGCTGACCCGCAACGATTCAATACGAAATATCGCTATCATCGCACACGTCGACCACGGCAAAACGACGCTCGTCGATTTCATGCTGCGCCAGAGCGGCGTCTTCCGCGAGAACCAGGAAGTGGCCGAGCGCGTGATGGACAACATGGACCTCGAACGCGAGCGCGGCATCACCATCGCCGCGAAAAACTGCTCGGTTTTCTGGAAAGACGTGAAGATCAATATCGTCGATACGCCCGGCCACGCCGACTTCGGAGGCGAGGTGGAACGCGCCCTCAAAATGGTGGACGGCGCCATCCTGCTGGTCGACGCGTCTGAAGGCCCGCTGCCCCAAACGCGCTTCGTGCTGAAAAAAGCTCTCGAATCGAATCTCAAAATCATCGTCGTCATCAACAAGATCGACCGCAAGGACGCCCGCCCGAAGCAGGTGCTCGACGACATCTACGGGCTGTTTATCGACCTCGACGCCACCGAACAGCAAACCGAATTCCCCGTGCTCTACGCCGTAGGGCGCGACGGCATCGCACAGAAAACACTGGATGAACCGCAGAAAAACCTCCACCTGCTTTTCGAGGCGATCATCGACGAAATCCCCGCGCCCGCATACGATCCCGACGAGCCATTCCAGATGCTCGTATCGGACCTCGACTATTCCGACTACCTCGGCCGGCTGGCCGTGGGACGCGTGTTCCATGGCTCTGCACGATGCAACGATAACCTCGTGTGCATCGACGAGGAGGGCGGCGTGATCCCGCTGAAAATAACGTCGCTGCAAACCTACAGCGGCATTGCCTATCGCAAGATCGAATCCGTGCCGCCCGGCGAGATCATCATCATCGCCGGCATCGAAGACGTTAAGATCGGCGACACTATCGCCACTATGGCCGCGCCCAAAGCCCTCAACCGCATCCAGGTGGACGAACCCACCATCTCGATGCTGTTCACCATAAACACCTCGCCCTTCTCTGGCCGCGAGGGGCAGCACGTGCAGTCGAAAAAAATCCGCGAACGACTCTTCAAGGAAACGCTGCTGAACGTCGCGATCCAGGTGGAAGACGCGCCGCTGTCGAACGGCTTCATCGTGAAGGGCCGCGGCGAATTCCAGATGGAAATCCTCGTTGAAACTATGCGTCGCGAAGGCTTTGAGCTGGCCGTCGGCCGCCCGCAGGTGATCTACAAGCACAAGGACGGCAAACGCCTGGAGCCGATGGAGCACCTGTTTGTAGACTGTAACGAAAGCTTCATCGGCGTCGTCACCGAAAAACTCTCGCGGCGCAAAGGCCGCATGATCACTATGATCAACCACAGCACCGGGCGTGTCCGGCTCGAGTTTGTTGTGCCCTCGCGCTCGCTTATCGGCTACCGCAGCGAATTCCTCACCGACACCAAAGGCACGGGCATCATGAACACGTACCTGCACGGCTACGAGGAATATCGCGGCGAATTCTCGTCGCGCCTCACCGGCTCACTCGTGTCCGACCGCCAAGGCACCGCCGTCGGCTACGCCCTCTACAATCTTGAGCCGCGCGGATCGCTCTTCACCGTGCCAAACGATCCGGTCTACGAAGGAATGATCGTCGGCGAGCACAACCGCGATAACGACCTCAACGTGAATCCCTGCAAGGAAAAGAAGCTCACAAACATGCGGGCGTCCGGTTCCGACGAGCGCCTCCAGCTCACCCCCGTGGTGCCCATGACGCTCGAAAAAGCAATATCTTTCATCAAGGACGACGAGCTCGTGGAAGCCACACCAAAATCCATCCGCCTGCGCAAAACCATCCTCCCCGCACTCCAGAGGATGCGCGCCGCGCGCGAGAGATAGCACAACTCGCACGTGGCGGAGCGCCAGGCGTGCGGCCGCCGATAGCCTCCGCTCGCCATATTCCATATGCCATATTCCATATGCCATATTCGTGCTGCCTCTTTCTTCTTGTTTCAATAGCCGGTTCATCCTATAATCACCGGCTGTTTCAACCGGAGGCAAACCATGCGATTCTCTCTGAACGGTTCGGATTGGCTGGTGCAGGGCTGGGTTCCGCAGGAATGGGAACTGGTGGGCATAAGGCAGCTCGTAACGGCCAACCTCGACATCGGCAAGATGCTCCACGGCGAGACGGGCCTGCTCAAGGCCACTGTGCCCGGATGCGTGCAGGCCGACCTGCTGCGAAATGAAATCATCGAAGACCCATACATCGGGTTCAACTCGCGCAACTGCGAATGGGCCGCTCACCGCAATTGGCTCTACCAGAAAACATTCGCGCTGCCAGCCGCGATGGCGGGCAGAAAGTTGCGGCTGATCTTCCACGGCATCGACTACAGCGCCCGCGTATGGCTGAACGGCACGCTGCTCGGCCATCACAAGGGCACGTTTGTGCCAGCCGAGTTCGATGTAACCGCCGTTGCCAGAATCGGCGCCGAGAACAGCCTCTACGTCATGATCGATCCCGCACCCGACGAGCCGGCGCAGGTGGGCTACTCCAACCAGGTGAAGTGCCTGAAGCCGCGATTCTCCTACAAGTGGGATTTCACAACACGCCTGGTGCAGCTTGGCCTCTGGGACGACGTGGAGATCGCAGCCACCGGGCCGGCTCACATCGACAGCATTTACATCCGCCCGACGCTTGCCGGCGGCAAAGCCACCGTGAGCGTTCAGACAACGCTGACATCCGGTTCGGCAGCCGACGTGCGGCTGCGCGTGCGGCTTGCATCCGGCGGCGAGACGGCGGCCGAGGGCGACTCGGCGGCGGCCTTGCAGATCGGGCAAACCGTTTCCACCATCGAGCTGCCTATCGATGAGCCCAAGCTTTGGTGGCCGAACGGACTTGGCGAGCAGCCTCTCTACATCGCCGAGGTGCAGGTGCTGGGGCCGGATGGCGGCGAGTGGGACAGCTTTTCGACACCCTTCGGCCTGCGCGAAATCACGATGGTGCAGAATGATAACGCGCCGCCGGGCGCCGATCCGTACACGATGGTCGTCAACGGCCGCAAGGTTTTCCTGAAGGGCTGGAATTTCGTGCCGGTGGACCACCTCTACGGCCTGCCCAACACCGAGAAATACGAGTGGCTGGTGGAGCTCGCCCGCCGCGCAAACGTGAATATCCTGCGCGTGTGGGGCGGCGGGATCATCGAGAAGCAGATATTCTACGACCTCTGCGACCGCGCCGGGCTGCTCGTATGGCAGGAGATGCCGCAGTCGAGCTCGGGGTTGTCGAACGACCCGCCTGCGGGGGCCGAATTCCTGGCCACGCTGAAAGCGACGGCGATATCGGCGCTGAAGCGGCGGCGAAATCATCCCTGCCTCGCCATCTGGTGCGCCGGCAACGAGCTGGCCGACGGCCTGAAGCCGCTGTCTATCGAGCATCCGAACCTTGCCGCAATAGCCGAGGCGGTGCGCGAGGAGGCGCCGCATCTCGTGTATCGTCCTACCTCGCCCTACGGCCCGGCGTACGATCCGCTACCGGAAAGATTCGGAACCGGCGTGCATCACGACGTGCACGGTCCGTGGAAATACCAGGGTGTGCAAGGCCACTACGAGTTGTTCAACGCCCTCGACTGCCTTCTGCATTCGGAGTCGGGCGCGGAGGGCTGCGCGTGCGTGGAATCGATCCAGCGCTGCGTGGGGGGTATGAAGGCGTGGCCGCCCGACAAGACGAACCGCGCGTGGGTGCACCACGCGGGCTGGTGGGTAAACGCCGACGTGATCGAAGAGCTTTTCGGCAGCATCGGCGATATCGAGTCGTTCGTGATGGCCACGCAGTTTATGCAGGCCGAAGCGCTGCGTTACGTGATCGAGTCGAACCGCCGCCGGAAATTCCAGTGCGGCGGCAGCATGCTGTGGCAGATGAACGAGCCCTGGCCCAACGTGAGCGCCACGACGTGCGTGGACTACTACGGCGTGCCGAAGCCCGCGTACTATTTCGTGGGCCGCGCGTGCCGGCCGCGGCATGTGTCGCTGAAGTACGCCCGGCTCGACCAGTCGCCCGGCAGCGCGTTCGATGCCGAAATCTTCGCTCACAATGCTCTCGGTGCAGCCGACGCCGCCGTGACATGCAAAATCTACGACGTGAAGGGCGAGATGCTTTTCAGCGATACGCGGAGTATCGCCCTGCCCGACAACGCCTGTGTGCCGGTTTCCAGGATCAACTGGCAGATCGGCCCCGGCATCGATCTTTTCATCGTGCGGCTGGCACTCGTCGTGGCCGGGCAGCAGGTTTCGTTCAACGAATACATCTTCCCCGTCGGCGGCAACCCGCCGCTCTCGCCGCTCGTAAACCAGCAAGACGCCTGGATCGAGCACGATGGCTTCACGCCGACTGATGGTGGAATGCTGCTGCGCTTGGTCAACACGGGCAGTGCGGCGTCGCTGATGACGACCATCGAGCCGAACCCGTACACGAAGCTATACGTTGAGGACAACGTGCGCACGCTGCTGCCGGGCGAGAGCGAGCAGTTCAGGCTCGTGATGAGCGCTCCGCCCGAAAACGTTTCGTGCTCGTGGGTGAATGTGAAGGCCCTGAACGGCATTCCGCTGGCAATCGGCATCTGACCGGCAAACAACACGCATCGAGGAGAAAAAGGATGATACCTGTTGGCACGCAGTATTACCGTCCGCCCGCCCCAAAGGCGGAATTCTGGGAGGCGGACTTCAAGCTCATGGAAAAATGCGGATTCAACACCGTTCGCGGCTGGGCGATGTGGAGCTGGCTGAATCCGAAGGAAGGCGTGTACGACTGGGCCGACGTAGACCGCCTGCTCGATCTCGGACGGAAGCACGGCATCGGCGTGATCCTGCTCATCAACATCGAATCGTCGCCGTCGTGGCTTCACAAGAAGCATTCCGAGATGGTCTACGTAAACAAGAACGGCCGCAGCTATCCACCGCAAACCGTGCACAACACTGCCGTTGGCGGCTTTCCCGGCCAGTGCCTCGATTACCCCGAGATCAAAGGAGCCGCCGCCGATTTCATAACGAACCTCGTGAAGCATTGCAGCGGGCATCCTGCCCTGCTCGGCTGGGAGCCGCACAACGAGCCGTTGATCGAGCCCGCCCGCTACTCGCACGAAATCTTCTGCTATTGCCCGCAGAGCATCCAGGCCTTCCGCGGCTGGCTGAAGAGGAAATACAAGACCATCGGGAAACTGAACGACGTGTGGAAGCGGAAGTTCAACGACTTCGACGAGGTGATCCCGCCGTACGAGCTGGGCAGCTTTGCTGACTGGATGGACTGGCGGATGTTTGCCATCGACGGCCTTGTGGCGCAGGATGCGTGGCGCATCGGGCTCATCCGCGAAAACGACCCCAAGCACCCGGTGCTGATGCATTCGCGCGGCGGCGGCGACCGGCGCGACATCCCCTGCGACGGCACCGACGACTGGCGGCTGGCCGCACTGGCCGACAAGTTCGGCTACGCGAACTTCCCGCAGGGCAAGACGATCTTCGAGCACGTTTTTTCAGGCGACATCTGCCGCTCCGCCGCGCAGGGCAAGGAGTTTTGGATGCACGAGCTGCAATCCGGCCCCTTCGGCATCGGCTTGCAGCGAAACAATCCCTTCTTCGCGTTCCTCGGCGAAAAGAAGCTGGACGTTGACGTTGCCGCGCGGCTTGACGAAGTGGGCGACGTTACGGCCGACCGCCTCGCGATGTGGTCGCTCATCCCGTTCTCGCAGGGCGCAAAGGGGCTGCTCTACTGGCAATTCCGCACCGAGCAATTCGGCACCGAGTGCGGCTTCAACCTCGTAAACCTCGACGGCACGCCCACGCCCCGCCTCGAAATGGCAAAGCGCCTGGCCGGCTTCATAAAGCAAAACGAACCGCTGCTGTCGGCCGCACGCCCGCCGCAGTCGAAGGTGGCCATCGGCTATTCCGTGGCAAACGCCCTGATGACGCATTTCGCCGAAGGAAACGTGAACGCATACCTCGCCGCATACCTCGGCGCAAACCGCGTGCTCCAACACATCGGCCACCAGATCGACGTAGCCCGCATCGACGCGAGCAGCTTCAACGACGACCTGAGCAAGTACGACGTGCTCGTGCTGCCGCTGCCGATCTTCTCCGATGCCGCCACCGCCGATAAGCTCACGCGTTTCGTAAAGAACGGCGGCACGCTCATCAGCGAGGCATCGTTTGCCGAATACGACGATACGTTCTTCTCGAGCGACCGCGTGCCGGGCATGGGGCTCGACAAAGTCTTCGGCTGCCACCGCGAGATCATCTCGACGCGCAACGACATCATGATCCGATATCGCGGCCTGCCCGTGCCGTCGCGGTTCTACGAAGAAATCCTCATACCCGACGGCGGCGAGGTGGCGGGCACATATGCCGACGGCCGCCCCGCTGTAGTGGCAAATTCATTCGGCAAGGGCAAGGCCGTTTACTTCGGCACAAACGTGCTGATGGACTACATCTTCAACGAAGACGAGAACTTCAGCGCGGTGATGGCCGACTTGACCTCCGGCGTGCAGCGGTTCGCCCGGATCGACAACCGCCTGTGCCTCGTGCGGTGGCTGCAGGCGAAGGACAGGCGGCTGGTGTTCCTGTTCAACGGCACACCGCGCGATGCTGCCTGCACGCTCACGCTCGATTGCGAGGCAAAGCGCGCGACCGACATCTTCAACGAGGAAGACGTGAAGTTCGACGTGCACAGCGGCACCTCGCGAAAGATGTTTTACCTGAAACCGTACGCTGCAAAAGTGATCAGAATCTGAAGCAACGCCAAGACGAAAGAAAACCCGGGGCCGGCAAATCAGCGCACCGGGTTTTTTTGCGCGAACTTTGCGCAGCCGTTGCGTTGTTTACAATGGAAGAACAGGCTGCTCGAAAGGAGGGACCATGACTGTCAGCAACATTATGGAACGCGATATAAAATGCTGCGGCCTCAGCGATACGATCCAGGCCTGCGCCAAGACGATGGCGCAAAACAAGATCGGCTTTCTACCCGTTGTAGGCGCAAGCGGCGAGCTGGTGGGAACGATCACCGATCGCGATATCGTTCTGCGTGCGGTGGCCACGGGAAAAGGCCCCGACTGCAAGGTGCAGGACGTGTATTCCGACAATCCGGTGCACGTGACGGAGGATTCGGATATTTCGGAAGCCGAGGAACTGATGGCCGAAGGACACATCCGGCGGCTGGTCGTAATCAACGGCCAGCACAAGCCGGTCGGCGTCATTTCGCTCTCCGACATCGTGCGCAACGAGAAGGACTCGAAGCGGCTGCACGAGTCGCTGATCCGGATAATGGAAAAAACGTCGGCGGAACGCACCGTGGAGGAAGTTCCCGTCGAAGTACGCGGATAAAGGCTCTGGCTCGGACTTTGGATGCATCATTTCGGATATCGCCGAAAGGCCATCTGCGGAATGGTGCATCCATTCTTTTTCCGAAGCTATTTCACGTGCCAGCATCGCACGTGGTGGCCCGGCGACACCTCGACCATCGGCGGCACCTCGCGCGCGCAGCACGCTTCCGCCTGCTGGCAGCGCGACTCGAACGGGCAGCCCGGCTGCACGTTCGCGGGCGACGGCACGCTGTCCTTCAATATGATGCGGCTGCTCTTCACGTTGGGGTCCGGCACCGGCACCGCCGAAAGAAGAGCTAGCGTGTAGGGATGGCACGGATTATCAAACAGCGCCGCTTTCGGCGCCACCTCCATTATCCGGCCCAGATACATCACCGCCACGTGATCGCTTATATGCTTGACCACCGCCAGGTCGTGCGCGATGAAAAGGTACGACAGGTTGAACTGCTGCTGCAGGTCGCGGAGGAGGTTGATGATCTGCGCCTGCACCGACACATCGAGCGCCGA
>DATLAR010000185.1:0-11800 GCA_035527355.1 Planctomycetota bacterium
CCCATGAAGAAATCAACGTCATTGTTCGAGTAGAACATCCAGGTGGACCCGAGGAACACATCGGTGAGGCCATCGCCCGTGGGGGTCAATTCCAGGTTATCGCGCAGGATGGCATACCCCATTGTCACGTTGAAGTCCAAGCCTGGCAGAATGCCTGCCGTCGTCGATATGAAATTCAGGTAATCGGAGCGGTAGGGCCTGTCCTGACTGTGTCGTTCGTTGTCGAACCGCCTCTGGGCCGTTATGAAGAAGCTAGTGAGTTTCACCTGCACGCCGCCCAGTTGCACCGGGAAGGGGTCCGAGGTAAAGAGCTTGGTATGCTCATAGCGGTATTTCACATACGCTTCTTCCTCCTGCCCGGGCTTTTCACCCCACAGCAGCGGCATGAGCGCCATCTCCAGCGGCGAGAACTCTTCGGCTTGCACGTCGAGCATGCAAGCGACAACCGCCGCCGCAACGGCCGCAAACAGCCATCTGGAGCCACGGGCAAACTCAGGCAACACGATCCTCCTTCCGCAAGCACCTCTCGCGTCACTCTATTATCGGTTGCGCGCCGGGCGGTTGCCTTGCCGCTCTGCCCACAGAAAGAAGCCATCCCGGATGACGGGTGTGTAAACAATTACGGACCCCGCATGACTGAACGGCCGGATTTGTTTTCAGAAAAAGAGGAGGCTCGGTTACAATGGACATGGCATTACATACGAAAGGATCGCGCATGACATTGACGTTGGCCGAAATGCAGCGGGTTGTGGCCGAGCTGAACGACACGGTGAAGGGCGCCCACATACAGAAAATCCACCAGCCGGGCGACAAGACGGTGGTGTTGCAGGTGCGGGTGCCGGGTGCAACGCATCAGGTGAGCATTTGCGCCGATCGCAGCCTCGCCCGAATTCACCTTCTTTCGCAGCCGTTGAAAAATCCGCCAAGCCCTCCGCAGTTCTGCATGGTGCTCAGAAAACACCTGGTGCCAAGCAGGATCGATTCGATTGAACTGCTGTCGCACGACAGGGTGGTGCGAATTTCCCTGGAGGCCGGTAAGGACGGCGGCACAATAATGCGCTCGCTTATTCTCGAGGCCATACCGGGCTGCGAAAACATCATACTGGCCGACGAGCAGAACCGCATCATCGAAGCTCTCGAGCACGCGGCGTTCAGGGACGGCCGCCAGATTTCCCCACACAGGCCATACTCGCCGCCGCCGGCCGTCGAGCATGGCGCGCAGGCGATGGACGATCGCTTCGAGCAGCCGCTGCGCGAGCAGCACCTGCCCACTTATTCCGCCGCCATCGAGCAGGCGTACGGCAAGGCCGGCGCCGAGCAGAAATCGGCCGACCTCGTGCGCGACGTTTCCACCGTGCTGGCCAGAAACGAAAAGCGAATGAAACGACGCCTCGAGAAAATCGAGGCCGATTTTGAAGCCACCAACAATAGCGATCTGATCGCGCTGAAGGGCGAGCTGCTGAAAGCAAACCTCGACAACCTCAAACGCGGCATGGACAAGGTGGCGCTGCCCAACACCATCAGCGGCACAAACGAGCTGATCGAGATCGAGCTCGACGCCACCCTCCCGCCGCTTGAAAACATGAAGCGCTACTTCAAACGCGCACGAAAGCTACGCGACGGGCGGGCCATCATCTCGGCACGGATGGGCGAGACGCGCGCCGCACTTGCCCGCATCACCCGCACACGCGAGCGCCTCAAAGAGGCCAGCACCCTCGATGAGCTTCAGCAGATCGCCAAAGAGGTGCTGTCTTCCGCGCGGCGTGCCGTGCGGGGCGAGCCGGCCCCGCAGGTTCGGCTCGAACCGCGCAGGTTCGTCTCGGCCGACGGCATGATCATCCTTGTGGGAAGGAATCCGGCGCAGAACGACGACATCACGCTGCACGCGCACGGAAACGACTATTGGCTGCACGTGCAGTCGTACCCCGGCTCGCACGTGATCATCAAGCTCGACAAAGACAAGCCGCTGATGAAGGAAACGCTGCTGGACGCCGCGCATCTGGCCATGTACTTTTCAAAGCTAAGGGACTCGTCGAAAGCGCTGATCGATTACACGCAGCGCAAGAACGTTCGCAAGCCCAAGGGTATGCCGCCCGGCAAGGTGATTTACTCGCAGCACAAAACAATGATGCTCCTGCCCGACAAGCACCGCCTCGACCGCCTGCTCAAGAAGCACGAAGGCGGCGACTGAGAGCATTAACGGAGCATCCGATGAACGACAAGCTTGAACAACTGAAGCAGATAATTGCCGAGATGGAAAGCGTGGCCGTGGCGTTTTCCGGCGGCGTCGATTCCACTTTCCTGCTGAAAATCGCACACGATACGCTAGGCAACGACCGCGTGCTGGCCGTTACCGCCAGCTCCGAAACCTATCCGGAATACCAGCTCGATGAGGCAGCCGAGCTTGCAAAGCTGATCGGCGCCCGGCAAATCGTGATCCACACCGATGAGCTTTCGATCCCGGGCTTCCGCGACAATCCGCCCGACCGCTGCTACCACTGCAAGAAAGAGCTGTTCCGCAAGGTTCGCGAAATCGCCGACGAAAACGGCCTGAGGCACGTGGCCGACGGGTCCAATTTCGACGATTTGAAAGACCACCGCCCGGGCGCACTCGCGGCGGCGGAATTCGGCGTGCGCAGCCCCCTGCGCGACGCCGGCTTCACGAAGGCGCACATCCGCCAATACTCCAGGCTGCTGGGCCTGCCCACGTGGAACAAGCCCGCATTCGCCTGCCTGTCGTCTCGATTCCCATACGGCAAAACCATCACACCGCAGGCGCTCAAGATGGTGGCGCAGGCCGAGGAATTCCTCCGCGAGCAGGGATTCAGGCAGTACCGCGTGCGGCACCATGATACCGTTTGCCGCATCGAGCTGATGCCGGAAGATATCGGCCGCGCCCTGAGCGTCGACATCAAGAGCGCGCTGATCGCGCGCCTCAAACAAATCGGCTATGCCTACGTGACAATCGACCTGGAAGGCTATCGCACCGGCAGCATGAATGAGGTGCTATAGCACGCGCGGAGGCACGCCCTCGGCAACTGCTCTTGCCGAGCAGGCGAATTTGCCCGCGGCTGCGGGATTTTTTTTTGACATCCTCCCAAAAGGCGCGTATAATGAGTAAGAGGGCTTGAGCGGCCGACCGGGTTGTCTGCACATGGAGATGCTGATGAAAGCACTTTGGCCTGTAAAAATGTTGCGTGCTATTGCAGAGGTGCCCGTAAGGGCAGGCGTGTGGTTCGTACGGCAGCGTTTTGTAATGGGCATAGCAAGCCTGATCTGGCTGCTTTGGCGCAGCGGCTTTCGGCCCAACAGGCTTTCGTATCCATGCCAGCAAACGGCCGCCGCGCACGTAGCGGTCTTGTTTGGCGGCAGTGCGTTTCTGGGCCTCTTCACACACAAGCGCTGGCTGCCGCTGCTGCGGCGTAAGGTGATCGTGGCCGGGTTGATAATCGGAATCTCCGGCATCATTGCGGCCAAGGGATACCAGATCATCGCCGACGGCCTATCAACGCGCGAAAGCTGCCTGATCCCGCAAAACCACCTGGCGGACCTGCCGAACTACCCCGAGGCCGCGCTGAGCGTCAGCCCGATGTATCCGTCAGGCGACGAGGCCGTTGTAGCCATCCGCCGCAACACATCCGTCACCTACGGCACCACTTCTCCGTTCGACAAGGCATCGAACCCCGCGTATCAGCTCGTGTGGGATGCAGTTTGCGAGCTGGGATTCGGCCCGGCGGACAACCCACTGCGCGATTTCGTGGCGCCCGGATGCACGGTGACGATCAAGCCTAACCTCGAAAGCGGCGACTGCACGCAGGCGGCCGCCGTGAGGCCGGTGATCGACATGTGCCTCGCAGCCGGTGCCGCCGTCATCAACGTCGGCGATGGATCGGCCTGCGGCTACACGCAGGCCAACCTCGACTCGATGGGCTATACGAGCATGATAAGCACGCTTCGCAGCCGCGGCAATACGCAGGTGCACGCGGTGCTGTTCGGCCCCGCAGCAAGCTGGTCGTGGATCAACCTCGGCGCCGCCTCGGCCTACTCCGGCAGCAGCTACACGTCGAGCGACCTCATCACCTCCACTCTCGGCTCGCCCATCACCACGTATTTCAACACGCCCGACAGCCACGCCGTGAATCCCAACGGCCAGATCATCAACTGGAACGCCGTTACCGATTACTTGCTCGGCGCCGACGTGGTGATCAACATGCCCAAGTTGAAGGTGCATGACGCGCTCGTCGGCACGTTTGGCATCAAGAACTGGGTGGGCGCAGGTTTGCATTCCACCTACAATCCCAACCCGAGCTGCGACAGCAATTTCGCGCGCGTGGCCCACTGGCACGCCGACGCCGGCACCTTCGAGTATGGTCTTGGCAACGATATCATGTGGCGCGAGCTCGCCAACATCCACCGGGCCACCATCTACTGGAAAAACGGGCAGCTCCAGTCCACCCCGCAACGCAAATACCTCATCATCACCGATGGCATCACCGCCGTCAACAACAGGCAGCACATGGGCTCCGGCGGCACAGCCGTCCAGATGGGCACCGTGCTAGCGTCCACGAATGTGATCGCATCGGATGCCGTGACACAGCGGCTGATGCGATGGGATTTCCGCCTGAACCCGATGAGCAACAACGCACCATCGGTGCCGTCGCACCCGTGGGGCACAAACGACCCCGCGAGAATCAGGATCGTGGGCGACCTCATCGGGCCGGCGTTCGGCACGTGGTTTGTGAGCGACAATTTCAGCGGCTTCCCCGAGTTTACGGCGATGAAGATCGACGACCTCGCTCCGCCGCCGCTGAGTTCAGTTACCGCCACGCTCACCGGCTCCAGGCTCGATTTCACCGTGCAATCAGACAGCGACGCCGCGGCCGCTTTCCTCTACTTCGGCGCCGACCTCGCCGCAAATACCAAGGTTGCCCGCATGGCGAAAAACGGCAGCACCTTCTCCGTCCGGATGCTCGCATCCTCGATGGCTTACAAGGTGGTAGTGCAAGACCGGTTCTTCAACTGCCAGGCCAGCAGCGAAGCGCAGGTCGTGTTTACGGCCAACCACGACGTGAATCGCGACGGGAGAATCAACATCCTCGATCTGATCATCGTGCGCAACAACCTGAACAAGGACCCAATGTCCGACGATAGCGCTGCGATTGCGGATGTCAACGCCGACGGACGCGTTAATATCCTCGATCTCATCGCGGTCCGCAACCGTCTGAACACGCTGTGATCAAACAGCCCGCAGCTCGCCCGACACCTCGCGTTCGGGCTGGATGCCGGACTTCGGCAGCGTGAAATAAAACGTGGAGCCTGTGTTTTCCTCGGATTCCACCCAGATGTCGCCGCCGGCACCGGTCACGATCTTGCGAACTATCGCGAGGCCCAAGCCGGTGCCGGGCACCTTCTCGCGGTCTTTTCCACGGCCAAACATCTCGAAAATCCGCTCGCGATCCGCCTTCCGCACGCCGATGCCGTTGTCGCGCACCAGGAACCTGTGGAATTCGCCCGCATCCTCGAAACCTACTTCCACCACCGGCCGAACGCCCTCGCGCGAAAACTTGATCGCGTTGCTGATCAAGTTGCTGAACAACTGGTACGTGCTCACCCAATCGCCGTCAATCGTTGGGAGGTTCGGCGCGATCCGCACGTCCACGTTCTTCTCTTCGATGAGGCTCTGGAAATTCTGCAGCACGTCATCCACCAGCTTGCCGAGGTCGATCTTCTCTACCTTTGTGGGCCGCGTGCCGGCTTTGGCAAACTCGCCTATCGCCTTCACCAGGCGCTCCATCAGCTCCGCACTCGAGTTTATGTGCTCGATATAGCTGCGGCAATCGGCATCCGTCTGCGCCGCCTCTTTCTTTTGCAGCCTGCGCACAAAACCCCGGAGCGCCACGAGGTGCCCCGCGAGATCGTGCGAGACGGCGAAGACGAACGATTCAAGCTCGCGCGAGCGCACGTCGTACTGCTTCTTGATCGCGCGCTTTTCGCACGCATTTCGCACGCGCAGCCGCAGCTCCTCCTCGTCTGCCGGTTTCAGCACGTAGTCAGCCGCGCCCAGCCGCAGAGCCGAGATAGCAGACCGCAGGCTGCCGTAAGCCGTCAGCAGGATCACCGCCGTATCGGGCTTCACGCTGCGCACCTCTTCCAGCAGCTTCAAACCGTTCACGTCTTCCATCATCAGGTCGGTGAGCACCACGTCATAATCGTTTGCGTGAACCATTTCGAGGGCTTTGGAGCCGGACGACGCCGTCGACACGGCATAGCCGTCGCCCGAGAAAAGGGCTTCGAGGTACGCCAGAACGTATGCGTCGTCGTCTACAACTAGCAGCTTGGCCGGCACAGATAGACCTCCCCCGCGACAAAGACGTCTCTGCTATATTAACACCGGATTCGGCTTCTTCAACGGCGCGATTTCAGGTGCCTTGGATTATTCGGGGGGCTGGATCGGTTATTGGCTTGCGAATCAATGTGATGCGTGTGCGGGAAATCACCGCTGCTCGACTTGCTGCACCACGGGGCGGTCGTTTGCGGGAAGCAGGTGCATCCTCCGCGCAAACTTCACGGTCTGGCCCCCCGCCATGCAGATTCCCATCACGATGCTGCCCGCTATCAGCACGCCGGCAATGCTGGACCACACAAACCGCATGAATTTCATGCCGAATATGTGCGCGGCAACGGCGCCCGATATCACACCGGTGCCCGGAAAAGGAATGCCGATGAAAAGAGCCAGCGCCCATTTGCCGTGTTTCTCAATCGACCTGTTGAACTTCCTCTGAATCCGCTCGACGTACCGCGCGTAAAACCGGCCCACCGGCCCGATCCTGTTGACCAGGGGTATGATGAACTGCAACAGCGAGAAGAAAAGAATTCCGAGGATGATGTTTGGAATGAGGCAGAAGGCCGCCACCATGTACCACGGCATCGGGTCGCGCATGAGCAGCATGCCCGCAGGAATGCTGCCCCTGAGCTCCACGCCGGGGATCAGCGTTATGAGAATAAGCCACAGGCCTTTTTTCAGCACCGCATGTTTCCTACATTAAACGGCGGGCACTGCCGCAGCGTCGGCCGCCGCCACAGTACCCGCCGGTTTGATTTTCAGCAAAGCTGAATCCGCAGGCAGCACGGCCGCTTATTTCTTCTCGGCTCTTTCGGCTTCGTGTCGTGCCTTTGCCTTTGCCACGATCTGCTCCTGGATTCTGGCGGGAACCGGATCATAGTGCGAAAACTCGATCGAATAGCTTCCCTCGCCGGCCGTGAGCGAGCGCAGCTCGGTGGAGTATTTCGATATCTCGCCCAGCGGCACCTGCGCCCGTATGATCTGCAACTGGCCGATCGTCTCCACGTCTTGCACGCGGCCGCGCCGCCCGTTGAGGTCGCTGGTGATGTCGCCCATGTATTTGTTTGGCACCGTGATCTCGATGTTCACGATCGGCTCGAGCAGCACGGGGCGTGCATCGAGGAAGGCCTTCTGGAAAGCGTAACGCGTGGCGGTTTTGAAGGCCTGCTCCGAAGAGTCGACCGGATGGAACGAACCATCGTAAAGTGCAACCGCGATGTCCACCACCGGATATCCGGCCAGCACGCCCTGGTCGAGCTGCTCGCGTGCGCCCTTTTCCACGGCCGGAATGAACTGGTTTGGCACCGAGCCGCCCACCACCTCGTCGAGGAACTCGAAGCCCGAGCCGCGCTCGCGCGGGTCCAGCCGCAGGTATACTTCTCCAAACTGCCCGCGGCCGCCGGTCTGTTTCTTGTGGCGATACATCGCCTCGGCAGAATTCGTTATCGTCTCTTTGTACGCGATGTCCGGTTCTTTCGTAATCACTTCCACGTCAAACCGCCGCTTCAGCCTGCTGATCATGACGTCGAGATGCAGCGTGCTCATGCCGGTGATGATCAGCTCGCGTGTCACGGTGTCGCGATGCACGGTGAACGTGGGGTCCTCGTCGGCCAGCTTGCCCAGCGCGCCGCTGATCTTCTGTTCGTCGCCGCGGCTCTTGGGTTCCACGGCCAGTGAAACCATCGCTTTGGGGAAAGTGAGCGGAGGGAACTTCACGTGCTTTGCATCAGCGCACAGGGTGTCGGAGATTGTAACGTCTTCGACCTTTGCGACGCACACGAGCTCGCCGGGGCCGGCGGAGGTTATGGCCTCCTGCTCCTTGCCCTGCATGCGGTAAAGGTTTGCGAGGCGCTCCTTCCTGCCGGTGCGCGAGTTGAACACCGGCGTGTCGGTGGTCACGCTGCCCGAGAATATGCGGAAGAAGTTCATCTTGCCTACGAAGGGATCGGTCATGGACTTGAACACGAGCGCCGAAAATTCGGCGTCGGTGGGCTTCACCACGGTTTCCTGCGGCTCGCCCTTCGTCAGCAGCGTAGCCTTGTGGTCGCGATCTGCCGGCGACGGGAAGAAGGTGACAAACGCATCCAGAAGCTCTTCGATGCCGTTGTCCTGCGCCAGGCTAGACGTGCAGAAAACCGGCACGAAGGTGCGGTTGCGGAAGGCGATGGCAAGGGTCTTGAGCAGCTCTTCCCGGCTGATCTGCTCGCCGTCGAGGTAGCGGCTCATCACTTCCTCATCGGCCTCGATAACGGCCTCAACAAGCGTATCGTGCGTGGCCTTGGCCTCGTCGGCGATGTCGGCCGGCAGGTTTTCGCCAAGGTCGAAGCAGCTTATCACGCCCTTGTATGAGGCGGCCTCGCCGATCGGCAGCACAAACGGAATCACGTGCGCGCCAAACACCTCGCGCAATTGTTCGAGCGTCTTTGAGAAGCTCGCGTTTTCAACGTCCATCTTTGTAATCACGAAGGCTCGCGAAAGCTCGTGCTTGTTTGCATAATCCCACGCCTTGCGGGTGATAAGCTCCACCCCCTTGAGCGCTGAAACACAGATGATGGTAGACTCTACCGCGCCGAAGGATGAGATCATGCCGCTGATGAAATCGGGATAGCCCGGTGCGTCTACGATCTGGATTTCCTTGTTCTTCCACGTGCAATGCAGGAGGGCTGAATCGATGGTAAACTTGTGCTCCCTCTCTTCCACGTCGAAATCGGCGATACTGCTGCCTTCGTCCACTTTGCCCAGCCTTTTCGTGGCGCCGGCCTTGAAGAGCATCGCCTCAACAAGCGTGGTCTTGCCGGAGCCGCCGTGGCCGGACGTTGCGACATTTCGGATATTGCCTATCTCTTTCGCCATTATTCGCCTCCGCGTTTCCTGATTTATTGCACCGGCTTTGGTGTGAAGCAACAAAATCTTAATTATAGCGCATTCATTTTGGCGTTATCAAGGAAAAATGTCGCCTCCCGCCAACGCAAAAGCCTCAGCAGGAGCGGCGGCATTATGGTTCGGCCTGCCGGCGTGCTCGCCACGCGCCTTTCACCCTCCTTTTCCTATTGGCTTTCGCACCATCGCATGTTATAATCTGCATCGTAGGGAATAGTGCAAACAGCCAGAGCTTTTGGGTGGAGCCGACATGCGCAAACCAGGGCGTCTTACGGGAATCGCGGCGGCAATGATACTGCTGGCAACGGCATGCCTGTGCATGGCTGAAGATCAGCCTGGCACCAAAATTGAGAAGATCGTGGTGAAAGCCGGGCAAGATGCCGCCCGAAATCCCGGCCAGGTGCTCGATCTGCAGATCGAGGTGCTGGGCCCCGTCGAGCGAGGAATCCTCGGCGGCAAGGGCCAGCATGTGCCCGTTCCCAATCATCCGGTAGTCTTTTCCGTAATGGACCCCGAGAAAACCGGTGCCAAAATCATTGGCGACGGCTCGGCCATCACCGACGCCGGCGGCAAAGCGCGCTGCAAGGTGGAGGTGGGCCACAAGTTCGGCGACCAGTATTTCAAAGCCAAAGCAACGGATTCCGAAGGCAATACGCAAACTGCCATAATCAGGCTCGTTGCCGGCGTCACTATCAGCGGTCAAGACCAGGAAGGAGCCGCCGGGTCATATCTCGACAAGCCGCTGTCGCTGACGGTGAACGGCGAGGACGGCCAACCGGCTAAAGACGTTCGCGTCTTCTTCCGCGTCGAAGGCGGCCCCAGGAACGGCACCGTCGACGACGACCACGTTTTCACCGACGGCGAGGGCAAGGCCTCTACAAAGCTGAAGCTTCCCAAGCACACGGGCAAGGTGAACGTGGTAGCCGAGATCGCCGGCCCCAGCTACTTCGCCCGCGGCATCCGATTCACCGCCACATCGGTAAACAAAATGGCGATCATGCTCACGCTGGCCGGCGGGCTGGCGCTGTTCATCTTCGGCATGAAGCATATGAGCGAAGGCCTGCAGCGAGTGGCCGGCGAGAAGATGAAGATCATCCTCAAGATGTTCACCCGCAACCGCTTCATCGCCATCGTTACCGGCGCCATCGTCACCGGCAGCATACAATCGTCCAGCGCGTGCACCGTGATGACGGTGGGCTTTGTAAACGCGGGGCTGATCTCGCTGCGGCAGGCCATCGGCGTGGTATTCGGCGCCAATATCGGCACCACCGTAACGGGCCAGATCATCTCGTTCAGGCTCACCGACGTGGCCTTCCCCGCCATCGCCGCCGGCCTGCTTATCACTATGATCGTCCGCAACCGCTCCAACAAGGCCTACGGCGACGCTCTAATGGGCTTCGGCATGCTGTTTCTGGGCATAATGCTGATGGGCGAGACGCTCCGGCCGCTCGGCGAAAGCCCGTCGTTCAAGGCTCTGTTCCAGAGCTTCGACTGCAAACCCGTGAACGGCGTGATGCCTATCGGCAACGTGCTGTGCAGCCTCATGATCGGCACGATGGTAACAATACTGATCCAGAGCAGCTCCGCCACCGTGGGCCTCACAATGGCTTTGGCCGGCAGCGGCCTGCTGAATTTCTGGACGGCGGTGCCGATCATCCTCGGCGACAACATCGGCACCACCACCACGGCGCTCCTCGCGTCGATCGGCACCAACCGCGCCGCACGGCGCACGGCGCTCGCGCACTCGCTGTTCAACGTTTGCGGCGCCACCTATATGCTGATCCTCTTCTACGTGCCCGCGCCCTGGAGCGATTCGGGCCGGCCGTTCTTCATCGAGCTCGTGAACTACGCCACCAGGGGCGATGTTTTTGCCGACATCCCGGAAAACATCGAGCGCCACATAGCCAACGCCCACTCGCTGTTCAACGTCGTCAACGTCCTCATGTTCATCCCCCTTGTGGGCGTGCTCGAGCGCCTGTGCACATTCCTGATCCCCAGAGAGCAAGAGGATGAACGGCCCAGTTACCTGGAACCGCGCCTGCTGAACCAGCCCTCCATCGCCCTCGATCAGGCGATCAAGGAGTTGGGCTACATGTCTTCGCTCTCCTTCAAATCGATCTCGGATGCGTTCCACAGTATGCGCACCTTCGATCCGCGCCTCGAGCAGAAACTGAATAGACGCGAAGACATGATCGACAAGCTGCAAGGCGATATCACCGAGTACATCTCGAAGCTATCGCAGCGCGTGCTGAATGAAGAGCAATCGCGGATGCTCGCCCCGCTGATGCACGCCGTAAACGACGCCGAGCGCATCGGCGACCACGCCGAAAACCTCTTCGAGCTCGCCCAGCTGCGGAACTCCAAGAAACTCGAATTCAGCGAGTCCGCCTTTGTCGAGCTTGAGGAAATGTTCGCCGCCGTCAGCGAGCAGTTCAACGACGTACTCCAGGCCATCGAGAAACACGACCCCTCCTCCGCAACCAAAGCCCTGAAGCTCGAAGAACTCATCAACCAGTTCGACCACGACCTGCACACCAACCACGTCGATCGGCTGGAAGCCGGCTCGTGCAACTGCCA
>DATLAR010000186.1:0-8059 GCA_035527355.1 Planctomycetota bacterium
CGTGAACCTGGACGGCAGGATCAACATCCTCGACCTGATCTACGTGAGGAACAGGCTGAATACGGCGTGCCCGTAAGCGCGATCTGTCCGATCTGACACAACGAGGACGAACGACCAGGGGCGGCCATACAGGCCGCCCCATCTTTTTTGGCCGACGCTCGGCCGGGAGGTTAGCTTGGAGGCATGGCTCCGGGAGCTGAGCGGCTGTGCACGGTTGGCTTATTGTGAGCGGCTGGGCGCGGTTCATCGCGGGCAGGCGACGTTTATCATGCCACGGCAGACCAGCAGGTCCAGGATATTGATGCGTCCATCGCCGTTGAGGTCGGCTGCGGCCGATTGCGGGTTCGAGCAGGGATCGGTGTTCAGCAGGTTTCGTATGCAGATCATGTCGATGATGTTCACCTTGCAGTCGCCGTTGACATCGCCAGCCACGGATGTGCGAATCGTGATTGACGGCCCGAACGCGGTGGGCTGGCTGGCCGAATTCCTGGCCACCACCGCAAACGTGTAGCTTGTGAGCGGCGCCAGCCCCGCCGCCGACGGGTTGTCCCATTGCTGGGCGTTCAGCCATATGGGCGAGGCGGCCGGCCGGCCGCATTGGCCGATCCATTGCTGGTCGCAGGCGGGGTCGACGGGATTCGTGGCGATGCATTTGATGGCATATTGGACGGTGGCGGGGTTTGACGCTGTGTTGAGCGTGAAGGAAATCTGGTTTGCGGTGGCGAGCAGGGCTTGGGGCTGGCCGGGCGCGTGGGCGGCAGTGCGGGTTTTGATTTCGGTCGGGTTGTCGGCGGTAACGTGCCCTGAGTATCCGCGGTAGCGCACTTTCCAGCCGTATTCGGTGTCGGGCAGCAGATTCTGGTATTCAATGGAGAAGCAATTGGTCCAGCCGCGGTCGACGGCGCCGGTGCCTGCTCCTTCGCCGGCGAGTATGTCGAAAAATGCGGCGGTCTCGCCCGGCCCCGACGGCGTGGGCGGCGGTGCAACGGAGATAGTGAGCCCGGTGGCGGTAACGCCTGTTATCTGCAGCTCGCTGTCCTGTGGGGCATCGAGCGTGGTGGCCGCAAGTGCCCACTGGGAAACCTCGCTATGGTTGGGCGGCACGTTTGAATCGCGCAGGTATTGCTCGTAACGGTAGAGGGCGTTTTCTGCGAGGCCGGTGTGCATCCACGGTGCGGGCCGCTGGGTGGAATAGTCGAGCAGGCTGGCGGCGTGCCAGCTTTGGCCGTCGTAGCATTCGGCAAGTATGCGGTAGCAGACGGGGGGCGTGGCGTCGGACGCCTCCTGCGAGGTGACGGCGATGCGGTCGATGCCGATCGCCTCTGCGCAGATGGCGTTTGGGGAGGGGGACGCGGTGTCGACGCCCGCGTAGCTGCCTGCGAAGGTTGCGCTGCCGCCGGATGCTACCGTTTGCTGGGCTGCAGGCGGCGGCTGAACGCCGTTTGCGGCCGCCCATGTCGCGGTGTAGGTGCCGGGCGGCAGGTCGTGAAAAACGGCGGGCGTGCTGCCGTGGATGGGCCGGCTGTTTGGTTCGCTGAGGGTGAAGCCGGCGGCTGGGATGTTTGCGGTGAGGCGCACGGTGCAGCCGGGGGGCAGAGAGGTGATGCGGTGGTCTTTGAAGATGCGGTAGCTTTCGATCTTGCAGTTGAACCGCGCGGTCCAGGCGTCCCAGAACGAGCTGGCGGTATCGGGCTTGTCGATGGAAAGGACGGTCCAGATATTGCCGAGGGGCATCTGGAGGGTATCGCAGTCGTCCGCGCCGTCGTCGTGGTCGTCAAAGATGTCCCACCACGCACAGGCGACCATCGATTCATGGAATTGCCCGGGCGTGTGGTGCTTGGCGGTGTCGGTTTCGAGGTTGTAAGAGTAGCATACGTCTTCGGAGTCGTCGAGGCAGGGGTCGCCGGTTTGTGTATATTGTGAGGCGACGGAGAAGAAGCTGGCCCAGGCTTCGCTGAAGGCGAGACGCGCGGCTTCGGTGTCGGAGCGTGGCTGGCCGAAGGTGCGGAGGTCGGCGTTCCATGCGTGGTCGCCGCCGGGGCTTCTGTCGAATCCGCCCTTGGCCGCCAGGAAGTGGCCGTATTCGTGCAGGATGATGTCGCGGTCCCAGCGGTCGAATTCCTGCAGGTGGATGGCGGCGCCGTCGAAACAGCTTGATGATGCCGGCCAATAGACGGTGGCTTGCGGTGCGAAGAGGTTTAGATGCGTTTGGGCCTGGTTGTAGCCCTCGACGACTGAATCGCAGATGTGAAAGGCGCCGGCGTTCGCTCCCGAATTGCCGACGATGAGGTCGATTCGCAGGCGGCTTCCGATGTAGTTGAGGCGCGTTTGGCTGTCAACGTAATAGGGGCTGCCGGTGAGAGGCGCCTGCACCGACACAATCGCGGGTTCGCCGGCGAGGCTTTTGACGCGGATGAAAATGGAACAGGGCTGGTTGTTGGTGTTAATACTCGAACTGTATTCGCCCAGATCATTGGCCATCACGGCTTTGCCGGGCCACTGGGGAAATTTGGGTGAAAGGATGTCGAGGCGTGCGCGGCGCATCGGGCGGAGCGAGCCGTCGCGGTGCCGGTAGAGCAGCGTGCCGTATATTGTGAGTTGTGTGCTATAGCTGGGTTGCGCGGCCCTGATCGGGCCGCCGGATACAGGCGTTGCAGGTGTGAGGGCGATAGTTTGGCCGGCATCCCACAACTGGATGGTAAACGAAAGCTCGGTGGGGGCGGCGATGGGCAGCTCGCCGTAGTTGAGGGAGAATGCTATTCTGTCGGAGGCGCCCGTGCCGCTCACGGTCCACGGGGTGGTTGTCCACTCGCCGGCGGTTTGGTTGCACCTGATCCTGGCCACCACCTGGCGCGAGCAGCCGGGTGCGTCGGCGTCTATGCCGATGTCGAAGTCGTATTTGTCGAGGTAGGTGTCGCCGTCGGCGTCGGCGGTGTATCGCAAGTTTTCTATCACTGCCTGCTGGATCACCACCGGGCAATCGCGCGGCTGGGCTTTCACCAGGCCGCTCACAGGCGCCTCGTGATACTTGATGGAGAGGGCTGGATTGCAGATGGCCACTGCAAACGTGAGATCGGTGCATGTGGTGAGTGCGAAATCGGCGTGCGTGAAGCTGACGTATTGCTCGTCGAGCTGGTCTCCGGTTATCGTCCACCGGGCAGTCTGCCACGCGGTGCCGGTGGCCGTGCAGGTGATCCTGGCCACCACCTCGAGGGCGCATCCGGGCGCGGCGTCGGCGTCTATTGCGATGTTGAAACCGAACGTCTCGTAGCATCCGTCGGCGTTGGCATCGTGGCCGGTGAAGTCGGCGATCCTGGCGGAATAGACGTGCGCACTGCTGCATCCGCTCGCGGCGGCGGGGATCGGCTCGCCCGTCAGGCCCTCTACGGCGTGGTGCATCGCGGAGAAGTCGCTGCTCCACAATTCCACGCGGAAGTATAGCATGGATCGTTGGGGCCGGAAGAAATCCAGCTCGGAGAAAGGCACCGACACCGGGTCCGGCTGGTTGGCCGTGATTGTCCACGGCGCAACAAGAAACGCTTCGTCGGTAGTCAGGCACCAGATCACGGCCGCCACTTGGACGGTAACCGGCTCGCCGGCGTTGGCGTCGATCCGGATGTTGAAATCAAACGTCTCGAAATAGCCGTCGCCGTCGGCGTCTACGCCCGTTCTGCCGGTAACCATGGCATCATAGATGAAAGGCGCGGCATGGGCAGGAGGGGCCGGCGCTATGGCGGCCAGAAGGCAGAGCAACAGGCAGAAGGAAGGCAGGCGGTTGAAACGCTGCAACTGAATTCTGATTGCCCGACCGAGTGCTGTCCATGTCGTCATCGGTGGTTCCTCACTGCTGGGGCTGGTCTGGTTGCTCGTTCTCCGGGGCGGGGGCGTCGTGCCCGCCGCCGGCTCCGGTCAGGGTTTCGTGCTCGGCGCGGTTAAGGTCGTCCAGCTCGGCTTGCACATCTTCCGGCAACTCATTCTCGTCAATTTCGGCGTCGGCCGCGAGCTTGTTTGCGCGCCTGTACCTGGCGATAATGGCCTCTCGTTTCGCGGCGTTCATTGCGGTGGTGGTCGAAACGGAAACGTCGCCGTCGATCACGAGATACAGCACTTTGTTCATACGCAGCAGCTTGCCGGAAAGCATGGTTGCCAGCCGGCCTGCAAGCTGGTACTCGCCTGCGTCGTCCACCATGACGCGCACGGCGATCTGCTTTGCCTCGTCGGCTTGCAGGTCGAATGCCCACGAGAGGAGCGTTCCTTCCTGGGCCAGCCGGATGCCGTGGGGCAGCTCGAGTGCCAGCTTTACGCGCGGCTGATCTATTTGCGAGCTGACGGTGATGATAACAGTGGCCGGCTTGCCGGGCGACGGCTGGCCCTTGAAGCCCAGCTCGATCTGCAAGGGCGGTTCGGGTTTGGCTTGTGCGGCAACGGCAGCTATCAGGCACAGGAGCAGCAGGGAACAAAGCAGTATCATCGGCCTCATTATAGCACTCCCGAAACGGGATCGTTTTCAGACGGCTTGGAGGATACCAGATTATACATGATGAATATATCGCCGTCAAGTAAAACGCGCTGATAAATTTTGCGGCCGGTGCTCGCTGCACCGATGCCACGCTGCCGGCCGCCATTTTTCCCTTTACTATTGGGGCCGTTCTCCTTAATATACTTGTTCATAGCGGCTATACTCGGTCAACCACTCCAAACCAGAGAGAAGACCAATGAGCAAAAAGGAATTTCCCGCACGGCTGAAAAGGTCAGAGAGCTTCCTGGGCATCCATTTCGATTTCCATGCTGGCGACGACTGCAAGGAGATCGGCAAGACCGTCACGCGCAAGATGATCGCAAACATGATCGATCAGGTGCAGCCCGACTACGTGCAGTGCGACTGCAAGGGGCACCGGGGGCTTTGCAGCTATCCCACAAAGGTGGGCAATCCGGCGCCCGGTTTCGTGCGCGACCAGTTGCGCATCTGGCGCGATGTTACCGCCGAGCGAGGCATTGGCCTTTACATGCATTACTCCGGCGTGTGGGACAACGAAGCCTGCAAGCAGCATCCGAGCTGGGCTCGCGTGGACGAGAAAGGCAAGAAAGACGAGAAGATAACATCAGTGTTCGGGCCTTACGCCGACAAGCTCCTGATCCCGCAGTTGAAGGAGCTGATCGACGAGTATGACGTTGACGGCGTGTGGGCCGACGGCGAATGCTGGGCTACTCTGCCCGACTGGCACCCCAAGGCCGTGGCCGAGTGGCAGCAGAAAACCGGAAGCAAGAAGGTGCCCCGCAAGCCCGAAGACCCGCACTATGCCGATTACCTCAGTTTCTGCCGCGACGGCTTCCGCCGCTATCTTGCCCATTGGGTAGACGAGGTGCACAAGCACAAGCCCGATTTCCAGATCGCGAGCAACTGGGCATACAGCTCGTTTATGCCCGAGCCGGTGAAAACGAACGTCGACTACATCTCCGGCGATTACTCGCCGCAAAACAGCGTGAATACCGCGCGGCTCGAGGCCCGCTGCATGACGCGGCAGGGCAAGCCGTGGGACCTGATGGCCTGGAGCTTTGCCGCGAAATGGGGCGAGGGCGGTTGGAGCACAAAATCCGTGCCGCAGCTCCAGCAGGAGGCAGCCGCGGTGCTTTCTACCGGCGGCGGTTTCCAGGCATACTTCCAGCAGAAACGCGACGGCTCCATCGCCGAATGGCAGATGAAGATGATGGCCGAGGTGGCCGGCTTCTGCCGCGCGAGGCAGGAATTCTGCCACCGCGCAATGGCCGTGCCGCAGATCGCGCTGGTGAACTCGGGCGAAGCATTCTACCGCAAATCGATGCGCCTCTTCGCGCCGTGGGACGGCCAGCTCACGCCGCTGAGCGGCGTGCTGCGCTGCCTGCTCGAATCGCAGAACGCGGTGGAGGTGCTCTCCGAGCACAATCTTTCGGGCCGAATGGCCGAATACCCGCTGATCGTGGTGCCCGAATGGGACTACCTGCCGCCGAAGTTCAGGAAGGAACTGCTGGCCTACGTGCAGGGCGGCGGCAACCTGTTGCTGATCGGGCCGAAGTGCGCCCGGATGTTCAAGAAGGAACTGCAGGTGAAGTTCGTGGGCGAGCCCACAGAGAAGACCCAATGGCTGAAATGGAGCGGCTGGCTGGGCGCGATGAAGACGCTCTCGCAGAGCGTGAAGCTGAACCCGGCTGCCAAGGCGTTCTGCAAGCTTCAGCCGAAGAACGACGTTGTGGAGCCGTCGGAGGTGGCCGCCTCGATCGCGAGGCTCGGCGAGGGCCGGATCGCCGCCACGTACCTGAATTTCGGCGAGCGATACGTCAATGGCGCTACAAACACCTCGCGCGATTTCCTCAACGCGCTCGTTCGCGAGCTTTTCCCCGACCCCATCGTAGAGGTAACCGGCTCGCACAACGTGGACGTTACCGTGAACCGCATAGACGGCAAGCTGGCGGTGAATCTGGTGAACACCGCCGGCCCGCATGCAAACGAGAAGGTATACGTTTGCGACGAGATTCCGCCCGTCGGCCCGCTGACGGTAACGATCCGCACGCGCAAGAAACCCGCAAGCGTAACGCTGCAGCCCGCGGGCAAGGCGCTGAAATATGAGTTTTCCAAGGGGGCCATCCGGATGGTGCTGCCCAAGCTCGAAATCCATGACATCATCGTAGTGGAGTAACGGAAAACAAAAGAAGGCAACCACGAAGGACACGAAGGACACGAAGAGCCACGAAGGTGGATGGCATTCGCACCAATTGCGTTAGTCCATTCTTCTGCGTTCTCTCTGGGGCATCCGTGGTTCGTCCGTCTGAAGTCAGAAGATCATAATCCTTCGTGCCTCTTGGTGTCCTTCGTGGTTTCTGTATCTGCAAAGGAATCAGAATGTCGAATCTCGATTGGTTCAACGAAGCGCGGTACGGGATGTTCATTCATTGGGGGGCCTATTCGGCGGCCGCACGCGCCGAGTGGGTGCTCAACCGCGAGCGGATTCCCTACGATGAGTACACCGAAAAGTACGTGAAGAAGTTCAAGGCCGAGAAGTTCGATCCGCGTGCCTGGGCACGCCTGGCCAAGGAAGCCGGCATGAAATACATGGTGCTCACCACGCGCCATCACGACGGCTTCGCCCTGTGGGATACGAAGACCTCCGACTTCAACGCCGCCAAGCTCGGCCCGAAGAAGGACCTGGTGCGCCTATTCGCCGATGGCGTGCGAGCCGAAGGGCTGAAGGTGGGCTTCTATTTCTCCTATGCCGATTGGCACCACCCCGATTATCCCGGCGCCTACTGCCGCGACTGGCCCCAGCCGTGGAATGATCCCGAAAAGCAGAAACGCTTCAGCACCTATTACCACGCGCAGCTCGAAGAGCTTCTCACCGACTACGGCAAGGTCGACATCCTCTGGTACGACGGATTCGCGCCCTTCCCCCACGACGGCGAGCAGGTGAACCGCCGCATGAAGGAGCTGCAGCCGCATATCCTCATCAACGACCGCAACGGCGAGCCGTGGGACTTCAAGAACTGCGAGCAGGCGATCAATCCCGCGCCCGCCGGCACCGCGTGGGAAGCCTGCATGACGCTCAACGACACCTGGGGCTACCACGCCGGCGATTTCCATTACAAGCCCGCGTGCGACGTGATCCGCATGCTCATCGAAACCGCCTGCAACGGCGGGAACCTGCTGCTGAACGTCGGCCCCAAGGCCGACGGCACCATCCCCGCACAGGCCGCAAAAATCCTCCGCCAGGCCGGCAAATGGCTGAAACGCAACGGCGAGTTCCTGCCGAATTCGGACCGCTCGCCATTCTCGTGGAATACCTTCGGCCGCATCACGATGAAAGGCGGCAAGGTTTACGTGCACATCTTCCGCAGCACGGGCAAGGAGCTGTGCCTGGCCGAGATCGGCAACAAGGTGCTCTCGGCCCGCTACGTGGCCACCGGCAAAAAGCTGCGGTTCGAGCAGCACGGCGAGCGGCTGTTCCTCAAGGGCCTGCCCGTGCCGCTGCCCGATCCGCTGTGCACCAGCATCGTGCTCGAGGTGGAAGGCGAGCCCAAGCCGATCACC
>DATLAR010000187.1:0-6835 GCA_035527355.1 Planctomycetota bacterium
GAATGAGGCAGAAGGAGAAAGGCTATAGTAACAGGCGAGTCCCCGTCGGGCGCCGACGCATTGACGGCGAAGATGGCATTCACGTGGTCAAACGGCCAGAGCGAAGAGCTTGAGCTTGAGTTCGAGGAGACGGGCGAGACGACCGGCCGGTTCATAGCGAGCGCCTGGCGGCCGATCGACGGCCCGGCGCTGGGCGGTTTGCTGAACCTCGTGCTGCCGGCTTCGTTCGATCCGAACAACGCCGACATAGTGAGCACATACATGGGCGTCCGCGAACCGGACGTAGAGGATGATTTCCCGATGGACGAGACGCAGGCGGCGTCGCTGATCTTCAACTGCGATACGTCCTGGGCCGACGCAACGGTGGAGCTGGTGGATTTCACGGGCCTGACCGCGCAGATCGACGTGATCGATGCCGCGTGGACGTTCACATACCCCGACGGCACCGGCATCTCTCGCTGATTGACGCGGCCCGGCCGTAAGCAAGGTGGGAAGACGAAGAATGTTCACAGCCGAGGGCGGCTGTGCTACAGGAATTCATCTTCTATCCTTGGTGATTGACGCGGCCCGGCCGTCATCGCGCTGAATTGTGGAGTTGGAACGACCGTATTTTCACCGGGCCGTCGGCCTGTGTGATTTCCAGCCGCACCTTCGCGGCCTTCACGAGCGGAAACCAGCAGATGGCCTTGTGGCCGATGTTTTGGCCTTCGTGCACTACGATCGGCTGCAAACCCGCAGGCGTGGAATCGACGCTGATGGCAAACCGCCGCACGTGCTCGCCGTTTGTCAGGTCTTCCTGCAGCACCACGTGGTCGATCAGCACGGGGCTTTCGGGCTTGTAGTCGAAGTGGCCGTTGGTTACCGCAAAATCCTGCACGGTGGCAAGCGGCCGGGCGAAACGTCGGCGGATCTCGTCGCCGAACTCGAGCAGCCGCGCGCCGTCGCGGTCGGGCAGCAGGCCGCGTCGGTCGGGGCCGATATTCAGCAGCAGGTTGCACCCGCGGCCCACCGAGTAATAGTAGATGCCCATCAGTTCTTCCACGCTCTTCACGGTATCCACGTCGCTGTCCTGGTAGAACCAGTTGCAGTAGCGCATCATGCAGTCGCATTCGGCGGGCTGCCAGCTTGGGTGGTCCTGATCGATGGTGAAAATGCAGGGCGCTCCCCACGCGGGTGCTTCGATGGTATTCCAGCAGGGCATCGGCGCGAGGCCGGCTTCGTTGCCGACCCAGCGATAGTCGGGATCGCCCATGTTGAAGATGAGCATGTTGGGTTGCATTCGGCGCACTTCCGGCATGATCCGCGCCCAGTCGTAGGTGTGTTTTTCGGAGCCGGAGCCGTCGAACCATAGCACGCTGATCTCGCCGTAGTTGGTGAGCAGCTCGCCGATCTGTTTGATGAAGTAATCGTCGTATTGGCGCGGGTCCTGGTAGAGCGGCGAGTGCCATTCGGCGGGCGAATAGTAGAGGCCGGCCTTCAGCCCGTTGCGGCGGCAGGCATCGGTGAATTCGCGCACCACGTCGCCTTTGCCGTCTTTCCACGGCGTTGCGGCTACGGAGAAATCGGTATACTTCGACGGCCAGTTTGCGAAGCCGTCGTGATGCTTGGCCACGAGCACCATGTATCTCAAGCCGGCCTTCTTCGCCGTCTCGGCCCACTGGTTGCAGTCGAGCTGCGTGGGGTTGAACGCCGAGGGCGACATCTCACGGGCGTCCCAGTCGCGGTGGCCTTCGTAGAAAGTGCGGATGCCGAAGTGGAGGAACAAGCCAAACTCCAGATCTTGGAATTCGAGCTGCTTTCGAGAGGGGACAGCCGTTTTCATACAATCCTTTCCCGGCGATGTCGCCGGTTTCGTGGCCGGCCGGCGGATCGCGCCCGCAAAGCCGCTCGGTGGAACCGTCCACGCCGTCAACGAGCATGTGCTCGCGGTCGAGCTTGCGATACGCATCGATCGTGGCGTTGAGAAATCGTCGGTTGCCGGTGCAGGTCTCCAGTCTATTCAACAATCTTCACGGCTACAGAGCGAAGGCCGCCGCCCAGTTCGGGCAGCTCCACCGCCACCTTTTCAAACTCGGCGGCCAGAGCGCCGCGGTACGCGGCCTTCAGGCTCACTGGCTTTTCACGGTCGAGGTTTACGTCGAGCACCAGCCAGAGGTCGTGCAGGAAAACGGGCAGCCTGATCGCTCGCGCACCGTTGAGCTGCGGCCTGAACCGAAGCGTCTTCTTGTCGGCGTCAACCGTTGCACCGGCGAGTGCGTACAACACGTTCCACCCGGCCGTTGCGGTCATGTAATCGAAGAGCAGCATCTCGCGGCCCGACGGCGCATGCACGGCGAGTGCTTCGCCCCAGGGGTTGCTGTTCACGCGCCACGTGATCTCCTGGCGGCGGTGCAGCACCTCCAGTCCGTCCTTCACTCGGCCGCGATAGATCAGCTCCATTCCGAGGTACGGCTCGTGCTGCTGAATATAGCAGCTATCGACCGCCAGTTCGCCGGCGGGCGACACCTCCATAGGGATCGCCGGGTGGTGCGGCCGCATGTTCAGCTCCACGATGCTGTCGAGCACGCTGTCCACGATCTCGTCGGGGAAGATCGGTTCGAGGCCGAGCAGCCGGGCAAACCAATCGCCCGCGAGCTGTGCAACGAAGCAGTTGCCGTTTTCGGTCTTCTTCTGCGGGTGCACCCACTTGCGGAAATATCGGCCGTTCCAAAACAGCGTCATCAATGAGTTGCGCGCCTTGTCGAACGCCTGCGACCACGAGTCTGCGAGGTCGAGGCGGTCCAGCCTCTTTGCGGCATCGATAGCAGCGCGCAGTGCGCCGAGGTAGCAGGAGGCATTGACGATCATCGGCGCCTCCACCTTCCACTCGTGCTGCTCGTAATCGTATGTGCAGCCGCCAACGGGCAGGCCGAGGCCCAGCTTGTCGGTCGATTGCATCCACTTGACGGCGCGGTCGTATGCGTCCAGATTGCCCGCAAGGTAATCGCGATCGCCGCTGTAGAGAAAATGGCGATAGGTTTGAAGGATGAACGAACACGAGAGATCAGGCCAGCCGGTTACGCAGAAAAATGTATCGGCAGCGCCGAGTTTGTCGTATACGTTTCCGATCATATGAGGTATCTGGCCGTCGGGCTGCTGGCAGCGCCTGAACCATTCGAGCTCGCAGCGGTCGAGCTCGGGGAAGAAAATGAAAGTGAATGGATGTGCGGCCATGCGCTGGTCGATGGTGCCTATGGCGCCGGCCATTTCGGTGGGGCTTTCGTGCATGCTGAAAAGCCCGTCGTTGGTCCACACCGAGCAGGTGGTGGCGGGGAAGGCGCCGTTTATCAGCTTCGTTTGCAGCCATCGCGGCAGCGTGCTGTCGCGGATGAT
The DNA here is from genome assembly GCA_035527355.1 of Planctomycetota bacterium. Lineage (GTDB taxonomy): Bacteria > Planctomycetota > PUPC01 > JABMSA01 > JABMSA01 > DATLAR01. The sequence goes on from DATLAR010000187.1 coordinate 3,373, forward strand.
CTGCTGCAACCGGTCGACGATCGACGCAGCGATCTCGCGATTGTCGCGCGCGGCAGCGGCCACCTCGCCGATTGTTGCGTAGTCTGCTTCGTAGGCGTGGCCGTGGTCCACTTCATCGCGGAAGGTAACGTGGCCGCTGTGATACCAGGCTAGCACAAACACGATCTCCTTCGTCTGGCCTGGGTCGATGGAGATTTTCTTGGCTACGGCGCCGGCGGGTCGATACTCGCCATCTGCACCCTTGGCCTGAAAGCCGCCCTTGGGCAGCGTGCCGTCCAGTGCAAACTTGCGCCAGAAATCCGGTTCTTCGCCGTTGACGTTCCACGCGATGCAGCGGCTCACGCCGCCGTGCCCTTCGCAGGCAAGCGCATAGTCGGTGAAGGCATTCCTGCGGGCGGCGCTCTGCGGCTCGCGGTCGTTTGTAAAAAGCAGGCCCTTCAGCGAGCCGGCCTGCCATTGCTCCTGAAATGCGCCGTTCACCGAATCGAACCGCTCGCGCACGTTCTGCCATTCGGGTGTTACCAGGTAATAGCCGCCCTGGCCGGCGAGGTTTTCGAGGCTGGCCAGCACCGCCGCTTCCACCCGCTCGGGCCCGGTGTTCTTTATTGAGAACGTGAAGGTGGCCGCGGGCAGCGACGATAGCTGCGCGCTGCCGGGCACGAGGCTGCCCTGGGCACGCATGCGGACCTCGAGCGGCAGGCCGGCGATCTCGTATGCAAGCTCGGCCGCGGGAAACCGGCCTTCGTAGTTGATCGCATCGATGGCGGGTGGCGCATTCGCGCCCGCAAGCCAGCCGCCCGAGTGTCGCGGCGGATGCAGCAGCCTGGCAAGCGGCCGCTGGCCGGCATTAGTCCACAGCGCGAAAAACGAGCCTTCGGTCCAAAACGTCGGCACGTCCCAGTTGTTTGCACACGAGAAGCTGCCCAGCGTGCCGTTTGTGAGTATTTCGAGGCGGCCGGTGCCAAGCCCGCCGAGCGGCACGCCCGAGTGAAGCAGCTCCTCGTATTTCGTGCAGCGAGTGGTGCCGGCCTCGGCGTCTATTTCGGCGGGCGCCCACATCGCGCGTTCGGCGGCATCGCCCGCCATGAACTGATGCACTACTTCGACGTGAGCGCCTTTGCCTTTGAGCAGCCGCATGCCGTACACGCAGGGGAGGTTCAGCCCGCCTGTAACCTGGTAGATGCGAACGTCGAACCCCATAGACCTGACGAAGACCGGCACGGCCACCGCCACGAAATCGTCCTCGGGCCGTTCGGTCTGCACCTTCACGTTTCCGGCGGCGAGGCGGCCGTTGACGTAGATGTTTACGCGCGGCTGCCCGGCATCGCTGGAGCCTGCGTCAAAGCGCTGCGTCTCCTTCATCCTCAGCTCGAGCGCGTAATCGCCGGCGGGCACATTTGCATAAAAGAACCGCATGTCGCGGCTCCACAGCATTCCCGACGGGCAGAGAGCGGTGGGGCGGCTGCGGGCAATCCTGCCCGTGTGGTAAACTCTGATCCCTTCGTTCTGCGGCATGTCGGACTCCTGTATGAAACTCGCCTGGCTTCACATTCGCGGCTGCCATTATATACAAGAAGGCGCCATGTTGCAAGCTTGCATCGAGCTTCACTTTTTGGCAAACATACCGCGCCGCGTTCCGAAGATTGCTAGCAGGCCAATGGAAAGGGATGCCAATGCCGGCAGGTATGACGATCATTCTTTTCGGCTCCGTGCGCGCATCGCCGGCCGACGACGTGCCGAAGTATTTCAACGGATTGATGCGGGCGCTGCGCGACCGCGGGCACCGTCCGATCTTCTACTGCACCGACCGTGATACCGGCGGCGATCCGGGCCTTTGGGCGCCGATAGGCGGCGGCCGGAGCGCAATCCTTCGCGCGCTCGAAGGCGCAGCGGGCGCCGACATGATCGTGCAAGTGGGCGCCGACGGCAACCTCGGCGACCCGTTTGCCGCCGCAGTGCTCGACATGAAAACGCGCGATAACCTCGTGGTCTTCTGGGACCCCGATCCCGCCTCCATGCTCGAACGAATGAGCGCCGAACCAGACGACCGCTTCCTTGCGCTGTTGCCGAGCTACGACCTCGTGCTCACCCGCGGCGGGGGCGGCCGCATCCTGGCCGCGTATCGCGAATTCGGCGTGGTGGATTGCCTGCCGGTCGACGAAGCCGTCGACACCGCCGTGCACTACCCGGTGCCGCTGGATTCCCGGTTCGCCGCCGATCTTGCCTTCCACGGCAGGTGCCTGCCCGAGATCGAGCATCGCATGCAAGAGCTCTTCTTCAATGCAGCCGTTCAGCTTCCGCACAGCAGCTTCATGCTCGCCGGCGCGGACTGGTCCGGCCGCACAATCCCGCCAAACGTCCTTTATCTGGGCGAGCTCGAGCAGCACGACCGAAACGCACTCAACAGCAGTTCGCTCGCGGTGCTCACCGTGAGCACGGAACGCGCGCTGCACCTGCAAGTATGCCCCATGCAGCAGATGCTCGAGGCGGCATCGTGCGGAGCTTGCGTAGTGGCCGACACGTGGGAGGGGCTCGAGCGTTTTCTCGATCTGGAGCGCGAGGTGCTGCCGGCGTCCGACGCCCTCGAGGTGGCGAATTGGCTGCACTGGCTCACGCGCGAGCGTGCTCGGGCCATCGGCACGGCCGCACGCAGGCGCGTCCTCGCCTCGCACACCTACGCGCACCGCATCGAGCAGCTCGAGCGTTACATCGGCGCGGCGGCACAGGGATAGCCGCGTGCCGGATTTCTCGCTTGCGCATCACGTGAAGCGCGTGCCCGCTTGCTGCCATTTCCGGCCGGCAGTTTCAGCTTGACATCCTCCGGTATATCTCTAGAATGGCAGGCTGTGCTGCAGAATTCATCGCCGGAGTATTTCGATGGCAAAAGGGTATCGTTATCTCGATCCGCAGGCGGTGGCGCGGCTTTCGCGGATGAACCTCATCGCGCGCTCTGTCGTCGAGGGCTTCATCTCGGGCTTGCATCGCAGCCCGTTCCACGGCTTCAGCGTGGAGTTTGCCGAGCATCGCGAATATACGCCCGGCGATAACATTAAGGATATCGACTGGCAGGCCTACGCCCGCACCGACCGCTACGTCATCAAGCAATACCAGGAAGAAACCAACCTCAAGGCCCATATCCTGCTCGATACCAGCGGCTCGATGGGCTACAAATCCGACGAGGCGTCGATGTCGAAACTTGAATACGGTGCGTTTCTCGCCGCGTGCCTTGCATACCTCATGGTGCGCCAGCAGGATTCGGTGGGGCTGGTTACGTTCGACGAGAAGATCAGCCATTTCATTCCGCCGCGCAGCACGGCTGTGCACCTCAACGTGCTGCTGAAGACGCTGGAGACGATCCGCGGCGGCAAGGTGACAAACATCAGCCGGGCATTCCACGACCTGGCCGAGAACATCAAGCGCCGCGGCCTGATCATCGTAATCTCGGATCTCTTCGACGATCCCA
>DATLAR010000188.1:0-11773 GCA_035527355.1 Planctomycetota bacterium
TCAAACAAACCTTCTTCGACACCGAAACCACCGTCCGACTCCACCCCCTCAACAGCCGCTACCCCGACGTCACCCTCCAACGCAAAGACATCATCGCCATCTGGCCGCTCGTCTCACGCATCCAACACTTCTGAGCCACAAGCCAGAAGCCAGTGTAGCACAGCCGCCCCCGGCTGTGTCTGTCCCAGAATACCTCGCGTCACGGACCTGCTCTCACACAAAACCACCACGCCCTCCAACGCCCCCCCCTTCTCTCCGCGCCCGCTCTGTGTCCTCTGTGCCCTCTGTGGTAAATCCTCTTTCTCTTCTTCGTGCTTCTTCGTCTCCTTCGTATTCTTCGGTTTGCCTTACCCCCTTGACTCCACCCCCTCACCCCGATAAAATCTCCCTCAATCGTTCGATGTTCGATGTTCAGTGTTCGATGTTCGATTCGATCTCGAAAAAAACCGGAGCACCACATGCGCACCCTCATCGCACCATCCATCCTCCTCGCAACACTCACCCTCGCCACCGCACTCGCACAACAATTCGACCCCGAACAATTCTGGCAAGAACAAACCGACCTCCCCCTCGACCCCATCATCCTCCAACGAGGCGACGACCCCGACATCCTCTGGTACTCCCTCGTCTACACCAGCGAAACCTACAACAACCAACCCATGCGAATCTTCGCCTGGTACGCTCAACCAAAAACCACACAAAAAATACCCGCCGTCCTCAGCATCCACGGCGGAGGCGGCTCCGCCGACCTCCCCCGCGCTCAAGCTTTCGCCAAAGCCGGATACGCATGCCTCGCATTCGACTGGAACACCTTCAACGACCCCCAGCAAAACTGGCAAACAGGCGACCCCCTCCCCTCACACCCCTTCACCACCTACGGAACCCTCCGCTACCCCGACTGGGCCCGACAATTCGTCGCACCCGAACAAGACGACTGGAAACGACCCGTCATATACCGCGCAATAATGGCCGCACGCCGCGGCCTCACATACCTCTCCCAACAACCACAAATCGACCCCCAGAAAATCGCCGCCGAAGGACACTCCTGGGGCGGATTCATCGTCCAACTGCTCGCCGGAATCGACACCCGCCCCAAAGCAATCGTCTCTTCCGCCGCCATCCTCGGCTGGCGCACGCGATACCAGCAAAAAATCGAAGGACACCTCCAATCCCTCACACCCGAAGAATTCGAGCAATGGGAAAAACGATACGACGCCGCACTCTACGCACAAAACATCACCGCACCAATCCTCATACGCTGCGCCGCCGCCGACTTCTTCGGCTCAATCGACACCCTCCCATCCTACTGGGACAAAATAAAATCACCCAAACGCCTCCAACTCCTCCCCGCCGGCAACCACACCTTCGGCGACGTCCAAACCCGCCTCCACTGGTTCAACCACCACCTCCTCGGCGCACCCGGCTTCCCACAAACACCCACCATCACCCACCGCCCGCCCGCCCCCGCCAAAAACGCAACTGACCTACCCGTCGCCATCACCGTCGACGGACCCGCACCAATCACAAACGTCACCCTCGCATACACCACCTCAAACCAGCAATGGAACCGACGCAACTGGGCACAAATCCCACTCCAAAACAAAAAAAACACCTGGACCGCCACCGCACGCTGCCCCCACGCCGGCGGACCCATCCGAATATTCGCATCCGCAATCGACGCCAACGGACGCATCGTCAGCTCACCCATCACCATCGTCCCCCTGCCCCCCCAAAAACTTGCCCAGGCACAAATGCCCGGCTGCACACAAGCCGCAACCGTCCACATAAAAAAAACTACCACACCACCCACCACCGCCGACAAAACCTGGAAACCATCCTCCCCCATCCAACCCATCGCCAACGGCCCTGAAGTCCTCGGCGAACAACAATGCCGCCTCGACACCCTCTGGGACAACCAAGCCCTCTACCTCAAAATCCACGTCACCGACCGCACCCCCTGGCTGACCGCACCACCGCAAACACTCTGGCACCAAGCCGACTCCATCCAGCTCCGCCTCCGCACCGATGAAAAACTCGACGACAACAAAATCACCCCCGCCGAACAAAACATCCTCCACCTCGGATGGTACCCCGGCCCCGACCGCCAAATCATCACCGACGCCGTCCGCGGCCGCGACTTCAAAGGCATAATAAACGACACCTCCCCCGTCAAAACCAGCATCATCCTTGAAAAAGAAAAAGGCGCCCAAGGCGCCTACACACTCATCGCTCAAATCCCGTGGGCACTCATCGACCCCACATTCACACCCCAACCCGGCCGCTCACTAAAATTCGCCCTCCTGGTAAACTACGCCGACATCCTCACCACCGAACGCACCGCCACCATCGACTTCAACCGCGCATCCGAATTCAGCAACCCCGCATCCTGGGGCCTCGCCACACTTGTCGAATGACGTAGATGTGTCTGTCCTGTGAATGTAGCACAGCCGCCCCCGGCTGTGTCTGTCTGATATGATATGGCCGTAAATGTAGCACAGCCGCCCCCGGCTGTGTCTGCCTGATATGATATGGCCGTGAATGTAGCACAGCCGCCCCCGGCTGTGTCTGTCCTGTGAATGTAGTCCGTCCTGTGAATGTAGCACAGCCGCCCCCGGCTGTGTCTGTCCGGAAATGTCACACTAGCATGGCCTGATCGATCAGGAAATGATCTGATGCCGCAAGCATCAGGCTCTCCGCGGTACTCTCCCGAAACGACGCAACCTCCACCCGCACCCCGCGGCTCTTCAGCATATTCACCAGCGCCACAAAATCCCCGTCGCCCGTCACCAGCACCAGCACGTCGATCTTATCCGCAATCGAAATCGCATCGATCGCGATACCCATATCCCAATCCCCCTTGCGAGACCCATCGCTGCGGATGATCAGATCGCGCGTCTTGATCTCAAAACCCGTCCGGCGAAGCACATCGTAAAACTTCTCCTGGTCGGCCCCCTCCTTCTCCACCGTATACGCGATAGCCCTCACCAGGCGGCGATTATTCAAAAGCACCGGCAAAAGCTTCTGAAACGAAATCTTCGAATTGTAGATCTTCTTCGCAGAATAATACATATTCTGCACGTCCACCAATATCGCCACGCGCTGGCTCGACCACACCTCCGCGCGCTCGGCCGTTATCGAACCCATCCGCGGGCCCCGCACCGCCAGCTCGTCGCGCTCGCGGCGCAGCGCCTCGATAGCCGATTCCAGCAGCGCCACCTGCTGAAGCGCACGCTGCCTCTCTTCACGCATAGCCTCCACGCCCGACGGATCCGCCAACGCCGCATCACGCAGCGCCTGCAGCTCGCGACTCAGCCGCGCAATCTCCACCGTCTGCACCCGGTTAACCTGCTGAAGCTCCGAATTCTCGCTGCGCAAACGCTCGCACTCAACCGCAACGTCCCCCGCGTGCTCCACGCTACCCGCCAGCTCGCGGCGAGGGCCGTCCCTCCGCAAGTCGATCCCGTTTATCCGGATCACGCTGCCCGCACGCGGCTGCGTGCCGGCGTCTTGCACCGTATCTCCAGGTTCTATCTGCATTTCAATAACTCCGCCAAAATCAAATCTGATAATCGAGAGCACCGTCCCTGGATGTAATCTCATAAACCAGCCGTGGCTTATCGATAACCACCTTCGTGCCCGGCGGAATCGCACCCGTCAGCCACACGTTCCCGCCGATCACCGCCCCCTTGCCCACCGTCCTCGGGCCCAATATCGTGGCGCCCGAATATATCGTCACGTCGTCCTCGATCGTCGGATGCCGCTTCTGCCCGCGGATGATCTTGCCGTCATCTCCCTTCGGAAAACTCAGCGCACCCAGCGTCACACCCTGGTAAATCTTCACGTTGTTGCCGATCTGCGACGTCTCCCCGATCACCACGCCCGTGCCGTGATCGATGAAAAAACTCCGCCCGATCGTCGCACCCGGATGTATGTCCACCCCCGTCACGCTATGCGCATACTCCGTCATAATGCGCGGCAGCAGCGGAACGCTCTGCACGTGCAGCTCGTGCGCGATGCGATACGTTATTATCGCCCGCAATCCCGGATACGAAAAAATAATCTCGTCAAAACTCCTCGCCGCCGGATCGCCGTCATACGCTGCCTGCACGTCGTTTGCCAGCATCTCGCGCAACGCCGGCACCTTGCGCAAAAACGCGATCGCCTCGCCCTCGCCGCGGCCCTTGCACGAATCGCAAGGCTCGTGCCGCTTACCCGGCGCAGGGCACTCGTGCTGAAAACTCCTCGATATCTGTTCGCTCAGCGCCGCAAAAATCATATCGATCTTGTCGCCGATGTAATAACTGATGTTCTTGCGGTCCAGCTTGCGAGTGTTGAAATGCTGCGGAAACAGCACCGACTGCAAGTCCGCCAGTATCGTTATCACCTGCGGCAGCGCCGGCATCGGGCGCGACGTCAGATTGTCCAGCACCCCGTGCTGCTCGTACGACTTCAGCACCTCGTCCACAATCTCGGGGATATGCCGCTCGAAATCTTCAGGTCGTCCGGTTTTTTCTTTCAGATCCATATGGTATCCATATGTTTTCGCGGGGCCAGCCGCTCCTTGCTTTCCAGTATATGCGCAACACGCGGCAAAAGCAATGAACTTTGTGCTCTGGGCCACGCGAAGTCAACCGGCCCAACCCAATCTGATGCCATTTGCACCATGCACAAGAGCTTCGGCGGCCCGATGCCCAAAAGCCCGCGAAGATCAGAAATTATTCCGCCACGCGCTGGTATAATAATGGCATGCATGATTCAAATTCAACAAGCGTGCACCGGGTTTTCCTGCCCGACATAGTGGCCGAGTTCTCATGCGCGCAGTGCGGCGAATGCTGCAATGCTTGGGAAATCCCCGTAGACCGCGATTCCTACGACCGCGCGGTGGCCGCGCTCGGCGATGAGGCTCGCGAGAACCTCGAAGTGGTCGAGCCGCTTTCACGCGCCGGTTACGCGCGGCTGAAAATGCACAGCGGACGCTGCGCGTTCCAAACTGGGCCGCTGTGCCGAATCCACCGCGACCACGGCGACGCGCTGCTGTTTCCCGAATGCCGCAAATTCCCCAGAGTCATGTTTGCCACGCCCGTGGCGCTGCATTGCACCGCGTCGTTTGCCTGCGCAAAAATGCTCAAGAGCCTCGACCGCCCCGATTGCGTGCGGATGCTTCATCTCGCGCCGCAGATGATCGCTTTCCGCGCCGATTGGTGCGATACGTTCATCGGCGAGCAGCCCTGCCTTTGCCGCGGCAAAGCCATGACGTGGGACGCATTCGAGGCGGTGGAAAACGGCTTCATCGAAATCCTCCGGCGGCCGGGGAGGTCGCTCGAGTGCAGGCTGCTCACTATGGTGGAATTCGTGCGCAGCCTCGCGCGCGATTGCGAGTCGCCGCTGCAGAAAAGTACCGTGGATTGCGAGCTGCAGACCGCTCGAGTCGATGCTTTTCAGGAATGGGCCGACCGATCGCTGCTGGCCGAACATGACGCCGAGGGACAGGTGAACGTGGTGCTGCGGCTGATCGCGAAAAAGCTGAAGGCGGGGCCGATGCGCGCCTGGGAGCGCGGCCCGCTCGAGGCCGCCGCCCGACGCTGGGGCGATGGCGCCGCGAAGGGTGGCCCATATCTCGACGACTGCCGCCGCGCTTACCTGACCGCCGACGCGCGCGTGCGGCGTATACTCGAAAACTACACCCTTTGCAGGGTGGCCGGCAATCCCACCTTTGCAATCCGCGACGTGGAGGCCGGGCTCTGCTCGGTGGTGGCGTTGCTGGCGCTCGTGCGAGCGGTGGCCGTTGCCACGGGTTTGGCGGCTAAAGACGCGGCCGATGCACCGGTGCACCGTCTTGCGGCCCCGCCCTCGCCCATCACGCCGGAAATCGCGCTCGCCGCGATCCGCGCGGTTGACACGGCCTTCTTTCATCTGCCGGATTTCGACGAGCTGGTAAGAAAATGCAACGCCGAACCCGCGGCGCTCCTGATCCTCACGCCCGGCTGAACCGGCGCGGCGGGCGCCTAACGCGGGAGGTCGTATGCCTCCGCGATTTTCAGCGCCGCGGCTGTGGCCGGCGAGTCGGGATAGTTCTTCTTCATACCTCTGATGGCCGCGATCATCTGCATCAGCACGGCCTGGTTCTTTTTCCTGAATTTTTCGACCGCGGAGGCGTCGGTGCCGCGCACCGGCTTGAGTATGCCTTCGAGCGCATAAAGCCTCTCCAGCGTCTGCCACGCCTTTATCTCGTTCATGAAGGCCGTGTCGGCTTTCAACTCGGTCAGGTTCTTCGACGCTTCCTTGCCGATCTGGGTGCCGCTGAATTCCCTGGCGATCTTCTGGAACGACGCCATGCAGAGAACCGGCTCGGAGTCCTTCATTGCCAGTGCCGCCTCCACTCGCTTCTGGCCCCACAACGTGAGGCTGTCGACGACGAGCTTGGCCTCGGCGGCCAGTTCCTCTTCCTTGCCCGAGGCGAGCGTTTGCGCCTTCTGGAGCACCGTGGCAGGCAAGGCGCCTTTCTTCATGCTGTCGGCGAGCGACTTGAGCTTGACGAGCTCTACACCCGCGAATGCGGCCGCGGGCGCCGCGGCCAGCGCTTCCTTCATTGTTTCGCTCACCTGGAATGGCGAGCCGCGGTAGATGCACTTGCCCGTGTGGTCGAACAGGAAAACATGCGGGATGCCCCTGAAGTCGGTTCCGCCGCGCACCGTGCCGCCGTCGAAGATGCTGTGCGTAGCTTCCTTGCTGCGCAGCACTTCCTTGATCTGCTCCGGCGTGGCCTGCGAGCAATGTATGCCGATCACTACCAGGCCCTTGCCTTCGTTTTCCTGCTGCCATTGCGAAAGCGACGAGAGGCTGCGGACGCAGGGCGGGCAGGTGATGCTCCAGAACTCGACCAGCACCACGCGGTCGGCAAGCTCCGCGGCTGTGCGGTTGGGCCCGCTTATGTGCTTTCCGAAGCTCACGTCTGTGACCTTCACGTCCATGTTGTAGTCGCCGGCGCACGCGGCGGCGGCCGCAAATGCAAGACAGATGGCGGCTATTGTTTTCATTTTGCATCCTTTTCCAGCAGGCCGTATTTCTTGGCGATGGCCTCGGCCTCGCTTGTTGCCGGTGATTCCGGATTCTCCAACTGCATCCTGCGCACGGTGCGTGAGATGGAGTTCAGCAGTATCATGTTATTCTTCTTGAATTTATCTGACGTGATGTCGGTGCCGAACTTGGCGCTCCTCAGCGGCTTGATCTTCTTGTCCCAATCGCGCACCTGCTCATACATCGTCCACGCCTTTTGCTCGGCCTGAAATTCCGGATCGGCCTTCAGTTCCTTGATTGCTTCCAGTGCGGTTTTCTGTATCTCGAGGTGGTCGTATTCGCGGGCAAAGCGATTGAGCGCATCGAGCACTTTCATGGGATTGTCTTTGGAGTTCTTGGTGTCTTCGATCCTTTGCTTTGCCCACGTCACGATGCTTTCAACCACGTAGGCGGCCTCCTCGGCGGTTTCCTTGTCGGAGCTCTTGACCAGTACCTGGGCGGATTTCAGAGCCTGCGGAACGGGCATGCCCTTGCTCACCTTGTCGTATATGCCTTTGAGCTTCACCAGGATTCTATCGCCCAGTGCGGCCGTCGGCGCGCGCTGCAGCGTGGTTTTGAGGGCGTCAAGCGATTTCTCCTGCGCACCGGCAAAAACGCATGCGCCGGAGTGATCGAAGATATAGACGAAGCCGGCGTCGGTAGGGTGCCCCTTCACCGAGCAACCGGAGACGATGGTGAAATTTGCACCTTTCTCGCGGCACGCGGCGGCCACCGTCGCCTTGTCCATCTGCACCGTGTGCACCCCGATCACCATCAGGCCAAGGCTCTGGAATTCGGTTTGCAGTTTTGCGAGCGCGGGAATGCTGTTGAAGCTTGCGTGGTTGACGTTAAAGAGGAAGACGTATACGACGCTGCCGGTGAAGCTGGCGGGCGCGCGGTCGATGCCGCTGACGTAGCTGCCAGGCGCGAAATCTTTCACCGTGATGTCGGACGGCGGACCGCCTTCCCCCGCCCGGGCGACGCCGCCGAGAACGAACGCAACTGCAAGGATTGAGCCGAGCGATCGAATTCTCATGCCTGTGCCTCCTTAAATGCGGCCGAATTCCGTGTGCTGCCCATTTGCGCATTATACCGCGCGGGCGGGGTGGATGTCAAGCATTAGCTTCAATAATTCTCTCTGTCACGTCGCGCTCACGGCGCAGTGTCGCCGATGTCAGTCCTCGTTGCTCTCTTCAATATACGGCGTTACCACCAGGGTCATCCTGCTTTTTGTCTCTGCCTTGCCGTACGAAAACAGCGCGAAACCGGCGCTGTCGGACGCCTGATCCAGCCCGGCCATCACCAGCGGCTGCCCGTGGCGGAGCACGAGCTCCGTGGTAAGATCGGTGAGGTTTATGGTTTTGCCGTCGCGGCTGCTGAATCGCGGATGCAGTTTCACCTGGATGTCATCGCCCGCCAGAATCCGCGGCTCAATGACCATCGACGCGCCGACCATCGCGTTTGCAAGAATTATGCTCTCGCCCATAGCGGTGCGATGGCGAAGGACGCCGATGTGCGTGCTTTGTGCAACCAGGATGTGGCCTTGCGTGCCGGAGAGGACGGTAAGCCAGAGCTGCTCGGACTGACGGCTGCGGGCGTTCCGCTGCGCGGCCTTCAACACCGCCTGAAAGCCGTCTTTCGCGACGCCGATGCGGATGCCGTTGTTCCGCGCGAGCGCCCCGCCCGGCGTGCCGATCGCGATGCTCTCGTCGGCATAGCGCCACAGGAGATCGAAATCGAGCGATTGCGCATCGGTGTGGATTATCTTATCGACGATAATCGTGATGTTGCCGCTGCGCTTGGCGGGCGGTCTTTCGCGCGGGCGGCGCGTGTAGGCTTCCCATTCGCGGGCGGCGAGAGCGGCCGGCGATTCGTCAACGGGTTGCTCAATCGCGCAGCCGGCAACCAGCACTACCAGCGGGATGAGAAATTCGCAACAGACCTTCATGCGTAAACGCTCTCCCCGTCTTCGCAACTCTGGGGCGTCCGCTCAAACGGACACGGCCCGCCCGCCATAGCCATGTCCACACGTATCATCATAGCCGCTCGCATCGGGCGTGTCAAGAAAATCCATGGCGGAATAACTTCTTCCCGGCCCTTCTTCTCGGCACTTGGCACTTCTTTCTGGCACTTGGCCCTTCTTCTCGGCACTTGGCACTTCTTCCTGGCCCTTCTTCTCGGCCCTTCTTGCTATCGGTTTATCTTTTGATTTCCGCGCCCCTGCCGCTAAAATCAGTACGTCAAGTAAAGCTTACCTGAAGCTGCCGCAAGCATGTACCATATGTGAAATGCAGGTGCCGCCGGAACCCAGCCGCAGCGGCGGGCATTGCCGGCCGCGGCTATACGCCGCCGGAATTATTGAACGTTGGCGCGAGCAGAGGGGACAAACCAAGTGGAGGCCAATAACTTGCCAGGGTCAGACTTCGGGTGGATCATCGATGCGCATCACGAAAAGATCTACCGGGCGGCCTGCATGCTTCTCATGAACCGCCACGAGGCGGAAGACCTCACTCAGGATGTCTTCCTGGCGGCTATGAAAAGCTACAGCAGGTTCCGGGGCGATAGCTCTTTGTACACCTGGCTCTACAAGATAATGCTCAACCTCTTCCGAAAGAAGAAGGCACGGCGCCGCCTCCTCCAGTGGAATGTTTCACAACGCAGCGACGCCGAAGATTTCCAGGTGCTCTTTACCGACGATGGCGACACACCCGAGGAAACGGTCGAGAAAGGCGAGCGGGCGCGAAAGGTCTCCCTTGCGCTCAAATCCCTCTCGGCCAAACACCGCGAGGTAGTCTTGCTGCGTTTCTACGAAGATAAATCGTACCACGAAATCGCCGATATCCTCGGTTGCTCCGAAGGCACCGTCAAATCGAGGCTACACCACGCCCTGCGGCAAACCGGCGGACGCCTCCAGGACCTGAAGCCGGCTCGCCGGCCCGCACCTTGAGTGATGAGGGGCTTTCTGCGTATGTGCGAATCTAATGACAGGCTGCTCCACCTTCTGGACGACACCCTGAGCGCCGAAGACAAGGCGCTCGTGGAAGACCACCTTGCGCAATGCCACCATTGCCGATCGCGCCTGGATCAGATCGAAGCCGCGCACCAGTTCCTCCGCGCCGAGCTGCCCGCCGTCGTAAACGCCATCCGGCCCCCCGAATACCTCGCAATGCGCATCCGGCACAGGCTCTCGCACAGCAATCAACCATCATGGTGGCAAAAACCGCAAAACAGAACCTGGGCCGCAGCCGCCGCCATTGCCGTGCTGCTATCGGGCAGCCTGCTATACGTCGGCCCGCCTCGGCAATCGCAGCCCTCCCCGCCCGCACCCGCCTCGCTCTCGGCAACCAATCCTGAAAACCAAACCGGCCGCACCCAGCCAACCCGGATAATCGTGGTAGTGCCCGGCATCGCGCCTCAGATACGCAACCTGCAACGCAGGGACAGCCAGCCGATGGACGACGATGCACTGCCGCGCGATTTCATGAGCGACCTCGCCCCTGCCGGCACGCCCCGCACCGTGCAAAGCATGCCCAGGGTGCACAGGCCCGTGCTCGTGGTGCAGCCGGTAAACCATCAGGAAATGTGAAATGCGAATAATCAGCCTCGCCGTCGCCGGGGCGCTCGCCGCCGCGCAAAGCGCCAGCGCCATTGAGCAATTCGTCGCCGCCGTGCAAAAGGTGCGGCCCTCCGTCGTCACCGTCGTCTGCACCTGCGAAAAACGCATCGCTTCCGTCACCACCGGCGTTGTCGTCTCGCCCGACGGCCTCATCCTCACCGCGCGCCCTCAATCCAATTGCAGCGACATCTCGGTCAGGTCGGGCGGCACCGCCTACGCAGGCACCATCCACGGCTCCGACGCCATCCACGGCCTCGCACTCATCAAGATCAACGCCAACGATCTCGTCCCCGCCGAGTTTGCCGATTCCAACGAGCTGCAGGTGGGGCAATGGGTCATGTCCGTCGGCAACCAATTCGGCGTCGAAAGAAATTCCTCGCCCGGCTTCTCGGTAGGCATCATCGGCGGGCTGGGCTGCTGCGTGCCCCTGTGTGAAACGCACTACCGCGACCTCATTAAAACCGACGCCGCAATGAACCCCGGCTGCGTTGGCGGGCCGCTGGTCGACTTCGCCGGCCGCATCGTCGGCATCAACATCGCCATATGGTCCAGCACCGGCGACTGGCAGGGCGTGGGCTATGCCATCCCATCCAACGCCGTGGCTGCGTCGCTCGAACAAATGAAAGCCGGCCGCAAAATCGAGCGCGGCTGGCTTGGCATCGCCATCGGCCCCGGCGACACCGTGAAGATAAGCAGCGTCGGCAAAAACACCCCCGCCGAAAAAGCAGGCCTTCGCGAAGGCGACGTGGTCATCTCATGGAACGGCACGAAAATAACCGACCCCCTCCAACTGGTCGACGCCATCGTCGCCACCGAACCAGGCAGCAAAACCAGCATCGTCATCGAGCGCGACTCAAAACCTCAGCAGTTCACGATCGAAGTAGGCACAAGGCCCGAAATCCTCACTATCCAGGGAATGCTCGACGGTGAAAAGCCCGAACAGAAAACCTGCGAGCTGCCCGAAAACATCAAGAAAGAACTAGTCGCCACCGCCGCCAAATTCCAGAAAGCCCTCCAGCACGGCCTCTCGCAGATCAAAGACCCCGCCCAGCTCAACCGCTTCATGCAATCCCTCGAAAACCTCCCCGGCCTCGAACTCAA
>DATLAR010000189.1:0-18888 GCA_035527355.1 Planctomycetota bacterium
GAAGGCAGGCGTGCCGCTGCAGGTAAACCGCGCCGGCGCAATGATCACCGCGTTCTTCACACGGCAGCCGGTCTGCGACCGCGCATCAGGGCAAACCGCCGACGCAACCCGCTATTCCGCATTCTTCCGTGAAATGCTCGATCGCGGCGTGCTGCTGCCGCCATCGCAGTGGGAGGCCGCGTTCCTGTCCACCGCACACACCGAAGCCGACATCGACCACGCCCTGCAATCCGCATCCGAAGCATTCAGTGCCATCGCTCAGAGCTGATACATCAGACGGCCCCTGCACTTTCGACGGCTCGATGTGGCTACGCGCTCGTGCCGCCCGCGCGGAAGATGCGCCGCGACTTTTTTTTTGTTGCTTTTCGGGAGAGCGGTTGGTATCATTCGGCTTGAATCCAGGCTGTCGTGAGATGCTCTGGTCGTTGTTCATAGAGGGACGCGTCCAGGGTCTTCTCTATAGAATTGCCTGAGTTGTGAAAAGGAGCAGTCGAAATCCTCCAGCCGTCCCTCTTGCGTGACGGATACGAGTTACAATATCCCCAGCATCGAGCATTATTCCGAGCTTGTGTAACCGTTTCATCTTTGCCGTAGCAAACGCTGCGATCCGAAAACGAAAGCAGGCAAGCCATGTCAAGATCATGTCCACACAGATGTCTTCAGATTGTAAGCGGCTTAGGCGTGGTTGTTTGTGCTATGCTGATGGGTGCGAGCGCCGCAGCCGAGCTTGGCGGCCAGGCGCCGCAGGTGCCGCCCCCGCCTGTGGCGGAGGCCCCGCCCCAAATCCCGCTTGTTGATAACGGCCCCGTCTATCAAGTAAGCACCATTCAGTTCGAGTATGCCAAAAAGCACCGTGAACTGCCCCCTATCGAAGAGGTTGTGGCCGATACCGCACAGGCTGTCGTCGATGTGGCCAAGGATGAGACAGGCAACTACGTAGGCCCGGCGATGGGCACGGAATCGGTGGCGATGAAGATCGGCGACCTCCAGGCCGCACAGGCGGTGCCGTTCAGGCCCACGGGCATCAATGCCGTCTGCGCGGCGGCCGTGAAGTACTTCCACGACATGGGCTACCGCGGCATAGCGGTTGCACCGAGCGCCCAGGATATCGAGCCTCGCACGGGCGTGGATCTGCGTAAAGACACTACGGCTCTGCGCCTGGTGATCTACGTGGGCGTGGTGGGCAACGTGTTCACACTCGCGTCGGGCGGCCGGTTTTCCGAGCAGGAGGCGCACAACAACCCCGCACACAAGCGCATCATCGAGCACTCGCCCATAAAGGTGAAAGACTTCGACGAACCCTTCCAATACAAGCCGCTTTTCCTCAAGAGCGAAGTGGATGATTACCTCTTCCGGCTCAACCGCTACGCAGGACGCCGCGTGGACGTGATAAAGACCTCCGGCACGGAGGAAGGCGAGATGGCCGTCGGATACCTGGTTACCGAAAACAAACCCCTGCTGGTTTACACGCAGGTGTCGAATACCGGCACGGAGCAGACCAGCAAGTGGCGCGAGCGGCTGGGCCTGACGCACACACAGTTGACGAACAACGACGACACCTTCACCTTCGATTACATCACGGCCGGCCTCCAGGCCGCCCACGCGATAACGTCGTCTTATGAGGCGCCGTGCTACGGCTCCGAGCTGCTCCGCTGGCGCGTGTTTGCCCTGTGGAGCGAATTTGACGCATCGGAAGTGGGCAGAGCCGACGAGCGTTTCCTCGGCGAGGAATACACCGGCGGCCTGGAACTGATCCGCAACGTTTTTCAGCACGACGATCTATTCGTAGACCTCTTTGCCGGCGCCCGCTGGCGTCGCATAACCGTAGACAACCAGACGGTGCTCTTGAAGGGCGAAGACGACTTCTTCCTGCCACGCGGTGGCATTCGACTGCAGAAAAGCACCGACGTGTCGAGCACGTTTGCCAGCATTGCCGTCGAAGGGAATATGAGCGGCGTGGCCGACACCGAGGCGTCCGAGATCGAGAAGTTCGGGCGGCTCGATGCCGATGCCAGTTGGGCGGTCGTTCAGTGGGATGTATCACATTCGTTCTTCATCGAACCCATCATCAGCGGCGACTGGAGCGGCCTGCAAAACGCCACGCTCGCCCACGAAATCGCCTTCAGTGCCAGAGGCCAATACGCCAACGGATATCGTCTCGTCCCGCAGGCACAGGAGGTGGCCGGCGGCTTCTATACCGTGAGGGGCTACCCCGAAGCGGCCGCCGCGGGGGACAGCGCAGAGATTGGCACGTTTGAGTATCGCCTGCACCTGCCGCGAACGTTCAAGCCCGAGCGGCAGCCTCGCAAGGTGATGGGGCATGACTTCCGCTTCGCTCCGCAGGTGCCGGGCGGCCGCCCCGACTGGGACCTTATCGTCAAAGCGTTCATCGACGCCGGGCACACGGCCAACACCCGCCGCCTGTCCATCGAAGACGACCACACCCTTCTTGGCACCGGTGCGGGCATCGAACTCCAACTGAAGCGCAACATCAACGTGCGCTGCGACTGGGCCCTGGCGCTCAGGCCGCTCGAATCGGCCGAAGTACGCTCCGGCGACAGCCTCTGGCACGTCTGCGCCACATTCATGTGGTGATCGGCGTCGCACGTCGTGTTCTTTTGTTTTTTGTGATTCCTCGAATTCAACGACGGCTGGCAATGCAACAGCCGCATATCTTCTGCCGGATGGGCACGGGAGCTGACAATGACAACATCCAATGGAACCGGCCGACCAAGATTCTCGCACCAGATCATCGTTATGATCGTGATAGCCAGCTTTCTGCGCGCCTCGCTGCCAACCGCCTGGGCAGACCCCGTCGGCGAGCAGGTGGTGAGCGGCGACGTTACCTTCACACGCAGCGATGGCATCACCGTGATCAATGCAAGCAACAACAGCATAATAAACTACACCGGCTTCGACATCCTGCCGCACGAGACGGTGCAGTTCGTTCAACCGAATTCGACGTCGCGCGTGCTGAACAGAGTGAACAGCGTGGACCCGTCGCGCATTGACGGCGCGCTGATTGCAAACGGCATCGTGTACATCGTGAACCCCGCGGGCGTTTACTTCGGCAACGGCGCTCTGGTGAACGTGGGCGGTATTTACGCCGCCGCCGGCACAATCACCAACCAGAATTTCCTCGCAAGCGCCAATCAGTTCACGGACCTCACCGGGGACGTAACGAACTACGGCTCGATCAACGCCAACATCGTAAGCCTCATCGGCCGGCAGGTGGGCAACTACGGCTCGATCGTGGCGCCCGGCGGCCTTGTTACCATGGCAGCGGGCAAGAACGTATTCATCGGCGAGGCGTCCAGCCGCTATTTCGTGATGATCGATGGCGGCAACGCGGCCCCGGCCGCGGGCACGGGCGTTACCAATGCCGGTTCGGTGAGCGCACCCGGCGGCGAAGTAATCATGGGCGCCGGCGATCTCTACTCGATGGGCCTATGGAACACCGGCACCGTGGCCGCCAACGACATCAGGCTCGAGGGCGGCAAGGGCACCACGCACGTGTCCGGCACGCTCGATGCCGGCAACGCGGCCGGCAATGGCGGCAATGTAACCATCACCGGTGAAAATGTCGCTCTCACCGGCGCCACGATCAACGCCTCCGGTTCCACCGGCGGCGGCACCGTGCTCGTGGGCAGCACCAATCCCGCGCACGCCGGCGAAAACTCCCAGGCCGTATTCATCGGCAGCAACTCCGCGATCAGCGCCGACGCACTCGCAAGCGGCGACGGCGGCACTATAATAGTTTGGGGCGATCTCGTTGCGAAGATTTTCGGCCAACTGAGCGCCCGGGGCGGAGCACTCGCCGGCAGCGGTGGATTCGTCGAAACGTCCGCCGCATCGCTCGACGTGCTCACCACCCCCAACCTCGCCGCACCGAACGGGCGCGGCGGCCTATGGCTGCTGGACCCCTCCAACGTGACCATCCAGGATTCCGCCCCAGGCTCGCTTGACGGACTCAGGCCCGATTTCACCGCTGACGCCGACGGCGCGACCGTGAGCGATGACATCATCGAAGCCGCGCTTGACGCGGGCACGTCGGTGCTGATCTCGACCGACCGGCTGGCCGGAACCGAAACGGGAACCATAACGCAGAATGTGTCGATCGATAAAACCGCCGGCGGCGATGCCACGCTCGCGTACACGGCCGCGGATTCCATCGTGCTGAACGCGGGCATCACGAATACGTCGCCCGGCAAGCTCAACGTGGAAATGGTGGCCGGCGATCCGGCTCAAGTTGGCGGGCCCACGCAGGCCGTAATCATCGGCGCCGGCATCACTACCAACGACGGCAACTTCACCAGCTCGAGTGCCAGCTTCGCCACCGGCGCGGCAATTGACGCCGGAGCCGGCAGCGTATCGATCACCGCCGATATCGTCGACGTGCAGGCGACTATCACCGGCAACGCCGGTATCGCGCTCCAGCCGCTCACGGCCGGCCAGACCATAGGCATAAACGACGCAGCCGGCGATTTCAACCTGACGCTGGGCGAGATCGGCGCCCTCTCGACCACCGGCACGCTCACCATCGGCGCGGCCGATTCCGGCACCATTCATGTCGGATCGCTCGGCGTGGTCGACGGCTCGCTCGCCACTTTCGACGTGACAATCCAAGGCGGGGGCGTAACCTTCACCAACGGCGTGATCCTGCCCGACGACAAAACGCTCACCATCAACTCGACCGGCGGAATCCAAGGCTCCAACGGCGGGGCAGACGTGACCATCGGCGGCACCGCCGGCACACTGGTCATCGCAAACGCCGGCGGCAACGTAGACATCGAGACCGCAATCGATCGGCTTGGCGGGGCAACCATTACCGGCAGTCTCGCGCTCGCCAACAACGGCACCTCGCTCGCCGTAACCGGCGCACTTGCAACCAATGGCGACGGCGACCGGGACATTACGCTCGACGTCGGGACCGGCGCCTTCAGAAACACCGCCGCAATCGATGCCGGCACCGGCAACGTTTCAATCACCGCCGACACCATTGAAGTCCAAGATACCATCACCGCCGATGGGCTCACCGGCATCACGCTCAAGCCCTCCACCGCCACGCAATCCATCGGCATCAACGACGCCGCCGGCCTCTTCAACCTCACCCAGGCCGAGCTCGACTTCCTTTCCTCCGCCACAATAGTCACGGTTGGAGCGCTCGGCAACACCGGCGCGGTAGACGTCGGCTCTCTGGGCGCCATCGACATCAGCACCGAAACCTACAAGCTGGACATCCTCGGCGGCAGCACTTCGATCAACGGCGACTTCACATCGGACAATGACATCACGTTCAACGCCGGCACCGGCAGCTTCACGAACGCCGTGGGCACCGCAATCAACGCCGGAGCCGGAGCATTCACGGCCACGGCCGACACTGTCGATTTGCTCGGCACGATCTCCGCCACTATTCGCATCATGCTGCAGCCTTACACGCTCAGCACGTCGATCGGCGTCAACGACGCCCTTGGCACGTTCAACCTCAGCCTCGCCGAGCTCAACCTGCTCGCCTCGCCCGGTTGGGTGCTGATCGGTGCCGATGGCGGCACCGGCGTGACGACCGTTGGCTCGCTGGGCGCCGTTGACGTGAGCACCGAGTCATACAGCCTCTACTTCCGCGCCGGCTCGTTCACCAATACAACTGCCGTTACAGTGGCGTCCGGAAGAGAGATAACGGTGCAGACGGATGATATCGACATCCAGGCCGCATTGAACGGGCCCGGCGGCATCACGCTGCAGCCCGCTACGTTCAGCAGATCGGTAGGCATCAACGACGCGGGCCTGTTCAACGTATCGCTGGCCGAGCTCGCCTACCTGACGTCGACCGGGCTGGTGACGATCGGCCGGTTCGGCGGCACCGGCGCCGTCAGCCTCGGCGCCGTCGATCTCGCCGCTATGGGCAAAACCTTCGACATCCTCGTCCGCGGCGGGTCCTTCACCAATAGCGGCGTGCTCACCGGCGCGCCCGGAAGAAATGTATCGATCCAGGCCGACACCATCAACATCCAGACCAACATCAATTCGTCCAACAATATCACGCTGATGACGCAAACGGCCGGCCAAAGCATCGGCATCGTCGATCCGGCCGGAGACTTCAACCTGACGCAGGCCGAGCTTGACCTGCTAACCGCGCCAGGCACACTCACCGTCGGCGCACTCGATGCTCAGACGCCGCGGTCCCTGCGCTCCGGTGCCATCACCATCGGCGGCACTGCACCTGTCGACCTCAGCGGCAAAGACTTCAACCTCACGCTCTACGGCGGCGCCACCACCTTCACAAACGGTATCACACTCAACAGCAACAAGCTGTTCACGTTCAACGTCTCGGGCGGGATCGACGGCTCCAACGCCGCCGTCGATCTCATCTCGGCCGGCACCACCGCATCGCTCTTCATCCAGTATGCCGGCGGAAACGTTGACCTCGACACGCAGATCGACAGGCTGACCGGGGCAACCGTGAACGGCACGCTGAAAATCGAGAACGACACCAGCATCGACGTAACCGGCGCCGTAACCACCGCCTCGGCCAACGGCAACATCACGCTCGACGCCAACACCGGTACGCTCACAAACACGGCCACCATCGATGCCGCCAACGGCGCCGTAACGCTCATCGCAAACTCGATGGATCTCCAGGCGGCGATCACGGGCAACAACGCCGTGAATCTTCAGCCTTACTCCGCCGACAGAACCATCGCAATCAACGACGCCACCGGCGACCTCAGCCTCCTGCTGGCCGAGCTGCTGCTCATCAATTCCACCGGCACGCTCACCATCGGCCACCCCACCGGCGCCGGGCAATGGTCCATCGGCTCGCTCGGCGTCGTCGATCTATCGCCAACCACATACGACCTCTCGCTCCTGCGCGGGCCGTTCGACATAATGAACGGCATCATCACCAACGGCCACCACATTGCGGCCCACGGCAACGCCACGATACTCGAAGGCCGCTCCGTCACCATTTCCACCGGCACCGCCGCCGGCACGATTACCATCGACGGCACGATCAACGGCACGCCGGGCGGCGCAACCGAAAGCCTCACGATCACCACCGGCAACGGCATCACGCTCGGCGCGGCCGTGGGCAACACCACGCCATTCGCCGTGCTCGACCTGAACGCCGCCCAGAACGCCGCCATCACGCACATCAACGCCAACATCACCGCCGCCGATGTTCAGGTCGATGGCCTGCACGGCGAAGTGCGGATCGATGGCGACAGCCTGATCACGGCCACGGACAATCCGATCGATTTCCTGAATACGACCGCGATCAACGGCGCGGCCGACGGCGCACAGAGCCTCTCGATCAACACGGGCAACGCGCTTGTCAGGCTCAACGCAGTCGGCTCCACCACAGCCCTTGGTTCGCTGCAAATAACCACCAGCGGCACCATATCGCTGGGGGGCGATATCATCACCGACAACAACGCAGGCGCCGGCAAGAGCGGGAGCATTACGATCAACGGCGGCACTACTATACTAGCCGGCGACACGACGATCAACTCCAACAAGGACGGCGACGCCACGGGCGGCGCGGTCAATCTTGCATCCACCACCGTGCGCGGCACCGCCGACGGCGCCCAGGGCCTCGCAATCACCGCCGGCAATGGCGCCGTCAGCCTCGGCCCCGTGGGTGCAGGCGCGGCACTCGGCCAGCTCGACGTAACCACCACCGGCACCACAACGCTGGCCGGCGACATCACCACCGACAACAGCGCCGGCAAGAGCGGCAACGTGACCATCACCGGCGGCGGCATCACAAACATTGCCGGCGATATCACCATCGACACGGATAAGGACGACAGTGCCACGGGCGGCTCGGTAAACTTCGCCGCCACGGCCCTGAACGCCGCGACCGACGGCGCCCAGACTCTCACGATCACCGCCGGCAACGGCGCGGTCTCTTTCGGCACCGCTGGAACCACAAGGGCTCTGGGCGCCTTGCACGTAACCACCGCCGGCACCACCACACTCAACGGCAATGTGAGCACCGATAACAACGCGGGCAAGACCGGCGACGTGCTGATCGACGGCGGCGGCATCACGACCATCGCGTCGGATATCACGATCAACACCAACAAGAACGGCGGCGCCACCGGCGGCGACGTGAACCTTGCGTCCACAAACGTGAACGGAGCGGCCGCAGGCTCGCAAACGCTCGCAATCGTCGCCGCAGACGGAGCGGTCGACCTCAGCCAAATGGGCGCACTCACTGCCCTCGGCGGCCTCACGGTAACCACCAGCGGCACCACCACGCTCGCCGGCAATATCTATACCGATAACATCACCAAAAGCGGCGCCGTTACTATCAACGGCTCCGGCACCACGGCCCTCACATCGGACGTAACGATCAACACGAACAGCGGCGCAAGCGCCACCGGCGGCCCGGTCGACCTCGCCGCCACCACGATCAACGGCGGCACCAACCAGTTTATCATCAATCCCACCAGCGGCGCGGTGAACCTCGGCCCCGCGGCCGCTCTGTCGCTCCTCGACGTCAATACCTCAGGCACCGTTACTTTCAACGGCAACATCACCGCCGCCGATATCCAGATGGACGGCCTGACGGGCGCCGTGGTGATCGGCGCGAATTCAACGCTGCAATCCACCAACAACGCCATAGACTTCCACAACTCGACCGGCATCAACGGAACCGCGGCCGGGGCTCAATCCTTTGCCATCAACGCCGGCAGTGCCGCCATCAGCCTGCCCGCCGTCGGCGCGACCACGCCGCTTGCCAGCCTACACACCACCACCAGCGGCACCCTCACGCTTAACGGCAATGTCCGCACCGATAGAATGGGTGCCGGCACCGGCGACATCCTGATGGACGGCAACGGCTTCATCGCATTGGCGCAGAACATCACCATCACCAGCGACGCCAACGCGGACAATACCGGCGGCAACATCACCCTCGCAGCCCAGCGGGTAACCGGCAGCCGCGACCTTACCATCAACGCTGCGTCCGGTAAGGTAACAATGGCCAACGCGGGCACAGTGGCCACGCCGCTCACCAATCTCACCATAGCCGGCAGCAGCATCGAGTTCAGCGGCAGCGACGTTTACCTGTATGTAACCAGCGGCGACATCGACCTCAACACGCTGCACTCAGGCGATGCCACGCCGCCAAACCGCGCTACCATCTACAATAACGATGGCGGCCTCTACTGCATCAGCCAAAACTTCACGATGCACCAGAACGACAAGCTCACCGCAACCGGAAACATCGGCATCACGGCCTCAGTTGCCGCCACACTGGGCGATCTCACCGCGCTGAACGACATCCACGTGGCCGCCGGAACCATCGGGCTGGTCCAGCGCGACGCCGGCTCGGTGCTCTTGCCCGGCAGCCGCTCGCGTGAAGACAGAGGCGTCGACTTCGTGGCCGGCGGCTCCATCATCTTCACCCCGCAAACCGCTCCCGGCTTGTTCGTCGTGGGCACGGGCACGCCGCTGTTCGCCACCAGCAGCGGCGAGGGCAGCGTTGGCGGCTACATCTTCCGCAAATACGGCCCTATCACCGTTGCCGATCTCGTGGGCGCAGGCATCACATACGATCTCTCCGCCCTCTGCCCCGGCAACGCCGACCTCGCCAACTCGCTTGCCGGCGCATTCGCGGCAATCTCAAACGAACCCGTCAGACCGCCGCTTCCCAGCCCAGACCTGCTGAAGGCCCTCGCCGATCTCGGCATCTTCATCCGCGAGGTTTCCACCGATGAAGTGCTGGCCGGCCTCCTTCACAACGGCACATTCGACGACGAACTCTACTGGGCCTACATCGGCGACGGGCGCTTCTCGTCCGCCCTCGCCGAACCCGAGGCCTACAAGGTGGCGGTCGCCCGCCTCACCTCCGCCAGGATGGCAGAGGCCGTTTTCGCTCAGTACCGCAGCATCCTCAAGAAGGACGACATAGACCAGCGATCGGCCATACGGGATTCCCTGCAGACGTCGCTCGACGAATACCGGCGCAGCAGCGGCCCCGACAAATTCGATCCCCGCGGCTTCGCCGATTTCCTCAGGGCAACGGAATCAGCCCAGTCGCTCTCGTACATGACCGGCCTGAATGAGCTGCTTTTCGACAAAGTCGAAAAGCTCGGCCTCAGCGAAACCGAATTCAGGAAAGCCGAGCAAGTGATGCTGGGCACCGTGATCGATCTGAAATACAACGGCAAACCCCTCACAGTCGATGAATTCGAGGCTGCTGTGCAGGCGGCCGGCGAGCTGGGCGAGGAGCCAGAGACCTTCTCAAGCGAAGAAGCGTTCTGACGACGACGCGAGCCGGCGGTCGGGACTCGCAGGCGATCCTTTCCCAAGCCCCTCGCCGCATGACCCGGCCGGCGGCTTGGCGGCAGCACATGATACCCAACTCGGATTGGCATATAAGCGCTTGCCAACGGTTTATCCTTTTTGAAGCTGCAAAATTGGACTCTATTCGAGAGATCAGTTACTCATTCCATCCGTAGAGGCGTCGCTTACACACCAGTGTTACTTACGTATTCCCACGCAAACTCTTCTGCACTGGATCGCGCACACAGCATGGAACAGGATGCTGCACACTGAGCGCTCTTTGAAAATGTGTAAAATCCTGTATCCGGCGGCACATGCGCATTGCAGGGCGCGGCGTGAAAAGATACAATGAGTGTGCAGTGCCAGAAACAGCCTTGCTGGCGGCACCAGTCTTCTTAGCAGCCTGAAGGCACAGCCGCGCCGCAGCAGTGAAGATTGGAGCAAAATGATGCGCAGGTTTTTCACCGTTGTGTTAATCCTCTTCATAGTGTGTGCAGGCAGCGTATTGGCCGTCGACGGCATCGCCATTTCAACTCACCGGATCGGCGGATCCGATGCAGGCCCTGGCGTGCATCCTTCGATGTTTGGCGATATAGTCCGCCACGACATCCGCGACGGAAAAGTCGTGGCGAGCAAGGTGATCTACAAGGGCAAGGCAAGGGGCGCCGTGATCAACCAGCGCGGCGACAGGGTGGCCTTCCTGAAACTCGACGGCCGCATCTGCCTGGCCAATATCGATGGCTCGGGATTGAAGGAGCTGGCCAACTCGAAGAACCGCAACGCGAGCGCGATGGACTGGCCGGCCGGCGACTGGATTTACTATTCCGAAGACGGCAAATGGCCCACTGGCGACTGGTTCACCGGCGAGTCCAAGGCATCCGAAACCAGCACCGTCCGACGCATAAACGCAGTTACCGGCGAGGACGAGGTGGTAGGCAGAACGCACTCGAACATCTGGCAGATCAGTCTCGGCGCAAATACAGGCAAAGGGCGCGGCAAATTCACCATCACCGGATACCTGCTCGATTTCAGCAACCCCTCCGAAAAGCTGAACAATCACGTGCTGGGCTGCGGCACAGCCGTATCGCCCGGCGGCAACTACATAACCGAAGTAGCACCCACGCACGCCGACCTCCGCATCTACGATTGGTCGCTGAACAACCTCGTGATCGGCTTCCACGTGAACGAATTCCAGCCGGGCAAGAACGACGGCCGCGTTTCGCTCTATCGGCCGCACTGGTCTGTAAACTCCGAGTACTGGATCGTGATCACGCAGGGAGCCGATTTCGGCTGCACAAAAAAGACCAACATGGTGCTCTACGACTGGAAGAACCGCAAACAGATCCAGGTGACGGATAATCCACTCGAGGGCGAAGCGAGCGACGAGGGCGAGGATTTCTGGTTGAAGGGCGTGGCCCACGACCTTGCCGACGTGACCATCGAGGGCGAGGCGCCGTTCACCGTCGAATTGGGCCAGGGCCGGATCGAGGGCACTTGGGAGTGGGACTTCGCCGACGGCACCAAGGCATCCTCCGACATCGGCAAGCACACCTACCAAAAGGCCGGAGCATACACCATCACCGCGAAACAGAAGGACACGCGCCTGAGCCAAGCTATCAACGTGCTGCCGAAACGCGCCCCTGAAGTTGTAAGCGCCGACCTCCTCGACGGCCGGCGCGTGCTCATAGAATTCTCCGAACCCATTCAGCTTGCTTCCAGCGAAGAGTTCATTGTCACACCTCCCGACGTGAAGGTGGAAAGCGTGGACCACAAGGAAGGCTCGTCGCGCATTCTCGTGTGCCTCAGCAATCCCATCAGGCGCGACATCACAATACTGCTGAAGCCGATCCGCGATTGCGCACAAGTGCCCAACGCAATGGCCAAGCCGGCACTGGTCATTCGTACCGGCGACTGGCCCTCCAACCGCGAAGCGCTCGCCCTCTTGTGGAAAACCAACCTGGATCGCAACCTCGTTTACAATCCCATACTGAATGCGGAGACAAGAATTGGAGTTTACGTCTGGGACGGCATCTCCACGTTCGATCGCAACGGTGCAATGCTGTGCCAGTCGATGTTCCACGTGGCTCCGCTGGACAATAGCCACTATCCGTTTTCATCGGTACAGGAACAGTTGAGCAAAGTGTGCGACAACGCCTTCACGGTGGAAGCGCACATCGCTACGGCGGCACTCAGGCAAAGCAGCCCTGATCAGCCCCCCGTCTTCATCATGGCCAATGCCCAGGACCGCAACAACGGCGCCTTCTGGCTGGGCCAGAACGAAAGCAACCTTATCCTCAAGTTTGCATCCGACAACGGCATGCAGGGCCCGGTGGTGCTGCACAGATTCACCGACACACAGCCGCATCATTTCGTGATCAGCTATGAGCCTGGCAAACTCGCCGTCTACGTGGACGGCACCCAAACATTCACTGCCGCAAACCTCACAGGCAAGCCCCGCTTCAACGCCGACCAATACCTCACATTAGGCAGCGCCGGCCGGGACACGTCAAGAACGTGGCGCGGCCGGCTCGAAAGCATAGCCGTATACGGCCGCGCACTGCCGGCCGCGGAGGCCAAAGCAAACCACGCCGCCTGCAAGGACATGCTCGGCAAACGCCGCCAGGTGACGAGAATCGCCGTGCGGGCCACACTTACCGCCGCCACGCGCATCAAGACCGTGGCCGACATAGCACCATACGACAGCGCGTTCCTCATCAGCGAATACACCGTGGTGAGGGTGCTGAAGGGCGAGTACAATCAAAAGAAGATCCGCGTGGCGCAATGGGGCGTGATACGCAAGAAAATCCAGGCAGTGAACCGCGAAAGAATCGGCACTACCAGAAACCTCGTGCTCGAACTGCTGTCGGACAACCCGCAGTTTGAGGAGATATTCAGAAAGGATACGTTGCCGGCGAACCTCGACCTGCCGCTCTACGTGCAGGTGGGCGAGGCGCCCGCGGCCGGCACGTCGAAGGCTCCTGCCGTCATGCAGGAAACGGTAGGCCCGGTGCGCCTCCAGTATGAGATGCCGTTCGACGGCTTCGTTACGCTGGTGATTGAACACGAAACCGGCCGCCGCGTGAAAAACATAGTGGGCATGGCACCCCGCGCAAAAGGCCCGCAGACAGACTACTGGGACTGCACCAACGAAGAGGGCCAGGTGGTTTCGGCGGGAAATTACCGCTGGCGTGGACTGCTGCACAAAGGCATCAACCCCGTTTACGAAGCCAGCTATGGCGGCCCCGGCACCGGCCAAAGCCCTAATGCCGATCCGGACGACAAGACGCGCGTCTTTGCCGGAGGCCAGGAGTTCAAACTCGATTATGCCGCCAACAAAGCCACGCCCGTGGCCACACTGGGCGATACCTCCGGCCAACTCATGAAGATCAAGGGCCGCGAGTACATCATGAACAAGCACGGAAAGCTGCTGCTGCGCAAAGGCGACACCCTGGTGCCCGTCGCGGCGATGGCCGCCTTCTTCATCAAGGATTTCGGAGCATACAAGGATTTCCCACTTCCTCCGCCCCCCGAGGGAACCCACAACTACGCTTCGCTTTCCTTCCTATGGATGGATCGCAACGACGATAACCAGGCGCAGGCCGATGAGCTGACTCTCGGTTCGTTCTGGACCGGCTGGAAGGAATGGAAGTATCCCGTGAGTTCCGGGAACAGCTATTGGCTTGACGAGAGCTTCAATCTCTACGGCTACGCGGCCGAAACATGGTACGGAAGCAACGGCCGCGGGCCTTTCATCACCAAAATCCCGCTAAAAGGCTGGACCCCCGGCGGCGCGCCTCTGTGGGACACGAACGGCCAGCAGTTGATTCGGGAGGGCACTATGCCGGGCGGCTGGCAAATGTATCTGCCCACCGAGGGGAAGGTGATCTTCGGAAATCCTCTCACCTGCATGGGCGACGACGGCGTGCCGCAATGGACCTATTCCAACAACTGGCCGTGGTCGCACGGCTGGAACTGCCCGCAGATTCCCGGCCGCGAGGACGTTCTCGTGGGCACAGGCGGCTGCGTGGGCCGGGCCGCCACCCCCGTAGGAACCGTTTTCGCTATGAGCTCGATCATCGGCCGCCTCTACCTCACGACCACCGACGGCCTCTTTCTCGCCAGCGTGTTTCAGGACTGGCGCCTCGGCGGCGAGCGTGTGCCGAAAGACCCGCAGCCTGGCAGCCCGTTCGGCGCCCTCACGATGGGGCCGATGTGGGGATCCGCACACTTCTTCAAAGCGGAAAAATCCAACCAGTTCTACGTGATCGCCGGCTCCGACAAATACAACGTGATCAGGCTTGACGGCTTCGACACGCTGCGGGCGATCCCCGGCGGCGAATTGGCAGTAAGCGAGCAGGATGCAGCCGCGGCTGAGGCGCTCGTGGAACAAAGGACTGAGATGGAGGCTGCGAACGATCTGCTGACGATCGCGCGGATGAAAACTGTGGCCGTTGACGGTAAGCTCGACAAGTACCCCTACGACAGCTTTGTCGAGTGGGTGGCCGGACCGTATGAAGCACGCGCCGCAATGGCGTTTGACGCCGCCAACCTCTACCTCGCCTGCCAGGTGTTTGGCGACAGCAGCCCGATGATCAACGGCGGGGATGACGTGAATCGCCTCTTTCTCACCGGTGATTCTCTGAACCTGTACCTTGGCACCGACCCCGCCGCCAACGCGCTCCGCAAAGAACCGGCCGTGGGCGATCTGCGCCTGCTCGTCTCGGTGTTTCAGGGCAATCCCATCGCCGTCCTCTACCGCTGGAAGGTAGAAGGCGACCGCAACCCCGTCACGCTTGCCGGCGGCCGCACGGTAGACCGTGTGGATGTTCTGAAAGAGGCGAAGATCATCATCGAGCGCCGCGACGGTGGCTATTCGGTGGAGATCGCAGTGCCCCTGGCATCCATCGGCTTTGCACCGCAGCACTCACAGGCCTACAGAACCGACCTCGGAGTCGTAGTGTCCAACTCGAAGGGAGACGGCCGAATTATGCGCTTCAACTGGGCGGACAAGACCGGCCTGCCTCCGGATGAATCAGGCGAGATTGCCGCCGCACCCAATCGATGGAGCGCGGCCATCCTCGAACCATAGCTCATCCCGCCATAGACACACGTGCCTGAGATGACGAGCTTGCCGAATCGGGGGTGCGCCGGCGTGAGTGGAAACGCCCCCGTAGGGCGTCTCGGCCGCGCCGCCGGCCGTCTCTCCAAGCGCGCTCTACGGCACCGTCACCTCGCCGCCGGCTATTGCCTGGATGCTGTCGAAACCGTTGAACCTGATGACGTTGTAACGCACGTTTCCGACAATCAGGTACGCTTCGTTGCTCTTTGCGCTGCCGAAGAAATGGCCGCCAGACCATTCCCTGCCCATCGTCACATTCGCCAGCGACGTGCCCGGCTTGGCTTCATTGGGCCACGGCTCCGGGTTCTGGCGGCAGTCCCGAAACACGCTGGCGATGAACAGCCCGTCCATCGTCATAAGGTACATGCGGCCGATGCTCGACTGTATCGCGAAGACGATGCCCAGCGGCGTTTTTGCGCGGCCGATGCAGCCCGTTGGCAGCATAAGTGTGTCGTCGCGGTCTATCACCGGCACGGGCTTGTCCCAGTACGCCCTGAACGGTCCGGGCCACTCGTCCTTGTAAGTCCAGAGGATGATGCCGTCGTCGCGCACGCACGTGATTGGCGGGCCGATCACCACTGTGCCGTCCGCCGGCAGATAGAGCGATTCCCCCGGAAACCAGTTGCACTCCCCATTGGAAAAAAGGTCCTTCCCGCTGGGGAGCGTCACCTCGAAGCCCGGGAGGGTGCCGGTGAACTTCACGGGCCCGCTCGGTTCGCCGTAGAACGAGCTTTTCAACGCGCCGATTACGAGCTGCTGGTTCGCCAGATCCCATATCGGGGCGCCGCCGGGCGTCCATCCCGTAAGCGGCGCCTTCATAACCACAGGGCCCATTCCGGGCGGATAGTAATAGGACGTCTCGCAGCCGCACGAGTAGAGGTTCATATCCTCGTCCAGCCAATAGCTGCCGTTGAGGCCAGCGACGCCGAAGGGATACTTCCAACCCTTGGAGCGCGCCACGCGGGACCCCGCCGTCGTCTCAACCTCCTGTGCCTTGCCGTCGTCGTTCAGGTCCGCCCAATGGAAGGACGACGAGCAGCTCCCGTGATGCCCGCTGGGCGAGCCGTCTCCTTCCCACTCAACCGTGAAGGCGATTGGGAAATCGGAGAAGGACCGCGCGTCGCGCCAGACGAACGAGTCCATCGCGGCCACGAGCTTCGTACCGGCTTGAGTTCGCAAGTAGAGCCTGCCATTCCTGGCCATGAAGTATTCGCGGCCTTTTGCCTTCAGCAACTGCCCCGAGGCATTCGCCAAGCCGCCGGCAACTACGGTGGCTCGGCCGGTTTCGTAGTCAAGCCTGAACTCGGTGCCGCTGCCGAAAACGCGCGTCTTGTCGTCGGGATCGGCCATTGCATCCCACGCGGCACGCGAGGCCGGCCCCAGGAACTCCGCCGCCAGCTTGCCGGCGGCGCTCCACACGCTCACGCGCTTCGGGCAGGGGTCGTCTTCCGCCACCCACACGCGCCCTTGGCTGTCCAATGCAATCGACGCCGGATTGAGCATCCCCTCGGGCTGCCAAGTGCCGCCGGCCATCCGGCCGCCGGCCATCCGGCCGCCGGGCGCTCCGATCGCGCCCGCCGGCTTGCCATCCTTGCCGTAAATCCTCACCTGGTGGGTTGCACGGTCTGCCACGTAAAGCTGCCCGGCCTTGTCCACCGCGATGCTCGCCGGCGCACCCGGCCCAAGCTTGGCGAGCGTCGTCAGCGTCTTGCCGTCCGTCAGGCGCACGATGTTGTTGTCCGAGCATACGTAGAGAACGCCGGCCGAGTCGTATGTGAGGCAGCCCGGCTTTGGCATTGCCCGCTGGCCAAGAAGCCGGCCGCTCTCCTTGTCGTAAAACCGCACAGCGTCGCCGCCGGCCCCGAATGCGTCGTCGGTATCGTCCGGTTCGATCTCTTCGGGGTCAGTCAGCAGGTCAAGATCGTCCAGGTCGAGGTCTGCGTCCTTCTTCGGGGCGGCTTTGTTAACAGTTCCTCTCGTGGCGGCATCAAGCACGGAAACAGCTATTCGGTCGGCGCTTACGGCCAGCCCGCCGATCACACAGCCTTTTATCACTTCCGGGCCTTCGGCCCCCTGAAAGACAGCCACCGTGAGTGCGCCGTGCGGGAAGCGAATGGGCTTGCCCGTCTCCAGGCTCAGCCGGTGGATCACCGGAGCAGCGCCGCCAGGGGCCGCCAGCGCGTAGGCATTCTTGCCTTCGGCTGCCAGGAACCTGATTCCCGAGAGGCTGCGATCTCCCCACACCTTCTTGCCGCTGAGATCGGCGCCGATGATCGTCGAGCCGGATTCGGCTTTCTCCGCCGCAAGCACCACTAGGTCGTCGGTGATGGCAACGGCCCGAGGCGCGGAAGTGTCGCTGAGCCAGCCGCCGGCGCCGCCGTCTTCGGGCAGCGTAGCGGTGCAGCCGTAAGATGCCTGGTAAACTGGCTCGATGCCCCGATGCAGCAGCCCGCGGAAGCGGTATTTGGCGGGCGCCGCCGGCTTGCCGTCCTCGCCCGTGCAATCCCAGAAGTCGGTCCGTTCGCCCTTGCTGCGCGGCGCCATGCTGATCACGTTCTTCACCCGCAGCCCCTGCTCGTCGGCGATCACCAGCGTAACATAGCCGTCGAACGGCATCGCGTACGACAGCTTCACGGGGCCAGCCGTCTTCTGCAGGCGGGTGTCGGCATCGTTACCGGCAGGCTGCCCGGCCCATGCGGCGCCGCCGATTGCAGCGGCTGCCGCCGCACACAAAACCGCGCAAAATGCTGCTCTTCTTCTGTGCATGCTGTTTCCCGCTGCCGGCGATCACTTGCCGGTCACGGTCACCTCGCCGCCGGATATTTCTTTGAGGCTGTCGAACCCGTTCAGTTTCAAGACGTTGCACGCCGTGGAGCCGGCGATGAGGTAGCAGTCGCTCTTCCCTGACTGGAAGAATCGACCCGACCAGTTGGCGCCCATTGTAGCGTCGCCCAAAGGCATGCCTATCCGCGTTTCGTTCGGCCAATCCCGGCTCACGCGGCTGTCCTGGAATATGCTGGCTACAAGCAGGCCATCCATCGTCATCAGGTGCAGCCGGCCCGTGCTTGAAGGCATGGCAAAGATCGTCCCCAGCTTCGTCTTCGCTTGGCCGATGCATCCCAGCGTGCCGATGAGCAAGCCGTCGCGGTCGGAGATAGGGACGGTCGTCTGCCAGAAGACGCTCAGCGGCCCCGCCCAGTCGTCCTTGTACGTCCACAGTATCTTGCCGTCGTCCCGCACGCACGTGAGGGGCGCGCCCACCACCACCTTGCCCTCG
This sequence comes from Planctomycetota bacterium, assembly GCA_035527355.1. GTDB lineage: Bacteria > Planctomycetota > PUPC01 > JABMSA01 > JABMSA01 > DATLAR01. Next base: position 18,687 of record DATLAR010000189.1, read on the forward strand.
GCCGGCAGGTAGACCATAGCCTGACCGTTGGGGAAGAGGGACTGCCCGTTGGGCAGGTTCACCTCGAATCCCTGCGACGGACCGGCGTAGCGACAGTCGTAGGTAGCGCTCTTCATTATGCCGATCACCTTCTCGTGCTTCTTGACGTCCCAGATCGGCGCGCCGCCCGGCGTCCAGCCCTTGAATGGCATCCTGGAAACCA
>DATLAR010000190.1:0-4234 GCA_035527355.1 Planctomycetota bacterium
GATTGCCTCGGGCGGAAAGGAGCAGTCGACCATCGGGCCGACGTTCAGCAGCAGGTTCCCGGCGCCGGCGGCCGCGGTTCGCAGCATCTCGATGATCTGTCGCGCCGAGCACCAGTCGGGCGCCGACGGCACGTAGCCCCACGTGCCGTTCATCGTCATGCAGGCTTCCCACGCGCGATCCGGATCGGGGGTAACGTGTCCTTCGGGCGTGCCGAAGTCTTCCGGCAGGCCCGAGCGGTTGTTGATAAGGATGTGCGGCTGGAGGCTGCGTGCCATTGCGTTGAGCTCGGCGGCGCGCCAGCCGTCGCCCGGCAGCGCCGGCCACGCGTTGTCGTACCATAGCACGTCTATGCGGCCGTAGTTGCTGCACAGCTCGCGCACGCAGCCGAAGGTGAAGTCGATGAAGCGCTTTCGCGCGGCCTCGTCGGTGGCGCAGGCATGGCCGTCGGGGTGGTGCCAGTCCATCAGCGAATAGTATAGCCCCACCTTCAGGTCGAATTCGCGGCAGGCATCAACGAATTCGCGCACGAGGTCGCGGTGCGGCCCGCGTGCCGCGGTGCTGTAGTCGGTTTGCGCTGTGTCCCACAGGCAGAAACCCTCGTGATGCTTTGTGCCCATCACGATGTATTTCATGCCGGCCTTGCGTGCGAGGCGTGCCCACTCGCGCATCGGGCGCGGCTTCGGCCTGCACGTTTCGGCCAGCTTCTCGTACTCGCGCCGCGGGATGCGCTCGTTGTGCATCGTCCATTCCCAGCGGCCCAGTTGCGTATACAGCCCCCAATGAACGAACATGCCGAACCGCGCTTCCTTGAACCAGCGCAGCCGGCGGACGGGGTCCAACGGTTTTCCTGCCATAAGGCCTTCTCCTGCCTCAATCGAGTTTGGTTCAGAATTCAGGATCGTCGCCGGGCGGCAAGCCCTCCAGCAAGTCCTCGAGGTCATGTTTCTTCTTCTGCCGGGGGTCGAGGTCAACATTTGTCATGTCGCGAAAGCGCACGTGCCCCCAGAGGTCGGGAGTCATCTTGGCCTCGGTGGGTTCGTCGGTGGTGCCCACGGCCGTCTTGTTTGCCCAATAGATGCGGCCGGTGGTGAGGTTGCCTTCTTCGGTCATCATCACGCCCCAATCCATCTTCAGCAGCATGCCGTCGGTGATCTTCAGGCCAATGGCATCCAGCGGCACGGCCGCCAGCACGATGTAGCCGCCCTCATGGGAGGATGTGACGGCCACGGACACCTTGTCCAGCTTCACCACCTGGTCAAAAGCAGTGGTGCCGCCGGCGGGCGTGGACGTTTCCCATGCTTGATCTTTGGGCGCACCGGGGGCTACGGGCCGATACAGCACCGCCGCCGGCTTGCCCGACGCCACCGTTACCAGGAGGCGGAGGTCGCCGGGAACGGGCGCCCGCCGGTCGGGATCGGCCTTGGGATCGGTGCCGAGCAGGATGTCGACGGCCGCGCCGGTTTTGAAATACCGTCGGAAATCGTCGCCGCCGTTCTTCATCGGCCCCGCGTTGTCAGCTTTCCAGATTACATAAAGGTATTTCTCATTGTAAGCCATGCCCAGCTCTGCAAATTTCGGTATCTCTACCGATGGCCAGCTATCCCTGTTTTGCATATACGTCTGCATCGTGAACCGGCCGTCGATCTTCGGGCATTCGATGATCGGCGCCTGTGCGAACAACTGCTTGCGCACTCGCGCCGCCTGCCATTGCCGCACGCGGTCGCGAAGCTCGCGCGTCACATTTATGGTGCCGCCGATCCGCTTGTATTTCTCCAGCCCTTTCACTTCCACCACGCTGATGTGGTTGCCCCCGGCAACGATATAGAATTTGCCGTCCTGCTCGGTCTTGCAGAAGTAATGGTGGAAATGCTCCTGGCCCAGGGAGAGGCCGTCGAGCCGCGTGCCGCGTTTGTATTCCTCGGGCCAGCCGTGGCTGCGCGGGTCGCGTGTGTGCAGCGTGATGTGCCCGGCCAGGAAGCCGTCGGCCGTCCAGACGTTCATCTGGCCGGTGTTCGCGTGGATTACGAGGAATTCGCCGAGGTTGGGCGCGGTGGCGTGGCCCGAAATGCCAAGCTGATTCGTCGCCACGCCCGGCTCCCACGGCGGAATGTACAAGCCCGACACGCCGCACCATGCGTCGTAAGACCAAAGCCGCTTGCCTTCGGGCGTGATCACTTCGTTCACCGCTCTGCCGGATCGCATGCCGAAGCGGAAGAAGTTGCCGTTGTCCAGCCGGAATAGCGTTTCGGTCATCGGCTTTTCCTCGTACACCGGCGTGCCATCGGGCAGGAATTCCTTCACCTCGTAGCGGAAGCTGCGGGCGGAAACGCCGAGAGTGCGGTCGAACCGCCCAAGAGCGTGGTCTGGCACGCGTGGCGCAAACGTCACCTCGTCCAGTTGCACGGTGCCGTCGCTGTTGCGGTCGGTCCAAATGAACCGGAACTGGTCCAGCCCCTTGCCGCCGAGGCGGGTCAGTGTTTCGGGCGTGTGCAGGAAGGGGAAAGCCATAGCGTTGCCCATCGCGGCCATCATGCGGATCGTGAGCGTTTTCTCATCGTAAAGGTAGACCACGCCCACGCCCTGGCGGTCGCCCACCGTGAGCGGGGAAGATGTCATGTATCGCCGGCCGTCCACGATGATCGGCTCCAGGTCGCCCCTGAAGCTGAAGCACCAGGGGCTTGCTTCCCAGTAGTTCATCGACATCAGGTTCTTCACGCGCGACGTGCCCTTCGCCCAGTCGAGCTCCCACACCGTGTCTTTCCAGTAAAGGCGCGTCTTGTCGTAAGGGTCCAGCACGCCGCCGCCGCCGTAGTGCGTGTTGCCCAGGTAGTTGCGCACAAACGTGCCGTCGGTTTTGAAAAGCATTATGCGCCGCGGGTTCTCGTGCGGATACACCATCCATATCTGTTCGTCGGCGTCCACCGCCATCGAGCACACCTGATCGAGGCTGTACGGGTCCCACGGGCCGGCCTTCTTCGGGCCTGGTTTGCCTATCGTGTGCAGATACTTGCCCTGCTGGTCGTAGACGCGCACGATCCGCTGGCTGGAATCGTGATCGTACACATACAGCCGGCCGGCATTGTCGAACGCCAGCAGGTGAGGCCCCTTGAGGTCCGACACAAACTCCTCAAACTTCAGAGCCTTTGCGTCCACCTTCATTACCTTGGAATCGGCGATGGCAAACAACTCGCCCGCCGGGTCGAATGCTATCTGCCCGTCGATCTGCGAGGGCATTTCCTCCAGCAGGCTTCCGGTCTCGCCGTCATAAACGCACAGCCGCTTTGCCACCAGCGGGTCGGCCGGCGGCTCGCCGCCCAGGTACTGCAGCGGCGCCACGCCGTAGATGCGGCAGCGCGCGGGCTGAACCTCGCGGGCGCCGCGGTCCCTTCGCACGCCCCGCGGATAGCCGCCCGCGGCCGCCCACTGCTGCACTACGCGCAGCCGCACGGCTCTCGTGCTGTAATCATCGCCGAAATCCACCACGCCGTCGATGTATCGAGCTTCCGCGTTGTTTGAGGCGTCGGGCTGGTAGTAGTTGCGCGTCTCCTGCTGGTATCGCGCCACCTCCTGCCAATGCTCGTTGCCATCGATCTTGATCTCGCCGGCCGGTCCGGTGTAAACGTCTACAGCCGTCCACTCGCCGTCGATCTCCATTATCGCAAGACCGCGCACCGACTGCTCCTTCTCCCACTCCATCACGTAGATTGCGGGGTTCGCTTCGCTCAGCACCTCTGTGCGCAGGGCGTCCCACTCGCCGGTTGCCGCGTTGAGCCTGCCGGAGTTCACGCGGATTCTCGCTTCGGGCAGCATGTTTTTGAAGCGGCTGCGCAAGAGCCGCATGCCGTCGATATGCGATTTCCAGGCCGCCCTCTTCCCGTCCAGCGGAACGGCTTCGGGCTTGCCTTCCTCCTCGGAGGTTTCCAGATCGGGCACATCGGGATCGCCCTCTATGTCTTCCAACCCCTTCGAGATGTCGTCGCCGGGCTTTGCGAAGGTGATGCGCAGCGCGCGCGTGCGTGTGCCCTCGGGCACCGGCACGCAATTCCAGTGGCGGATGTCGCCGGTCTTCAGCTTGATCCAGTCGCCTTCCTCCTTCGCGCGCGGCGGATAGGGGGCGTTGGCCTTCAGCACGCTGATCGTGAATTCGAGGTCGCTTGCCTCCGGTGCAGGAAAAACAAGGCTGCCGATAGCAGTCGGCTCCTTGAACGCCAGCAGGATATGCTGCTTTCGCGC
>DATLAR010000191.1:0-6250 GCA_035527355.1 Planctomycetota bacterium
ATCCGAAAACGTGCAGCAGTGCCTCGCCGACTTGCAGGCTTTCCTCGAGCAAAATGGCTACAGCGTCACCGGCAGAGTCGTAGCCGACCGCACGGTTGTCGTCGCGCAGACGGCCGAAGCACCGCCGCCCGCACCTGAAAAGGATCCGGGCGAGCCTGTGGATATCATAGCCCGCATCGCCGCCAGCGGGAAATTCATAATAGTAGACCCGCACATCGGGCTTGACCGCAAATCAGTAGCCGCGATGGTCGACGCCGCCCCGGGTGCCGCTATGACACCGCCGGCACCTGCGGCATTGGCACAGCGCACGGCTGCAAGGATCGGCCTGCGGCAGATCACAATCATGATCGTAAACCCACGCGAAGCCCGGGCGATGCAGGCACCGGCGGATTCCCAGAAACACCGAGTGGAAGATGCAGAGCGGAAAGCAGCCGACTGATCCTCCTTATCCCGTGAACTCACCCGAGACTCACCGAACCCGATGCAGATAAAACTGGCGAAAACCGCAGGATTTTGCATGGGCGTGCGGCGCGCAATCGACGGCGTGCTTAGCGAAGCCCACAAGAACGGCGGCCCATACTACACGCTCGGCCCGCTCATCCACAACCGCCAGGCCGTGGAAATGCTCGAGCGCCGCGGCGTGAAATCGGTTGACACCATCGACGGCCTCGCCGCGGGCACCGTTGTGATCCGCGCGCACGGCATCCCGCCCGAAACACGCAAAGCCGTCGACGCCGCCGGCCTCGCCATCATCGACGCCACCTGCCCGCACGTGCGGCACGCGCAAAACCTCATCCGCAAGTATCACCAGCTCGGCCACGCCATCGTGATCGCCGGCGACAAAGACCACGCCGAGGTCGTTGGCCTGCTGGGCTTTTGCGACAACAAGGGCATTGTGGCTTCCACGCCCGACGAAGCCGCCGCCATTCAGCTCGACGGCCCCGTGCTGCTGGCCGCGCAGACCACGTTCAACGAATCGGCCTACGGCCTTATTGCCCAGGCCATCAAGGCCCGCCACCGCGATGTAACAGTCGTCGACACCATCTGCAAGTCAACCGAGGATCGACAGCGCGAGGTACTGGAGCTGTGCAAGGCGGTAGACGCCATGGTAGTGGTAGGCGGCAAGCACAGCGCAAACACGCGCCGCCTCGCCGAAGTGGCCGAGTCGGCCGGCGTGCCCGCCTTCCACGTTGAAACCGCATCCGAGCTGCCGCGCGATCTCGCCCGCTATGCCGTAGTTGGCGTTACCGCCGGCGCCAGCACGCCAAACTGGATCACAAATGCGGTTATCAAAAGGCTGCGGTCGCTCGCCGAAGAATCCACGCCCGTGATGCGGTTCGTACGCCGCGGGCTGAAGTTTGCAGCCTACAGCAACATCTACACCGGCCTGGGCGCCGTGGCCCTCACGTACGCGTGCTTCGCGTTGCAGGCGCGGCCCGATGCACGCGTAAACCCGCTGCACCTCGCCATCGCCTTCTGCTACATCTATTCCGTTTACATCTGGAGCCGAATGGCGCAAAAACAGCTCGACGAGCTGTCCGCGCCGCCGCGCGTTGCTTTTTACGCGCGAAGCCCGCGCCTGCTCATGGCCCTCACCAGCATTCTGGCCGCCGGCTCGCTGGTAGTGGCCGCAAGCCTGGGCCTGGTGGAAACGCTGCTGCTCGCCGCCGCATACCTTATCGCCCTGGCATACAACCTGCCCATCGGCCCCGGTTTCCTGCGCTATCGGCGGCTCAAGGACATTCCTGCATCCAAAGACCTCTTCACTGCATCCGCGTGGGCGGCGGTGGCCGTGGTGCTGCCTGCAGTGTCGAGCCCGCCCACCGCGCTCCACCGCAGCGCAATCGCCGTGGTGCTCGCCGCGATAGTAGCCGCAATCCTCGCGTTCGTGCGGGCCACCATGTTCGACTTCACCGACATCCAGAGCGACCGCATGCTCGGCCGCGAAACGCTTCCGGTGCTCATCGGCGAAAGGCGAACGCGCATCCACCTGGCCGTGCTCACCGCAGTGCTCGCCGGCGTGCTCATCTTCGGCGCAGCGTGGGACATCTTCTCGCCGCTGGCCCTCTGGCTGCTGCCCTGCCCCGTATTCATCCTCCTCTTCCTCTACCCGTTCTTCGACCGCCTGGTCAAATCCGAGCTCGCGTGCCCGCTCGTCATCGACGGCTGCCTGCTGCTCGCCGGCGCCATTGCCCTCGCATGGCGGATGATATAAGCCCTCTCCAAACAGCCGACACACTCGTCCTTCTGAATGAAAGCCGGCAGCCGCATGCCGCTCCCGCCGCTTTTCGCCCCGCGCGAAATCTCTGCCGCATGAGCCGATTCGGTTGTTTTGACTAATGGAAACACCGGCCTATCGAAAGGAGGGGCAATGAAGATACTTGCAATAAGCGACCTGCACGGCCAGGTCGACGCGCTCAATGGCTTGAGGGCGAAAATCCAGGAAGAACACGCGGATATGGTTGTCTTTACCGGCGACGTCGTGAAGATGGGCGCACGCACAAACGAATGGTTGAACGCACGGAAGGAGGGCCGCGCGCCAAACAGGCATCTCGATGCCATTCGCGAGCAGGAACGGGCGAACCTGCTCGTTTACCAGGCTTTCTTCAAAACACTGGCCGATGCCAACAGGCTCTCGTTTGTCATTCCGGGCAACCTCGACGCTCCTCTTGATCTCTTCCTGCAGATGGCGGTGAACCGCGAGGTAGTGTCGCGCAAAACCTACATCGTGCACGGGCGCATCACCACGAAATTCACCACGCCCCGGGTAAGAGACATGTACGTTTGCGGATTCGGCGGCGAGATCACCGAACACCAGACCGAACTCGATTTCATCCTGGCGTTTTCGCGGCCGCACATACTGTATGCCGCCGAGTCGTTCGTCGAATTTCCCGGCCCCAAGGCTATGCTCCTGCACACGCCGCCAAAGCTCATGACGCCACAAGGTTCCGAGGTGGTCGAGGAGATCATCGACACCGTGCGGCCGAGTCATGCATTCGTGGGGCAGGTGGGCGACCTCCAAGGCGAGCGGACGGTGGGCACCACGTTTGTGGTGTGCCCCGGTGCGTTGATGAACGGCGATTACGCGGTGGTCGACAACGTTACGAACCGGGTGCAATACAAGAAGCTGGAAGCGGGCGTGGCGGTGTGAGGTTGTTGCGGCTGAAGCCGCAACAGGCTTTAGCTAGCCTTTTAGCCTTTTAGGCTTTTAGGCTGTTAGGCCGTTAGCCTTAGAGGGCGTCATCCACAAGTTGCCTCTGTATCAAGCCTAAAAGGCTAACAGCCCAAAAGGCTAACCGCCTAAAAGGCTTATTCCGTGCGGCACTCTCATCGGCCGGCCGGAGGCGTCGATGCAGCCGTGCGCGGTGAAGCCTTCGGCAAATGGCACGCCGTCGGACTGCCTCACGAGCTGGTAGCGGAAGGTCAGTTGCACCTTTTTCACCTCGGCGATCCAGGTGGCGATCACCACGGCGTCGCCGTAACTGATCGGTGCGAGGTAGCAGCAATAGGCCCGCGCCACGGGCATGATTTCGGAATAGCGCACGCGGATATCTGAAGCAACTTTTTCCATAATGGTTTCCCCTGCACAACATCTTACCGTGCGGCCGCGGGCGAATCAAGAAAACTGGCCCGCGCCCAGAGGGAACCATGCTCGTGCTGCCTTCGCATTTGGCACTTGGCACTTCTTCCCGGCACTTGGCACTTCTTCCCGCACTTGAATAAAATACTTGAAAGTCCTTTTGGTATGGATTAGAATCTTTCAGGCAACAAAAAGAAAGGCTTGGCCATGCCGTTTCTGCAAATACAAGACGAAGGCGCTCCGCTGGCGGATTTCGAGCTGCAGGGGCCGTCGGTGATCGGGCGTATGCCCGATTGCACCATCCAGCTCCGCGAGCCGCACGCGTCGCGCCGCCATGCCGAGGTATACAGGCTGGGCGAGGAGTGGCACATCCGCGACCTCGACACGCGCAACGGCACCTGCGTCAACGGCGAGATTATCCGCGACTGCCGCCTGGACCCCGGCGACGTCATTTCCATCGGCAAGGCTACGCTCACTTTCTGGCCCGCCAAGCCCGGCCATGCCATACGCCTCGAGACCGTCGGCGGATACGACATGATCGAGGAGACCGCGCACAGCTCGTATGCGCGCATCTGCCGCGTGCGCAAGGAAGGCCAGCCGCGCGACATGGCAATGAAAGTTTTCGACCGAAAAGCGTTCGGTGACGGGGTCGACCCGATGCTGTCGGCCGTGCAAACGCTGAAGGGGCTGAACCATCCGGCCGTGGCGGTGATACACGAAGTGGACATGCGCGGCGACAAGCCGTATTTTGTCAGCGAGTATGTGCCCGGCCACAGCCTCGCCGAAACACTGGCGTCGGACAGCCGCTTTACCGTGGATCGCGCGAAGAGCATAATGACGCGCGTGGCCGAGGGGCTGGCGGCGGCACACGCATTCGGCGTGGTGCATGGCAATCTGAAGCCGCGAAACATACTCATCGGTATCGCAGGCGAGGTGAAGATCGTGGACTTTGCCGGCATTTGCGTGCTCGAACGATCCGAGCAACCCGGCAAGCTGCCCACCTTCGCCGGCGTCGCCTACTATATTGCACCCGAGCAAATCCAGGGCAAGCAAGTAGATCGCCGCACCGACGTCTATTCGCTGGGCGCGATCCTGTACACAATGCTCGCCGGCGTGCCGGCGTTTTCCGGCCGCACCGACGATGAAATCCTCCGCAAGCACCTCTACGACAGCCCCGAGTACCTCCGCAAGTTTGCCGACGTGCCGCCGCCGCTCTGCCAGACGGTGGAGCGCATGCTCGCAAAAGATCCAGCCGTGCGTTTTCAGAACATGCAGGAGGTAATCGCTGCGCTCAACGACTCGCCTGCCCCGGCCGTGGCCGCCGAGGGGGAAGAACCGCGCGACGCACGCGATGCTCAGCGTGAAGCAGCAACGCGTGAACCGGCCGCACGTGATGAACGCGGCAGCCCGATGCTCGCGTTCATCTCCGGCATTCTGCTGATCGTGCTGATGGTAGCGATGTTCTTTGGCGCGCGCGACGTCGGCCAATGGGCACGCCAGGCCGCCGAGAAAATCGCGCAGTGGCTCAGCCAGGCACAGTGAGACCGGAAGAGCCTGCCATCCTGCTTTCCTTGAGGTCCGCGCTACTTGCCCTATTCGCTCGCCGCCCGCAGCGTCGGCTTGCCCGCGATGTAACCGAGCGAGGCGAGGAAGCGATCGGCCGCGCGGATGGATTCGGCCGTCACCTCTTCGGGCGCGGTATAGTTCACCAGCACAAAAGCATGCGCAATGCCTTTCAGCTCGATGTAATCGCAGCGGTTGCCGGCTTTCACTGCCGCGTTTGAAAACTGCCGAGCCTGCTCTACGCCCACGCACGCGTCTTCGGTGCCGTGCATCAGCAGCACGGGCGGCTGGCCTTTGGCCACGGCCGACATCGGCGAGATGGCGTTCGCGCGTTCGAGCGGGGTTTTGCCGTGCGACGCGACGCGCTCGATCTGCTCCTCGCTCAGTTTCGCCGCGTTTGGCTCGGCGATACCGGGGATCGACAGCGCCCATTTGTTGACGGTGGTTGCGAGGTCGAGGATCGGGTTGTAAAGCAGCAGCGCGTTTGGCACGGCACTCACCGCGAGGTCATCGGCAGGGTCGTCCAATCCGTCGAGCACGCCAAGGCAGGCGGCAAGATGGCCGCCGGCCGAGTCGCCCATAGCCGCGATGCGGGCGGGATCGACGGATAGTTTTCCGGCGTTTGCGCGGATGTAACGCATCGCCGATTTGCAGTCGGCCAGGCAATCGAAGATCGTAGGCCCGCCCGGCTTGCACAGGCGGTACTGCACGCTGATCGCCACGGCCCCGCGCGATGCAAAATATCGCGCGTGCGGGAAGAACAGCCGCACGTCGCCGCCCACCCAGCCGCCGCCGTGGATGCAAACGACCGCCGCCCGGCGGTCGCCCGCCTTCAGATCGGGCGGGTTAAACACGAACAGCTTGAGGGGCTCGTCGCCCACCTTCTTATAGACCACCTCGCGCGGCTCTGCTATCTCTTGCACGCGCACCACCTCACGGGCAGCCGCCGGCAAGGCCGCCGGCAGGGCCGCCGCACACGCAATCAACGCCACCATCATCCGTTTCATCATGGTTTGCTCCTTTCTCGTGCAGTGAATATGCCTTGACGTACGCCTGATCCTGTTCCTGTATCACGCCCGGGCCGCCGCCTTCTATCACGCCGCGGCC
>DATLAR010000192.1:0-18053 GCA_035527355.1 Planctomycetota bacterium
CCGCACGCCCATCATCTGAAGGACGGCATCGTCCAGTTCGCGCCGGTCACGCATATCCAGCTCACACTGGTCAGACAGATTGTCCAGTTGGTCAGCCTTTCCCGCTTGGCGATAGGCCATGGTTCTGAGGCGGCGTTCTGAAAGGAAGCCTGAAGCTTTTCTGCTCTTGAGCTTCCGCGCACACTTTTCGAGCCTACCGATTCGTGCCTCAGAGGCTTTCCTTAAGTCTGGAACCAACATCATGTTCACATCGGAAATCATGGTGCTCCATGTGCCTTCGTTGCCAACAGGGCGCCCGAATTGCAGGCAAGACAGCAATGTCCATGTGGAATTCAGGATTGCCACCCAAAGATCCCCGCGTGTGGCCTCTTCCCTGGGTGAGATGCCGTACAGGCCGCAGTTGATCAGCAGGCATTCTGGATTTGAGGGCGCGATGTAGCGGTACTGTCTCTGTTTGGGCCATATCAACGGTGAGGGCTTGTGCCCTGTCAGATCGTACCATTCGCGATTGTTGGTGTGTCTTCCTAAGCAAGTCTCGTTATTCTGAAAGTTGTTCGTTTCACCCCATTGCACGTATTGCCGTGCATATCTGCCGAGTTTCTCACGCTTTCCCCCCATCAAGACGACCTTCCGCGAGCAAGACTGGGGTGACACGACGAACCCATCAATTTCCATAAGGCTATGGACTTCGGGCTCCAGGTATTCGGCCTCGATGGGCTTGATCTCCCCGCGCTCTTCTCCGCATAGCACGAGCCGCACTTTGCCGGAAGCTACATCCTTCCGCGGCACACCGTGTGCCATTTCGAATTCCATCGGATCCGTAGACACCTGCAGTTGCTCGTCGGTGCAGTCTTTTGGGAAGAAGAAGGAATCTTTGCCGCTTGTGATCCCCCGCTTTACCTCGGCTACATCACACAATGGGGCAAAGCTTTTGCCGAACCTCTCCAGAAGCTCAAACCACAAATCCGGCGCTCTCAGGTGAACTCCCCATTTCCCGCCATAGTACGCTTCCTGTCCGGGCCGATTCAGTGCCTGCCCCAAACGTACTCCCTCTTCCCAGAGGTCGCCTTGGCGGACGATTCTGGCCCTGAACCTGTCGTTGATCGTGCCGGTTGTCAATGACAGCAGTTCATCGCGGAGTTGATCGGCGGCGGTGACAGCCCCGGCGCTGGTGCCATCGTGTGCCAGAAGCTCTCGCAAGGGGCGGCGAAGCTGCACGAAGCGAACCATGTTGCTCATTCGTGCCGATTCGTCTTGTTCGCGCTGAAGGATTGTGGCGGTGGTGGCCACGCGGGCGCCCACAAACCACGGCTCGTCGATACTTTCCAGCACAGCCACAATCCTGAAATTCCGGAGCAGCCATTCCTGCAGCCGGAAACCATATTCCACGTCAAGCCATTGGCTGGAGGTCAGAAGGCAAAGCCAGCCGTCAGGCTTCAGAAAACTTGCAGCATGTGGCCAAAAATAGCAGTGAATATCGCTGCGGCCGGAGAAGTCCGCGCCTTCGTCTCTTGCAAGCTTCTGATAGTACTCCTTTGTGCCGTGCTGCCCGGCGGTTTTTGCCTTCGGGATGTCTTCCTGGCGCACGTAGGGAGGGTTGCCAATTACCGCATCAAGCGGCGGAATCTGAACTTCGCGATGCTGCTTGGCGCCAAGAGGGTTGGCTTGATTGCGCACCGGCAACGAAAGAAAACGCTTGTGCGGAGCCAGCTCGAAGAAATCATTGCGGAGGATGCGAGGGTAGTTTTCGGCGTCGATCAGATCGCGCGTGGCAAGGTTGATCGTGGCAAGATGAGCTGCGAACCTCGAAATGTCTATCCCAAACATGTCGGATAGAAGCTCTCCGTGCTTGCGGCCGGGTGCTATCTCTCTCTTTCGCGCGTAGGCTCTAACCAGAAACGTGCCGCCGCCGCATGCCGGATCCATCACCTTTTCAAAGCCCGAGCGAATGCAGAACGAGTTCATCAGGTCCACCACCTCGACGCGCGTATAGAACTGCCCGTATTTCTTCCTGCTTTCCGGGGAGATCAGGCGCTCAAAGATGCTCCCGATGATCTCGTAGTCCAGCTTTGAGAAATCGAAATCATGAATCTGCTCTATCAACTGGCGCCAATGCTGAACGGCGGCATTGGAGTAGAATGGTATCCTGTTGCCGACCGATTTGTGGTCTTCGCCAAAGACGGTTTCATAGTCGTCCGTGGCTGCTTTCGCTTTCGAGAAATAACCCTCCAGGTGGTGCCGCAGCGCTTCGCCAGTGTCAATATGCTCTGGAACCGAAAGCTTATCCATTTTCGCATGGTAACGCTTCAGCAAAGCTTCATGGAAAACTATCTTGTTGACAAGCGCATAGCACGCGAACTTGGCGGCGTTGTCCAGGTTTTCCCTGATCCCTTCGGCATCATCATAGATGATCCAGCCCTGCTCGCTGCGCATCCATTCGTCGATCTTGCTCTTCAGCGTTTTCTGGCTGTACTGCCGCGCAAGCTCCTCAAGCGAAAGCAGAATCGGCATGCGCAAGGCAGACTCAAGCGATTCGACAAACGTCTCGTCCGGGGATTTCCGCCCCAGCGAAATGCTTCCCAGGTGAATCTGTGCAAACTCTCGAAGGAAGCCCTCCAGCCAAAGCTTGATCGCGTGGATCGTCATTGGCTGGTCCATGTGCTCGGGAAGATGCACGTTGGTCACATCCCACAGCTTCCAATTCGTATCCCTCCAATGAACCCTCGCTGGGGCTGTCTGCCACAGAACGAATACATTTACGTTCCATGTGAAGAAGAACTTCGTGTCGGCTCTGAGCGCCTTGGACCTGGCATCCTTCAGCACTGAAGCGTTGTAAGGGCTGCCGCCGTCAGTCTGAAACGGCAATTTGACTTCGCCCGTGAGAACGATGCGACGGTGATTATCGAGAAGCGTCAAATCTCTGCGCGTTTCAGAACCATCGGCGCGTTGCTCGCACTTCGCCTCGCTGAATGGCAGCGAGGGATTCTGCTGCAGAATTGCGTTGATCCAACTCGCAACGTCGGCGGTAAACTCGAATTCCGTTATCGTTCGGGCCATAGGTTGAACTCCATCCGGCTGATGTAACTCTCTAATGAGTTTAGCAGAAACGAACTCCAAAGGCAAGCCATGTTTAGCGCCGACTGGAAAATTCACCTGCACCGAGGGCAACGCCCCCTCCCCCCCCAAACATCCTTGATTGCGCCGGTGGCGGCGGCTATAATTCCTTCCGGAGAAAAGCCCGATCATGAGCCAAGATTCGGATGAAGGATTCTACCTGTCGGCACCGGAAGACGTTGCCTTGCGGATGAACCCGCCGCCGTCGGCCGATGGCCGCGAGACCGTTTGCGCGCTGGTCATCTGCTGCGATAACGCTCGCACGATCCGCGATACGCTCGAGAGCGTGAAATGGTGCGACGAGGTGCTGGTGGTGGTCGATCCGCGCAGCGCCGACGGCACAGCGGGCATCGTGCGCGAGTACACCAGCCGCGTTTTCGAAAACGTTTTCACATCCGACGGCGTCCAGCGGAATTTCGCGATTCCGCGGGCGTCGTGCGAGTGGGTTTTCGTGGTGGATTCCGACGAGATCATCACGCCCGAGCTGCGCGACGACGTGCTGAAGAGGTTGCGCGACAGCGGCGGCCATGACAGCGGCCATGACAGCGGCGGCCACGATGCATTTTACGTGCGGCGGATTGCTTTTTTCCTCGGCAAGCCGATAAGATATTGCGGCTGGGGCCGCGAAAATCAGCTCCGGCTGTTTCGCCGCGATAAGGGCCGCTACGATCATCGCCGTATTCACGCGGGCGTGCAGGTGAGGGGGTCGGTAGGGCAGATCGATAGTTTCATGCTTCACAATACGATTCGCGACCTGGGCGGCTATCTGAACAGGTTCAACGATTTCACATCGTGGACGGCCTCGGACATGCGCGACAAGGGCCGGCGGACGAGGCTGACCGACGTGCTGGCGAGGCCGGCGTTCAGGTTCATCAAGATGTACTTCCTCAAGCTGGGCTTTCTCGAAGGGATGCGCGGCCTGCTGCTGTGCGGGTTTGCCGCGTTCAACGTGTTCACCAAGTACGCCAAGCTGTGGGAGATCGAGCACTGCAAGGAAAGGAAGCGCAGTGAGCAGTAGGCGCGGAAAAGGCGATGATCGCGGCCGCGAGGCGGGCGATGCGGCCGGTATCGGTGTGATTTGCGGCCGGCGGTGGGTTTCGCGTGCCGACAGCATAGATGCGGTGCGCGAGATTGCGGAGCGATTTGACGGGCTGCGCGGCCTGCCCGGTTGCAGTATTATAAAGGAAAACAGCGTGCGGTCGGTTTTCTGCGTGCAGATGGCCGGCGGGCGCGAGGTGATCGTGAAGCATTACCGGTCGCGCGGGCTACGCGGTGCGCTGAAGTATCTTTTTGTGAAAACGAAGGGCAAGGCCGAGTGGGTGGCGTCGCGGCGGATGGCGCTGAAGAACCTGCCCGTGCCGACGGTGCTGGCTTACGGCGAGAGGCGGCGCGGGATTTTTTTTGAAGATGCAAGCCTGGTGGTGGAGGCGGTTCCGAATAGCGTGAAGGTGGCGGGCTGCCTGCCGGCGGCGGGGGACGCGGCTGGCCGCGAGCGGCGGCGCGCTATCTTTGGCCGGATTGCGGGCCTTTGCGCGGCGATGCACGGGCAGCGGGTTTTCCATGCTGATTTCCACGGTGGAAACCTGCTGGCGGCATGCGGCGGCGGGCCGGATGGCCTGCCCGAGCTGTACGTGATCGACCTGCATTCGGCCGGATTCCCGGTGTTCTTGCGCGGCGTGCATCGCGTGCGCAGCCTGGGCTTTCTGGCGCATTCGCTGCGCGAGGCGGCCGATTTGGGCGAGCTGAAGGAGATGTGCACGCAGTATTCGGCGGCGGCGGGTTTGACTGATGGGCAGGCGCGGAAGCTCTGGCCGGCAATAGAACGCGAGATGGTGCGGCGCGAGCTGAGCCATATCAGAACGCGCAGCCGGCGCTGCCTGAAAAACAGCTCGAATTTTGCAGTGAGCCGTTTTGATCCATTCAGAATTCACCGCGTGCGCTCGATGTCGATCGACACGATAATGGCGGCTATCGACGAGCACCGCCGGCACGCGGCGGACGGCGATGCGGCCGTGGTATGCCGCACTGCCGACGGCGTGGTTACGCGGTCGGCCGGGGTGCGTGTGCAGGAGTGGTTCGGGCAGGGCCTGCTGAGAGGCGGCTTGCGCTCGCGCGCGATGAAGGCCTGGATCGAGCAGAACCGCCTGGCGGTGCGCGGCGAACGCGTTGCGGTGCCGCTGGCGGCAGTGGAGGGGCGATCGCGGCGAGATTCGTGCTACCTGGTAAGCACCGACGACGAGCGGCCCGGGGAACGCTCTTGCGGATGAAAATACTGCACGTCTTCAGCAACTACAAGTGGACCGGCCCCGCCGAGCCGGCGGTGAGCCTGGCGGCCGAACTGCACAGGCGCGGGCATGACGTTACGTTTGCCTCGCCCGACGTGCCGCCGCATGAGAGCGACCGGCGCGTGTGGCAGCATGCCGTCGACCGCGGCCTGGCGCCGCTGATGGGCCTGCACCTGAGCAAGCATCTGCACCTCGTGAACATACCTCGCGACGCTTCCACGCTGCGTGCCTTCCTGCTCGAACGGGATTTCCAGTTGATTCACGCGCACATGCGAAACGATCACCTTGTGGCGGCGCTGGCGACGCGCCGGATGCCGTTGCCGCCGCCGATCGTGAGGTCGGTGTATGACGGCCGGCTGGAGGGCGGCCTGCGCGACCGCTACCTGTTTGGCCGGCACACGGCGCGCGCAATTTTCCTGTCGGGCAAGGTGCTCGACGCGGCGGTGCGGTCAAAGCTGATGCGGCGCGAGCGGTGCAGCTTGCTTGAAGGTGCGGTGGACCTGGAGCGATTCGACCCCGGCCGCCCCCTGCCCGACATGCGCCGCGCGCTGGGCCTAGGCCCCCGCGATTACGTGGTGGGAATCGTGGCGCGGGTGCAGTGGCACCGGCGTTACAACGTGCTGCTGGCGGCGGTGGAGCAGGCGATGCGGGCGCTGCCCCATTTTCGCATGGTGGTCATCGGCCGCGGCACCTGTTTTCATGATATTCTCGAAAAACCGGTGCAACGGCGCGGGCTGGGCGGTGCGGTGCGGTTTGCGGGCTACCTGACGGGAGACGACTACGTGGGCTGCTTGGCGGCTCTCGATGCGAAGGTTTTTCTGGTGCCCGGCAGCGACGGCTCGTGCCGCGCGGTGCGCGAGGCGATGGCGATGGGCCTGCCGGTGATTGCGGCTAATCGCGGGATGCTGCCGGAGATCGTGAAGGACGGCGAGACGGGCAGGATAGTGTCCGACACGGCCGAAAACCTGTCGCGGGCGATCATCGAGCTGGGCGACGAGCCGGTGCGCCGGCGGATGGCCGTGGCCGCGCGGGAGCGGGCCGTGCGGGATTTCGACGTGGAATCGCAGGCTGCGCGGGTGGAGTCGATATACGAAGAGCTGCTGTTGTGGGGGCGCTGAATGGCTGGCGAGCGGCTGTCGTCATTACACGTGAATACAGAGGTGAGCTGGCGTGGCGGCGAGCAGCAGGTGCTGCATCTGCTGGAGGGGCTGACGCGCCGGGGGCTGCGTGCGGAGCTGGCGGCCCGGCCGGGCTGCCCGCTGGCCGAGCGTGCGGCGGCGGCCGGGGTGGCCGTGCACCCGCTTTCGATGTGGGGCGAGTGGGACCTGGCGGCCGCGCTGCGGCTGGCGGGCATTATGCGGCGGGGTAGGTTTGGCATACTTCACCTGCACACGTCGCACGCGCACGGGCTGGGCAGGCTGGCATCGCTGGCGGCCGGCGGGGCGCGGGTGGTGGTGTCGCGCCGGGTGGTTTTCCCGGTGAAGGGGGGCATCTTCGGGCGGCTGAAGTATCGGAGCGGTATTGACAAATACATCGCCATTTCGTATGCTATCAGGGATGCGCTTGTTTGTGCGGGTGTGGCGGCCGAACGTGTGGCGGTGGTGCCGAGCGGTGTGGATGCTTCGCGCTTTGACGGCTTACGGCCGGCGGCGCTGAGGGCGGAGTTTGGTTTGCCGGCGCAAAGCCGCCTGGTGGGCGTGGTGGGGCACCTGGCCGCCAGCAAGGGGCAGCAGGATTTTCTGGCCGCGGCCGCGATCATTTGCGAAAAATTCCCGGACGCTCGGTTTCTGCTGGTGGGCGAGGGCGAGAGTCTAGCGGCGCTGAAGCGGCAGGCGGCGGAGCTGGGCATAGATAGCCGGGTTGTTTTTACCGGGTTTCGCACAGACGTGCCGGCGGTGCTGGCGGGGCTGGATGTTTTCGTGATGCCTTCGCACGCCGAAGGGCTGTGCACGGCGGCGATCGAGGCCCAAATGGCAGGGTGCGCCGTGGTGGCCACGGACGCGGGCGGGCTGAAGGAAGTGGTGCAGGATATGCAGACCGGCCTGGCAGTTTCGCCGGGCAGCCCCGGCGCGCTGGCCGAGGCGATATGCAGGCTGCTGGCCGACGATTCCCTGCGGAGCCGCCTGGGGGCCGCGGGCAGGGCGCGTGCGATGGAGTTTTTTACGGTGGAAAAAATGGTTGACGGCACTAGGCAGGTTTACGAGTGCCTGGCAAAGACACAGGTGCTATGAAGGACAAGATACTCGGGAAGAAAAGGCTTTCGGAATACAGGATTTACAGGTATCTTTGGCCGTACAAGTGGCTGTTTGCGGCCATGCTCGTGTTGAGCTCCGTTTTCACGGCCGGCGAGGGCGCCACCGCCTACGCAACCAAAATAGTGATCGACGCGCTGCAAGCCTACGACTGGGACGCGATCGTTACGGTGTCGATCCAGTTGCTGGGCCTGGCGGCCATTCTTGCCATCGCCGATTTCGGCAAGATATATCTGGGCCGTTACGTAGCCTATCGCGTGGATTACAACCTCCGAAACGACCTGTGCGAGCACCTCCTGGGGCTGTCGATGTCGTTCTTTAACAACAAGAGGAACGGCGATCTGATGTCGAACATGACCAACGACATCGGCACGGCCAATTACGCCCTGATGATAACGTTTGAGGTGTTGACGGCGGTGCTGCAGGTGGTTTCGATGACGGTGGCTGCGTGGTTCCTCAAGCCGGCGCTCGGCCTGGCGATGCTGGCAATCATGCCGTTCATCTGGTATCCATCGTGGCGATACCGCACGAAGATCAGGCGGGCGTCGGCCGCCCGGTTGTCGAAACTGGCCGATCTTACGCAGGATATGACGCAGTTGCTGACGGGCATTCGCACGGTGAAGGCATTCAGGATGGAGCAGCAGGAGATAGAGGATTTCCGCGATACGGGCACGGGCGTGCTGCGGAAGTCGATGAAGGCCACGCGCGCCAAAGCGAAGAGCGACTCGCTGACCACGCTGATATCGAGGACGGGTGCGGCGCTCTTCACCCTGGGTGCAGGATATCTTGTGGTCAGCAGGAGAGTGCTGAGCATGGGTGATGCCATCGCGTTTGTGGGCATGGTGGGCATAACATACAAGGGTATCAAAACGCTTTCCAAGGATTTTACGTCGCTGCAGGAAACGCTGCCCGGGTCCGAGCGGCTTTTTGCGGTGTTTGACGTGAAGCCCGAGATCACCGACGATCCATTGGCGGTGCCGCTGACGGCCGTGCAGGATTCGATAGCTTTTCGCAACGTAAACTTCGGCTACGGCGATCCGCTATCGCCGGTGCTGAAAGACGTGAACCTGGATGTAAAGGTGGGCACGATCGTGGCGATCGTTGGCCCGAGCGGCGCCGGCAAGAGCACGATGCTGGACCTGATCCCGCGCTTTTACGACCCGCAGAGGGGTTCGGTGCTGGTCGACGGCATCGATATCCGCATGGTTACGCGCGATTCGCTCTCGTCGCATATCGCGATCGTGGGGCAGCAGCCGTTCCTCTTCAATACTACGATAGCCGAAAACATCCGCTACGGGCGGCAGTCGGCCACGATGCCAGAGGTGATGGAAGCGGCGAGGGCTGCGAATATTCATGATTTCATCCAGGAACTGCCGGAAGGCTACGATACGATAGTGGGCGAGCAGGGTGTGCGGCTTTCGGGCGGCCAGCGGCAGCGGCTGACCATTGCCCGTGCAATCCTGAAGAACGCGCCTATCCTGCTGCTGGACGAGGCGACGTCGTCGCTGGACAACGAGAGCGAGAAGGCGGTGCAGGCCGGGCTGAACAATCTGATGAAGAACCGCACGACGTTTGTGATCGCGCACCGGCTGTCTACGGTGCAGCACGCGCACAGGATCATCGTGTTGAAGGAGGGGCGGATAGTGGAAGACGGCACGCACGAGAGGCTTTTGGCAGCCGGCGGCGAGTATTCGAAGCTCTACCGGTCTGAAATACGCCACGATGCCGACCCGCCGGCCGAGAACTGAGCAGGAAACCCGATGGCGCAGCTTGGGAAAATTCTTTTGCTGGCCGAAGCGAACTCGATGAACAGCTCGTCGCTCGGGACGTTAGATCTGGCGCGGGCGCTGGCATCGCGCGGGCTGGACGTGGTTACTATTGCATCGGCCGGGCCTACGATGGTCGAGAAGTTCAGGAAGGCCGGGCTGCCGCTTCGCTGCTATTATCGCATCCAGCGCAAAACGCTGCCGTACATCCTCAACCACAAGATCATCCGGCTGGCGGAGGCGGCGGAGCCCGACATAATCCACGCGTGCAGCCCCAGGCTTTCCAGCTTGGCCGCCCGCCTGGCTCGGGCCTGCCGGGTGAAATACGTGGTAACGGCCGGCAATGCCGCCGAGTGCCGCTGCAATATGAAATGCACGCGCCGTTTTGGCGGGCTGATCGCCACAAGCCAATTTCTTCGTGAATGGATTGTGAACAGCGGGATCATCCCCAAGGAAGCAATCACCGTGATCCACAGCGGGGTGGAGGTGGAGCTGTTTGAACGGATGCCGGAGCCTGCGATGCCGTTGAGGTGGCCGCAGCGGGATTTTCGACGTGAGAAAGCACCGGCGCCGAGCCCGCAGGCTTGCGCACCCGTAGTTGGAATGATCGGCAAATTCGCATCGGGGGCAGGGCACGACTGCTTCCTGAACGCCGCCAAACGCATAGCGGGCGAGATGCCTGAGGTGCAATTTATCATCGCGGGCGACGGCCCCGGGCGATACGTCCGCGATCGGCTCGAGAAGGCGGGCCTTGTGAAGCGTACGACCATTCTGCCGGCGTTCCTAGACTTCCGCCACCTTCTGGCAAGCATCGACGTGCTGCTCGTGCCGGGCGTGGCCGAGGGGCAGTCGCGGCTGATACTGGACGCAATGGCTAGCCGCCGCCCGGTTATCGCCACGGGCGTAGGCGACAACTACGAGGTGATTAAGGACGGCGAAAACGGCCTGCTGGTGCCTAGAAACGATTGCGAAGCATTCGCAGCCAAAACGCTGCGCGTGCTGAAAGACAGCGCATTTTGCCGGCAAATCACCAGCTCTGCTTTTGAATCCGTGCGCAACCACTTCAGCCTTGCCCGAATGGCCAACGATACTATAGCCTTTTACGATCATGCCCTCACAGAAGAGCTTGTGTGAACGCGAGCCTCCCCCAGCGGCCTTCTACAACTTTTCGAGAACTTTTCCTCTTGACAGTCGGCAAAAGACGGATATAATGCGTTCGGTAAATGTAAGGACTTGTAAGTTCAATGCGATAGGCCCGTCGCTCTGCGGAAATCTGCCTGACACGGCACTGGCAGCAGCGAAGCGAATAATTGGCGTAACATCCGTTTGCACAAGGCTTTCCATCGGATCCGGCGCCTGCCTGTTGGCGGGGCGATCTCGGGAATCCTCACCGGAGCACCAGCATGTTCGGTAGTAATGTTGCGTGGGGCATAGACGTTGGTGAGACGGCGCTACGGGCCGTGAAACTGAAGGCCGGCAAATCCGGAGCCACAGTTCTCGCGTTCGATTGCGTAGCGCGCGCCAGCCGGGCCGACGGCTACAGCTACGTTGACAAGGAAGAGCAGGTTCGCGAGGCATTCAAGACGCTCGTGGGCCGCAATAAGATCGGGTCGGCCAAGGTGGCCATCTCGGTGCCGGGAGCCGGCTTCGATCGCTTCATCGCGCTGCCGGCCGTCAGCATGAAGCAGGTGCCGCAGATCGTCAAGTATGAAGCCCGCCAGCAGATACCTTTCCCGCTTGAAGAAGTGGCATGGGACTACCAGCTCGCCTGCGACCGCCATGTGCCCGGCGAGGGCATCGAGGTGGCTCTTTTTGCGATAAAAAGCCAGATCATCCAGCAGATGCTCGCCGGCGTGTCGGCTGCCGGGCTCGGCGTGGATATCATTGGAATGAGCCGCCTGGCGCTCTACAACGTGCTGAAGTATGACCGGCAGATCAGCAGCGGCTCGATGATCGTAGACATCGGCGCGGGCAGCACCGACATTGTGATCCTTGCCGACGGAAACTTCCGCGTGCGGTCGATTCCCATCTCCGGCGAGTCCGTTACAAAGATGCTCCAGCAGAAGTTCGGAATCTCTTACGAGGAGGCCGAAGAGCTGAAGAAGAAGGCGTCGCAGTCGAAGCAGCCCGACAAGATGTTCGGGGTGATGCGGCCGACCTTCGAGAAGCTTCTGGGCGAGATTCACAAGACAATCGGCTATTACAAGCAGCAGCAGTTCAAAACGCTGAAGATCGACCAGGCATTCCTGGTGGGCGAGAGCTTCAAGATGCAGCCGCTGGTGGATTTGTTCAAAGAGAGCTTGGGCTGCAGCGTGGAAGTGCTGTCGACTTTGCAGCGGGTGAGCCTGGCGCCGCAGGCGGCCCAGAGCCCGCTGGCGGCCAACCTGCCGTCATTCGCCGTGGCCATTGGCCTGGGGCTGCAGGCAGCAGGGCAGGGCCCGGTAACGATCAACGTGCTGCCCGACGAGAGCAAAATGCAGCGTGAGCTGTCGCGCAAGAAGCCCTTTGCAGTGGCAGCGGCCGCGTGCCTTGGCATAGCGCTGGCCGCCGGCTTTTATGGTGCGAGCAACGACAGAAAAGTGCTTGCCGGCGCGCCCAAGCCCGAAGCACTGATCGAAGAATCCAAGGCCCTCAAAACCCAATACGATGAAGCCCGCGACACGGATGCGGTCAAGCAGGAAATCGCCGGCATCGAGGGCTTCGGCAACTATCGCGAAATAATGCTGCAGACGATCAACGAGTTCTCAAGCTGTTTCGGCACTACCGAAAAGCCGGGCATCTCGCGCGACATCTTCATCGACGAGGTGACCGTTGAGGTGAAGGAACCGAAGCAGCAAGCGGCTGCCGATGAGGAAGGCGAGCAAGCCCAGGGCGAGAAGCCGAAAGAACCTACCACCATAGAAATGACCATCAAGGGGTGGTCGGCAAAGCTGAAATCGACCGCAATCTACGACCAAGTGGTGGCTAGGTATTTGGGAAGTGTGGACATCTTCACCGGCGGCAGGCCTCTCGGCCCCAAAGAGAAGCTCTCCGAGTTCATCACTTATTCCTCCGAAGAAAGCAAGCAGGAGGCCGGCGAGGTGAAGGTGAAGTTCACTGCGACGGTGAAGATCACACCTCCATCGTCCGAAGCAAAGGCCGAAGACAATCAGGAGGAAAACCTCTGATGGGCGATCTGAAGGGCAAAGCTTTCTGGATAGTCCTGGGCGTGTTTGCGGCAATAATCCTGGCGGCATATGCGCTGCCGGTGCGGAAGATGGAAGCGCGCAACAAAGAGCGGATCGATGAGCTGCAAGGCGGGAAAAGTGCGCTCGACGGCATGCGCGGGAATGCTGCCAACGCCGGGATGATCGAGGCTGCCTCCGTACAAAAGAGCAATCTTCAGAAGGAATACGGCCGGATGCTGCTCTACCTGGTGGGCAAGGATGAGCTTCTGGATCATTACGATCCTGCGGCAAAGATTCCCCCGCAGCGCATCCTGAGCCTGGACCAGAAGGAAACCGTGCTGCTGCGAGACCTGGTTAAGGAAACGAAGGAACAGCTTAGCAATGAGATCGCGGCCAAGGGTATTCTGTTCGACCCGCAGTCGTCCCCGTGGGACATCATCAATCTGGACGGTGCCCTTCCCAGGCCGGCAAGGCTGGTGTATGCATACAAGCAACTGTGGGTGCAGAAAACTTTGGCAGGCGTGATGACGCAGCCCACGGTGGAAAAAGAGCGGCCGGTGGTGAAGGCGGAGCCTGCTGCCGCCAGGAGTACGGCCGATGAACCGGCCGAAGCAGGCGATGAGCCGCCCGCGGAAGCCGCCCCCGAAAGCAGAAGAGAATCGGCCGAAATGCCGAGAGGCAAGGCCGTCATTTACGTTCTAGACAAGGTGCAGTTCAAGACGCCGGCGGCCAACGAGAAGTTCGACCCGCGCTTCGTTGTCTACAGCTTCAGCGTTAAGGTTGCACTCACGCCCGCCAATGTGCCGGCGTTCATCGAGGGAATACTGAAATCCGAGCTGCCATTCGAGATCATTTCATACAGTGTAACCAAGCTTGCCAGCGAAACGATGCCGTCGCAGGTTACCGCCAGGATCGATCCGAAGGACC
Organism: Planctomycetota bacterium; assembly: GCA_035527355.1. Classification (GTDB taxonomy): domain Bacteria; phylum Planctomycetota; class PUPC01; order JABMSA01; family JABMSA01; genus DATLAR01. Next base: position 13,512 of record DATLAR010000192.1, read on the forward strand.
GGCTGGTGAGCATGAAGGTTGACTGCAGAGTGCTTGATTTCTCGGTGGGCGTGCAGAAGGTGGTTTTCTCGAAAGAGAGATTCCCCGAGCAGAAGGACATCGATGAATGGCTGCAGGCACAGGTCGGGAAAGATGAATTGATGACCGTGCTCAAGATGCAGATGGAGAAGGAAAAGGTGAGCCCGGTCGAACAAAAGGACGACCAGGCATCTTATGTTTCTTATGTGGTGTATGGCGCCAATGCAAGCGACTTGGCCACATACCAGGTTGATGATGGTGTAACAATTCATTTCGGCTGCCTTGAGCAGAGCGTGCCGAAGGTGGGCGAACGCTGATCCGGCGCGAGCATACAAGCGAGTAGTTGGAGTTTCTGGCATGATTAATCCCCGCAATCCACTTTTTCGCTATTTCGATAAGGCGATTGTGGTGCTGGCGGCTGCTCTGGCCGTTTGGGCGCTCAATAAGAATCTGAGCGAAGACACGCCGGCGGCGAAAACCGTGGCCGACGTCAAGGGTGCTATGAAGCAGTTCGAGCAGAAGGCAAAGGCCAAACAGTCCGAGTCGGCGGGGAAGATCGAGAATTTCAGCAAGCTTGAAGAGAGGCTGGGGCCCGAGAAGTTCGCACCCGGCCAGCCTTTCCGCGATTACGTATTTCACAGCCCCGATGAAATCGTCATCCCCCAGAGGGTCCTCCAGTACACCAAAGATGCAGTCCAGCAGAAGGTGGATGTGATCCAGCCCACCGACTGGATCGAGAAGGCCAGGGTTGACAAGATGGCCATTACGCCACTTGGCAGCGAGAGAATAGTGGAGGTGAAGGTCGATAACGAGAAGAATTGCATTACTCTGATACCGCAACGCGTGGGAACGACCCGCTACAGGCTGAAGTTCATCGAAGGGTCCAGCCTCGAATTCCCCGTGGCGGTAGAGCCTTACGCCCCGCCGGTCGAGCCGCAGCCCGAGACGCCCGTTGAGGTGGCCGCCGTTGCCGAAAAGGGCTATATCAAGCTGACGTGGAAGACAAACAAGGAGAGCAGCCCGAACATCAGCTACAAGGTTTTCCGATCGAAGGCAGGCGCCGAGGCGGATGAGGTGGCCGAAGTGCTGGTGCGCGACCGCGAAAGCCGCGCCGATAGGCTTGGCGAGGGGCAGCCGCCGACCGCAATCGTGCGGCGGTACGTTTTCAGCGACACGAGTGTTGATGAAGGCACTGCATACGCCTACCAGGTGCAGGCAATCGGCACGTTCAAGGGCATGCCCAGCGAAAGCAACCTGTCTGAACCGGTGAAGGCTACGGCGATCAGCCCGTTTGAACTGGTGGTGAAATCTGCCTTTAACGAAATGGCCACCATCGAGGTGACGCGGTGGTTTGGCTATGCGCCGAAATTCAAGGACTTTGGCAGCATCACCCGCGGCGAGCGAGTGGGCAATGCCGAGTTCGATGCAGGTTGCATGCTTATCGACTTCAACGATGCAAGCCGCGAAGACCAGAAGACGGTGAAAGAAATCCAGGGCGGCCGGCTTGTCGAAAAGGTAGTTGCGGTGCTCGACAGGCAGACACGAGTGACGCTATTGAGCGACTCCAACGTGCCGTTTGAGCTTTGGCGCGAAAAATCCCGCAAGCCGGATTATGAAAAAAGCGTCAACGAGTTCTTCGAGAAGCTGGCAAGAAAAATCCAGCGGCCGCTGCCCCAGCCGCAGGAGTTTGACCTGCCCCATGCGAAAGACAAGCCGGAGGTGGTGATCATCAACGACTCCGACACAACGATCACCGTTGGCCTGCGTGGCAGAAGCAAGATCATATTCAACGACATCGCCGCCTACGACAGCCGCGCGGTGGTGATCGACGACGGCCACCCCTATGAGATCATCGCGGGTAAGGACAAGCTGGCTTCCGCCTACTACGAGTCGAAGTACAGCTTCAAACCCGGCAATAGATACGAATTCAAGCTTGGTCTTCTCGGCGACGCCGGGCCCGGCGAAGCGGCAGCGGCCGCAGAACCCGACGCCTCGGTGGCAAAGGGAACCGGACCCGCCGGCAGGGCGGCTCGTTGAGCTCCTGACGGAAGCGGAGATTATAATGAGTGCAACCCTCAATGATTCCAAAGCTGCAGAGCACGGGATGGTCAGACGAAAGGAGAACGCCTTGGTAAGAGAATGCAATGGCAGGTTTCACCCCAAGCCATGGTGCGCCGTCACGCTTATCGCCCTTATGTTTTTCATGATGCCTGGCCTATACGCGCTGGCCGACGACGCAAAAGTGATTCTGCTGCCGGACGCCAAGGCGGCGCAACCGGACGTTGCGCCCGCGAGCACGGCTCCGAGCAACACGGCCGATGAACTGCAGGCCGTCAGGGCCAGCTACAACCGGCACCTCGTAAAAATGTCCCTTCGAAAGGCTATCGAATACGCTCAGCAGGGCGACTACGCGCGCGCCAAGGCTGAATACGAATGGGTGCTTTCGGTGGATCCCGAAAACGAGCAGGCAAACAGAGCCCTTCCTGTAGTAGCCAAGAAGGCGCCTTCGCAGCAGGTGATCCAGACGGTGGTAAACGAGGCCGACGAAATCATCCGGCGAAACCGGCTCGAAATGGAATTCCGATACTACGAAGCCAACCGCCTCATCGCCGAGGGCAATTACATCGAGGCCATTCCAAAGCTGCAGATGGCCGTGGCCATCGGTCAGAGCGTGGGCGGGGTCGACAGGCTCCTCGCCGATGCCACCGCGCTGCTGCAGAAGGCCGAAGCTCACAAGAATACGCAGATGAGCGAAGAAGCCAGGGCACAGCGTCGTGAAGCGGAAAGCCTTGTGAAGCTTTACGAGCAGAAGCGGCGCGAGCGAAGCATCGAAAAGGCCCGCACGCTTTTCGACCAGGCCAAGAAGAATTACGAGCGGCGCGAATTCAAGCTGGCCCTGGACCAGGTGAACGAAGTGCTGAAGCTCGACGACTCGTACAGGGGCGCCAAAACGCTCAAGATGAAGATCGAATCGGACGGCAAGAAAGCCATCGAAAAGGCCATAGCGGAGGAGAAGGAGCGCTCGCACGAGCGCGAGTTTGCAAAGATCGAGGAGTGGCGCCGGCCGCAAACCGAGCTGCTGCTCTACCCCGACGAGCCGCGCCGGCACGAACCGCTTGAGATCAAGCTGCCCGGCGCCGACGCCGATGGCCCATCCATTGCAGCAATCAAGAATGCCCTCGGCAAAAAAATATCCTGCACGTTTACAGACGTGCCGCTCTCCGAGGCGATCAAGCACCTGCGCGACACCACAGGCTGCAACCTCAACGTCGATCCGCGTTATACACGCAAAGACGACCTCATCAGCGGCCTCAGCGTAACCGACACCGAAATGGTGCACGTGCTCACGATGATCTGCAGGATGAATCGCCTGCGCTGGTCGGTCAAGGACGAGATGATTGTGATCTCCGATCGCGACATCACCGAAGAGACCGACATGAAGGTATATGACATCGCCGACCTGTGCGTTGAGCCCAAGAGCTTCGAGGCCGGCAGCTTCAAAAAGGAAACTGTTACCATCGACCCGACCACGCCGGAAGGCCGGTCGATCGTGATCAAAACCAACGAGAGAAGCACCGACGAGCGCAACCGCCTCGGCGATGAATGGGTGCAGATCATTCGAACCACCGTCGACCCCTGGAGCTGGGGCGACGAGAGCGACGGAAGGTCTGAAAACACCATATCGTACAGAGGCGGCAAACTGGTTGTTACGCACACGGCGGCGGTGCACGAGAAGATCGCCAAACTGCTCGACGCATTCCGCAAGGCCCGCGCCGTGCAGGTGTGCATCCGCACCAGGTTCATCGACATCAACAAGGACTTCCTTGAGCGAGCCGGCATCGACTGGACCGGCCTGGACAACCTCATAACGCGCGGCGTGAACACGATCGCCGGCGGGCGGGTACCGGCCGGCGGCTCATACCAGGGCTCGGCACGCCTCGACGAATACGGCATTCCCGTTACCGAGGCGCCGTGGTACCGCAACGACGTGCCGGACCCCGCCGTCACGCCCAATGCAATCGGCCCCGTTCGCGGCAGCCCCTACGAACCCCCGCTAGACTCCGCCGAGACCTTCGGCCGCCGGCCCTGGCCCTCCACCGTCGACGGCGCCACGCCAGATAGAGTTGGCGGCTACCTCGATCTCCGCGGCGCGAATGTGAACTACAGCCCCGTTCAATTCCCGCCGGCATTGAGCGCGTGGAATGCGTCGGGCGGCATGGTTTTCGACATCGCATTCCTCACTCGCTATCAGCTTCGCGCACTGATCGAAGCCGTGAAGAAGGAGAAGAAAGGAAACATCCTCACCTCGCCTCGCGTTACGTGCTTCAACGGCCAGCGTGCAAACATCGTCGTCGCGCGGCTCATCAGCTATATCCAGACCTACGATGAAGACGCCACACCCGTGATATCGTCGGTGACCGATGGCGTGGTGCTCGAGGTGAAGCCATACGTGAGCGCAGACCAGCGCTACGTTACGCTGGAGCTTCTTCCTTCGATCACCGAGATCGCAGCGTGGAATGAAAT
>DATLAR010000193.1:0-5589 GCA_035527355.1 Planctomycetota bacterium
CAGGTGAAGCTGCCTGAGAACAAGGATTGGGGCGTGGAGGGGTCGTTGAAGGAGCACGTGAAGGCGGCGTATGCGCAGCTTACGGCCGACCTGCCCGAGGCGCAGTTTTCCATCACGCCGCGGGCGCTGGTGCTGATCGGCGACCATTACCATCCGCCGGCGTATATCCGTCCGCCGCTCGAATCCGTTTTTGCCGGCATCGGCATGCCCGTGCAATTCATCTATGATGTAACGAAGCTTAATGCGGCCAATCTGAAAGGCGTGCGGCTGCTCGTGGTGCTGCGCGACGGCATGATCTGGCCGAATCCCACAAAAGAGAAGCCCGAGGGCGAGGCCGTGTGGTGGATGACCGACGAGCAGGAAAAGGCGATAGTCGGTTTTGTGGCAGACGGCGGCGGCTACCTTGCCCTGCACAATGTGACGGCCCTGCGGCGTATCGACGCCAACGTGTGCGCGTATCGCGATATGCTGGGCAGCAGCTATGCGGGCCACGGCGCGGGCGACGAGAAATTTGCCGTGCGTGTGGCAGCGCCCGATCATCCCGTCACCGCCGGTGTGAAGGATTACACGGCGAGCGACGAGCGGCATAATCCTACCATTCACGCGAAAGACATCACGCTGCTGATGCAGGCGGTTTCGGGCGGGAATACCTCGGCCAACGGATATGTTCGCATGCACGGCAAGGGCCGGGTGTGCCATTTGGCAAACGGCCACAACCGCGAAATGCTGGACCTGCCGGACGTGCAGCGGCTGATGGCCAATGCGGCCTTGTGGTGCTGCGGGATCGAGCGGCGGTAATGCTACAGCCGGATGCACAGCCGAGGGCGCCGTGCGGAAACGGGGCTGTGCCACGTACAAAAAACCGGCCGGCGGGCTGGCTTGCGAAGGCCAACCGCCGGCCGATGTTGTTTTCAGCTAATGCCTTGACGGCGCGGCTCGTTTAGTGGCCGCAGCATCCGCCGCCGCCTTCCTCGTCAGGGTCGTCGTCTTCGACGGACTCCACCGATTCCACCTCGGGCACAACGCGTTTGAGGCGGCGCTCGATGCCGTTCTTCAGCGTCATCCGGGCCATAGGGCATCCGCCGCAGGCGCCTTTCAGTCTCACCTTCACCACGTTGTCCTCGTCGATCTCCACGAGTTCGACGTCGCCGCCGTCGGCTTGCAGCATCGGACGGATCTCGTCCAGAGCCTTTTTCACGTCTTCATATATCGCAGCAGTCATTATGGTAGCCTCCTGTTCCTGTTGCAGTCAGTATCGGTTTGGATTGGTCTTGGTTGCAAAGTGAAACGGGCGGTGCATAAACCGACATCGCCCGAATCATGATTCGCTGCAAAAAGTATCAAGCCCGGGCGCCACGCCCTGCGTGCCACGCCCTGTGCGATGCGTTTGCGTCAGTCTTGTGCTTCGATTGCATCGGAAGGGCAAACTTCCGCACAGCTTCCGCAGTCGGTGCACAAGTCCGGATCGATTACATAAATCTCGTCGCCTTCGCTGATGGCATCCACCGGGCATTCGCTCGCGCAGGCTCCACAGGCAACACAATCTTCGGTGATCTTGTGCGGCATCTCCAATCTCTCCTTAACTCAGATGAACGATTAAAGACCGGGGTGGCAGCCGAGGCATCCATGCGGATGAAAATCCGAGGAGAAATGCGCCCGCCCCGATCTCGGCGGACGTGGTGCCCGCATCAACCAATGCAGGATTTTTCCTACACCTCCACTATACAGCATATAGGCGAAACTGTCAAGGAAAATTGAGCGAAAATCAGCGGCGCGCACGCTGGAAAATAGTGCGTGGCGCCGCTGTGCAAGCTGTTGCGGCGGGAACCGTTTTCCCGGCCGGGAATGTTTGTAAAAGTGGTTGGACGCTCAGCGATTTGCGAGCGGCTGCGGCAAACTCTGAATTCGCAGGAGGGGGCAGTATGGCCGGCGCCGATGATTTCCGCAAGATAAAGCAGGAATGGGCCGCCTCGCGCGATGCGAAGGCCGTGACCGTTGCTCAGATGCTTCAAAGCTTCCGCGAGCACATCCAGCGGTTCCGAAGGGAAAACAGGGACAGCACGCAGGAAATCGACAAGATGCTGGCCGACTTCCGCTTCAAGAGCCAGGGCACTACAAAGCAGATCAGCTCGCTGGCCGAGCAGACGGCAAACTTCGTTCTGGATAGCTGCCACAAGGATCAAGACCGCGCGCGGCAGGTGTTTCAGCTCTTCGAGGAGGTGTCGAAGATGCTGCAGGAATTCAACGCCGAGAGCGACCGCCGGGCCGCCGAGATCGCCAAGATGTTCAGCACGTTTTCGGAAAAGGACGTGGAGCGCAAGGACGAGATCGCCGAGCTGTGCAGGACGTCATTCTCGTTTCTGGAAACGCTCACGCGCTGGCGGCACGAGCGCAAGGAAGACGTGCAGGTGGTTCTGGGGCAGTTGCGGCTGGAGAATCGCGAGCGGCTCGATTGGATGGCGTCGATGCTGGCGAAGCTTCGCGCCGACGAGCGCGATCGGGCCGAAGAATTTGAAGTGAAAGACGCAAAGATCACCCGCGACGTGAAAGAGATGATCGATCAGTTTCGCAAGGACAGGGAACAGATCGGCGAGACTTGGAACGAATTGAAGTCCGCGGTTGACCTCGTTCGCACGGAAGGCACGCAACGGCAGGAAGCCGATGAGAGCTGACCGGCGGAGTTCGCACGGCGGCATGGGTAAGGGTTGAAGGGAATCCGGCCACACGCTGAATTCCCGGTTACGGGCCTTTTGGCCACGAACCGGGAGCCTTTCTGCGGCGATCGGTCCCTTCGGGGGTTCAGCCGAAGGCTGGATCACCTTCAACCCAAATCTATGCCGCCGTGTTTCATGCTCCGCCGCCCGGGAGAGGATGACGACGGGGGCCGGGCAAACATCCGCCAAAACTCTTGATAATCTTTTCCATCCGCAATAGAATAATAAAGATACGTGCAATTGCTTTGGTTGGCAAGGAGCAGCGAATGGCCCCAAGAGAGTTCTACGCAGAAAAATCCGGCGGCGGCGTCTCCGGCGGCAGCGTCGGCAGCATCGCCGGCGTGCGCCGCTTCCGCTTTCGGCCGCTCGTCACGTGTTTCGCTCTGCTGATTGCCGGCGTCACGTTCGCTGCCGAGGCCAAATCGGGCAATACGATTGATTACGTGGTGCTCACGGTAGACGGTATGCCGGTGCTTTTCTCGGAAGTGCTGGAGATGATCGGCCTGAGAGAACTCACGCGAAAGGAGTGGGACGCCGCCTGCCGCGAGCTTGCCCTCCAGAAGCTTATCGAGAAGGCGGCGACGAAGGAGGAAATCCAGGTGTCGGACGAGGAAGTGGATAAACGCCTCGACGAGCGCCTCAAGGAAGCCGGAATGACGCGCGAGCAGGTGAAAGACAGCCTGCCGGCCTACCGCCGCCAGCAGAAGCAGTGGCTGAGGAGGATACGCGTGGTCAACAAGCGGACGGAAGGGAAGGTGGTGGTTCTGCCGGCCGAGGTGAAGAGATTTTACGAAGAGCATCGGGACGAGTTTCGTCTGGAGGAGCAACGCCATCTGCGGATGATATCGGTGCTGCTCGATAAATCAATTGCCGACCCCGACGCCGCCCGCCGCACCGCGCGCCAGAAGATCGAGGCGCTCGCGCAGCAGCTCAACGAAGGCAAGGATTTCGTTTCCGTGGCGCGAAGCAACACCAACGACCCCTACGCCGATAAGGGCGGCGACCTGGAATGGACCAAGAAGGGCTCGCTGGTGGAGCCTATCGACAAGGCGGCCTTTTTGCTGGACGTAGGCCAGGTGAGCGAGATCATCGAGTCGCCCAGCGGCTACCATATCATCAAGGTCGAGCAGCGCCAGCCCGAATACATCCAGCCTTTCACCGACGTCGAAGAGAGGATAAAGAGGAAACTGCACGCCGACCTCTACAACAAAAAGGTGACCGAACTCCTCGACAGCCTGCTTGAAGACGCGATCATCGAGCGCTTCGACGACGGTGATGAGCCTTGGCTGAAATCCTGAACATCCTGGCCATCGAGCCGTATTACGGCGGCTCGCACAAGAATTTCATCGACGGCCTGATTCGCCACAGCCGCCACAGTTTCGAGCTGTTTCAGCTTCCCGCGCGAAAATGGAAATGGCGGATGCGCGGCGCCGCAATAAACGCCGCACAGTGGCTGCACGCGCGCGGGCGCCGGTTCGACCTCATCCTCGCTTCCGACTTCCTGAGCATGGCCGATCTCGCCGCCCTGTGCCCATCAGCCGCCGGCATTCCGAAGGTGGCTTACTTCCACGAGAGCCAGTTTGACTATCCCGATCAGCCCGAGGCGAAACGCGATTACCAGTTCCTTTTCACAAACATCACCACCTGCCTCGCAGCCGATCGCGTGATCTTCAACTCGGCGTTTCACCGCGACAGCTTCATCCGTGAAACGGCCGCCTTCATGCGGCGCATGCCCGACTTCGTGCCCGCCGGAATCGCCGAAGCCATCGCGGCGAAGGCGTCGGTGCTGCACGTGGGCTGCGAGCTGGACGACTGCGGCGGCCCGCCTTGCAGCAAAACCGGCCCGGCCGTCATCCTGTGGAACCATCGCTGGGAGCACGACAAGGATCCCGAAGCGTTTTTCGGTGTGCTGTTTGACCTGCTCGATGAAGGGGCGGATTTTCGCGTGATCGTGGTGGGCGAGAGCTTCCGGCGGTATCCTTCGATTTTCGACACGGCCCGCGAGCGCCTCGCCGGCCGCATCATCCAGTTCGGCTACGCGCCCGACCGCGCCGCCTACCTGCGCGCGCTCAAGCAATCGGATATCATCGTCTCGACCGCGCGGCAGGAATTTTTCGGCGTCGCCGTGGTGGAGGCCGTCGCCAGCGGGTGCTATCCGCTTCTGCCAAACCGCCTGTCATACCCCGAGCTTCTGCCCGAGCATCACCGCCGGCGGCACCTCTACGCCAACGCCGCCGACCTCAAGCGGCGGCTTGCCGCCCTGCTGGCCGATCCGGCTATTGCTCGGTCAAGCGACCTTCGCGGCGCAATGCAGCGGTTTTCGTGGGCCGCCCTCGCACCGCAATACGACGCGGCACTCGAAGCAGCCGGAAGTAACAGGATGAAGAAGCAGGGGTAGCCTCCTCTCCGGGCCTCCAGCCCCTCCTCCCTTCGTGGCCCTTCGTGATCTTCGTGGTTTCTCTTCCCTCTACGGCCACATCGGCAGGCCGTTGCCCACGTTCAGCTTGTTTCTGATTGCGATGAGGTCCAACACGTTTATCTTGCCGTCTCTGTTCACATCGCAGCCGGCCTCGGCGCCTGAGCTCGGATCCTTGTTCAGGTTGTTTCGCACCGTGATGAGGTCCAGGATGTTCACCACGCCGTTGTCGTCGATGTCTTCGAGGACGCGTGCGTATGGCCCGCCGGTGAACCCGCGGGTATTGCGCGTGCCGTCGCGGTTGTTGTAGATCGACGACGGATGGCCGGTGCCGATGCAGGGCGAGGCGGGCAGCAGCGTGTAATCGCCTGTGGCCGTATTCCTGAATAGCGGATTGGTGTAGGCGTTTTCATAGCCGGCGTCGGTGTCTTCTATCTGGCAGTACGTGGCCGACACCGC
>DATLAR010000194.1:0-8312 GCA_035527355.1 Planctomycetota bacterium
TATCTTCTCCGACCCTGAAAAGGCGGCCCCGATGCTGACCGCGCTCACGCAGCAGGACGACGAAGACTTGGATCTTCGGACCAGCGCGGCAAGGCTCATAATCGAGGCCGATCCAAAGTCGGAAATCCTGACCAGGCTTGCCACCAATTACGACAAGCTGCCGGTCGACCTCCGCCGGCGCATCGCGTCAATTGCCGCCGGCGCAAAGGAAGCTCCCGGCGCCGCTGCCTTCGTAGTCAGCTTCCTAAAGGATAACGAAAAGGACCTCGCGCGCTACCGACAGCAGGTTCTCTACAGCGTCAACCTCACTCTGACACCCGAGCTGACCGAGGTGCTCACGGCCCTGACGCAGGACCCTGACAAGTACCTCAAGGCCGCCGCCGAATCCGCTCTGAAGCGCCTGCAGAAGTAAGACAGAGACGGACCAACCACGGAGAGCACGGAGAGCACAGAGGAAAACACAGAGAGCAGGCAGGTACACTTCTTTTCTCTCCGTGCCTTCTCTGTGTCCTCCGTGTCCTCTGTGGTTAATCTCTTCTGTCCATTTCGTCCATCATGTCGATCATTCCTCCGCCGGAAATTGATTTGACTTGCCGCGCCGGAATTGGTATGATACCCCGCACATTAAAATCGGGAAGTCTTAGAGAAAGAGATAGCGGATGTCATTGCTTGTAGTTGGCTCGATCGCACTGGATTCGGTTGAAACGCCATCGGGCAAGGTGGAAGAGGTTCTGGGCGGGTCGGCCACCTATTTTTCCTATGCGGCCAGTTTCTATACCAAGGTGCGGCTGGTGGGCGTGGTGGGTGATGATTTCCCGCCCGAGCACCGCGAGCTGCTGAAATCGCGCAACGTGGACATCGCGGGCCTCGAGGTGTCGCGCGGAAAGACTTTCCGGTGGCGCGGCAGCTACGAAGGTGCAATGAATGCCGCTACAACGCTGGACGTGCAGCTCAACTGCTTCGGCGAATTCGAGCCGAAAATCCCCGAAGCGTTCCGCGATTCCGAATATGTTTTCCTCGCAAACTGCAGCCCCCGCCTTCAGAAATCGGTGCTGTCGCACGTGAAATCGCCAAAGCTGGTGATGTGCGACACGATGAATTTCTACATAGACACCGAAAGAGACGAGCTGATCGACCTGCTGGGGCGGGTGGATGGTTTCATCATCAACGATGCCGAGGCCGCGCAGCTCACCGGCAAGCACAACCTGGTTTCCGCCGGCCGCACGATCCTTGGATACGGGCCGCGGTTTGTGGTCATCAAGAAGGGCGAGCACGGCGCGATGCTGATGGATAACCAGAGCATCTTCTGCATTCCGGCGTTTCCGCTGGAAGAGGTGGTAGACCCCACCGGCGCGGGCGACAGCTTCGCCGGCGGCATGATGGGGCACCTGTCGGGAAGCGGCAAAAGAGATATCGCCGCCCTGAAACGCGCCCTCGCGTTCGGCACCGTGATTGCTTCGTTCAATGTCCAGGGCTTCAGCCTCAGCAAGTTCAGATCGATCGACACCAGCGATATCGAGAAGCGGTTTTCGGACTTTGCAGAGATGATGAGATTCTGACGTGCAGCACAGCCGCCCGCGGGCTGTGGTATTGCACTCTACGGCCAAGGACCGGAACCGAGCAGTGCGCACATTTGTCGCCATCGAGATCGAAAAGCCTATCCTCGATCGAATCGAGGACATCCGCGACGTGCTGCGCGAAGCCGATGCCGATATCAAGTGGGCGGAGCGCGAGAATACGCACCTGACGCTGAAGTTCATAGGCGAGATCGACGCGGCGCAGGTGGAGCCGATCAAGGCGGCGCTGCAAGCGCTGGCCGCGCGCTCGAGCCCGTTCGAGCTCGCTGTCCGCGGCGTAGGCAGCTTTCCCAAGGGGCATCCGCGCGTGATCTGGGTGGGCGCGGACGAGCCGACGGGCGCCCTGCAACGGCTGCAAGAGGGCGTGGACGAGACGCTGGCCGGGTTTGGCGTGGAACGCGATGACCGTGAGTTCTCGCCGCACCTCACGCTTGGCCGCGTGCGCAGCGGCCGAAATATACGAAAGCTGATGAGCATACTCGAGTCAATCCCCGCCGAGCTTGGCAATTCGCGGGTGGGATCGTTCACCTTGTTTGAAAGCAAGCTCACCCCCAGGGGACCAACATACAGTGCGTTGGCAGTGATCCGCCTTGGCTGAGAGGGCAGGCAGGCCCAGCCGTGCCGCGCCGCAAAACACGAGGGTTTACCGATGGCGAAAAAAGTGGAAGAATCCGACCTGCGCAAGGAGTCGCTCACTCGTGCGTTGTCGCAAATCGAAAAACAATATGGCAAAGGCGCAATAATGTCGCTCGGCTCTGCCACACACATAAAGGTGCCTACGATAAGCACCGGCTCGCTTTCGCTGGACATTGCGCTGGGGATCGGCGGCCTGCCGCGCGGCCGCGTGGTCGAAATCTTCGGCCCGGAATCGTCCGGCAAGACAACCCTGAGCCTCCAGGTGGTGGCAAACGCGCAGAAGGGCGACGGCATCGCCGCGTTTATCGACGCCGAGCACGCGCTCGATCCCACGTATGCCAAGAAACTGGGCGTAGACGTCGACGGCCTGCTGGTGTCGCAGCCCGACACGGGCGAGCAGGCGCTCGAGATAGCCGAGATGCTGGTGCGCAGCAACGCGGTAGACGTGGTAGTGGTAGACTCGGTGGCGGCGCTGGTGCCGCGGGCCGAGATCGAGGGCGAGATGGGCGATTCGCACATGGGCCTGCAGGCCAGGCTGATGTCGCAGGCGCTGCGAAAACTCACCGCCGCGATCGCGAAATCGCGCACGATCATGATTTTCATCAACCAGATCCGCGAGAAGATCGGCGTGATGTTTGGCAGCCCCGAAACCACGCCCGGCGGCCGCGCTCTCAAGTTCTATACGTCGGTGCGGATCGACGTGCGGCGAATCGGCAGCATCAAGGACGGCGAGACGGTCGTGGGCAACCGCACCAGGGCGACCGTGGTGAAAAACAAGCTTGCGGCGCCGTTCAAGAAGGCCGAATTCGATATAATGTTTGGAAAAGGCATCTCGCGCGAGGGCGACCTGCTCGACCTCGGGATCGAGTGCGGCGTGGTGCAGAAAATGGGCTCCTGGTTTTCATTCGGCGACCAACGGCTCGGCCAGGGGCGCGAAAACTCGAAAACACTGCTGGAGAATACACCCGGACTCGCCGATCAGGTGGAAAAGAGCATCCTCGATAAGATCGGGATGACCGAACTGAGGGAAAAGAAGGTTTCGTTGCCAGAAGAGAATGCAGAGCCCGCGCGGTGAACGCGGCTTCTCCGGAGAGCATCCTGCACTTATGAAAGCCCAGGAAATCAGACATCGCTACCTCAAGTTTTACGAGAGCCGGGGCCACGCTATCTATCCGTCGGCGTCGCTCGTGCCCGAAAACGATCCCACTTTGCTGTTCACCGGCGCCGGCATGAACCAATTCAAGGACATGTTCCTCGGCAAAGGCCGGCTGCCGTTCAAACGCGCCACCACCTGCCAGAAATGCATCCGCACGGGCGATATCGACCGCGTGGGGATCAGCCCGTTTCACCACACGTTTTTCGAGATGCTGGGAAACTTCTCGTTCGGCGATTACTTCAAGAAGGAAGCCATCGAGTGGGCGTGGGAGTTTCTCACCGTTGAAATGAAGCTTCCACCCGAGAAGATATCCGTATCGGTTTACATCGACGACGATGAATCGTACGACCTCTGGCACAAGGGCGTCGGCGTGCCGCCCGAGCGCATTTATCGCATGGGCGCCGACGAGAATTTCTGGCCGGCCGACGCACCGACAGAAGGCCCCAACGGCCCATGCGGCCCCTGCTCCGAGATTTACTTCGATTCCACCGGCAAGAGCTGCGGCGCCGAGAAGTGCGACATCACCTGCCTCTGCAAGCGCTATATCGAGGTGTGGAACCTCGTTTTCACGCAGTATGACCGCAAGGACGGCGGCATGCTCGACCCGCTGCCAAACAAGAACATCGACACCGGCATGGGCCTCGAACGAATGGCCGCCGTGATGCAGGGCGTGCGCTCCAGCGCCGAAACCGACATGTACGTGCCGATCATCCAGAAGGCCGTTGAACTGATAGGCATCAAGTACGAAAAAACCGGTCCCGAAGGCGCAAAAGTCCGCCGCATCGCCGATCACACCAAGGCAATCGTCTTCTGCATAGCCGACGGCGTGCTGCCGTCGAACAAGGGACGCGGCAGCGTTGAGCGGCGCCTGCTCAGGCGGGCCGTGCGCGACGGCATCGACCTCGGGCTCGACAAGGCATTCCTGTACAAGCTCGTGCCCGCCGTCACCAAGACGATGGCCGATTTCTACCCCGAGCTTGCCGAGCGCCGCGAGAACATCGCACGCATAATCCAGATCGAGGAAGAGCGCTTCCACCAAACGCTGGAACAGGGCGAGCGGCTGCTGCAGGAGATGATCGTATCGCTCAAGGAAGCCGGCCTTGGCACACTCACCGGCAAAGACGCCTTCGTGCTATACGACACCTACGGCTTCCCGCTGGAAATGACCGAGGCCGAGCTGGCGAAGCACGGCCTGGCGGCCGACAGCGAGGCATTCGAGGCCGAGATGCAGCGCCAGCGCGAGCTCGCACGCAGCAGCACCACTATGGGCGAGGTTTTTCACGTGGGGCCGCTTAGCGAGATCAAGGGCAAGATCGAACCCACCCGCTTCCTCGGCTACACCGAATCCACAATCTCCGCCAAGGTTGAGGCCATAATCGCAGAAGATATCGTGGCCGACCGCGCCGCCGAGGGGCAGGAAGTGAGCGTAGTGCTCGACCGCACCCCCTTCTACGGCGAGGCCGGCGGGCAGGTGGGCGACCACGGCACAATCACGTGGGACGGCGGCGAGATGACCGTCCGCGACGCGCAGCGCGCCGACGGCTACGTGCTGCACGTGGGCCAGATCACACGCGGCATGCTCCAGCTAGGGCAAGACGTGCAGGTAGACATCGACAGCGCCCGCCGCGCGGCCATCCGCCGCAATCACACCGCCACACACCTGCTGCATTTTGCGCTGCGCAAGGTGCTCGGCAAGCACGTGGAGCAGGCCGGCTCGCACGTGGCACCCGATCGGCTTCGATTCGATTTCACGCATTTCTCCGCACTCAAGAAGGAAGACCTGCGCGAGATCGAGCGGCTTGCAAACGAGGCGATCATCCGTAATATTCCCGTAAATACATACGAAACCTCCATCGAGGAGGCGAAGAAATCCGGTGTGATCGCACTGTTCACCGAGAAATACGGCGATGTGGTTCGCGTGGTGCAGGTGGGCGACATCAGCGCCGAGCTTTGCGGCGGCACCCACGCCGACCGCACCGGCGACATCGGCCTTGTGAAGGTTACCGGCGAGGAATCGGTGGCCGCCGGCATAAGACGTATCGAAGCCGTTACCGGCCCAGCGGCTATCGACGTTTTTGAAAAGCAGGCGGCCGCGCTCGAAAAAATGTGCGAAATTCTCGCCACGCCGCCCGACAGGGCAGCCGACCGCCTCGCAAAACTGGTGGCGGAGAACAAGGAACTCAAGAAGACACTGGCCGGCCAGGCACAAAAATCCGGCGCCGAGATGATCGACGACATGATCAAGGCCGCCGCGCAGGTAAACGGGCACCGCATAGTGGTGTGCGCCCTGCCCGATTCAGACATGAACGCATTGCGCAATGCTGCCGATATTTTCCGCAAGAAGGTAGACTCAGGCGTGCTGGTGCTGGGCGCCGAATCGCAAGGGAAAGCCTCGCTCATCGCGGCCGTTACCAAAGACCTCACGTCTCGCGTGAGCGCAAAAGACATAATCGGCGACATCGCACCGATGATAGGGGGAGGCGGAGGCGGCCGGCCCGATATGGCCCAAGCCGGCGGCAAGGATCCGTCAAAGCTCCAGGAAGCGCTCGACAGGGCGCGGGAGATCGTGAAAAAGGGCCTCGAAAGCTGATATCTTGAACCAACACCGCAGTTGGCAAACCGCGCGCCAACGGCTCGCATCCGCCGCCCGCCGGCTGCCGGACGCAGGCATGAGGCTTGTTGCTTGTGGCTTGGGCACCGCGCCCATGCCCCGCGCCCCATGGCTCACGCTTCTGCCCGCGCATCGGCCCGCTCTGCGGAAAGCCGCCGAGCCTGGCAACCGCGCCCGTTGCCTGTGCACCACGCAATCCGGCACGAAGCCGGCCCGCCACGGCCCCAAAAGCCGCCGGCCGCTAATGCCGCAAATCGCAAGGCGCACTGTCGGTCGAGGATCCTTCAGCCGCTTTCTCTCTGTACAAGGAGGCACTTGAACTATGAGCGATCCAAGCGACGCAAAGGCTTTCACGATGGCGCTGTTCGACGGTGCAACTCAGCCGCCAAGAGACGACGATACGCGCTGCCAGATGTGCGGGCAAACCGCACAGCGTATGCTGCGCTTCTCCGACTACACCGGCCTTGAACCCCTCGAAATGCGGTGGTGCGAAACCTGCTGGAGCAAGAGCCTCGAATCCGGCAAACTGCATAATCCGCTGCAAGACATCGGCACCGGCAACGCCCTTTCGCCCGCCTACCTCGTTTCCGAGCTCAACCTCACCGAGCTGCCGCTGTCGGAAGCCCTCGAACGCCTCTACGGCGTGTGCGAGAAAATCAAGGGCGGCTACATCCGCTGCAGGGGCTCGCTGGACCTGCCGCTGGTAGGCCCCATCAAGATCCGCTCGCAGCCCCTCAGCAGCGCCCTCGACAGCATGCTGGGACCCATCGGCCTGAAATGGGACATCTGCCAGGGCGTGGTGCTCATTGCGCCATCGAACGAAGACTTGGAAGTCATGAAAAGAACCGAGCTTACGCCCAAGGCAAAGATTTAGGCCGGCGAAGCCGGGGCCGAAGGCCCGAAAGACCAGGGTCCAGTATCGCATCTGCCCTTGCCGGAGAAGGCGGGGCGAAAAGCGTAGACGCGAGGAACCGAGATAAGAAGCCTGACGAAAAAGGAGCACCCGTGGCTTGCCGCGTGCCACGGGTGCTGTGTTTTTGGTTTGGCTATTGCGAAATCCTAGTTGCCGACCATGTCCAGCGGGGGATCGTTGCCAACCATACCGAGATCCCCGTTGCCGACCTTGTTCGACTGCACGAATTCCACGTGCGTGTCTGCGAAAAGCACGCAGAAGCCGTCGGAATGGTTATCGGTGCCTTGCGTATCATCGCAGGCCACCACCGTATCGGAGGGCAATCTGTCGCTGAGCGGCAGACCTTTAGGCATGCACCACTGCGCTCTAGACGCATAGCTCACGTGCGTGCCGTTTGGCTTCTCAAACTTGTCGCTCCAGCCGGGCACGTTTCCGCTCGTTTCCCCCGGCTTGGTGCCCAGATAGGTACCGTTCATGTTATCGTCGGTGGTGCTGGGGCAGATGTAAATCTTGGGCTCGGTGATCGTGCCCGACCAGTACAACGCGGCAAGGAACGACGCTCCGGTGAAGCCCGTTCCTTTGGCGAGGTCTGTGTCACCTGGCGTTGTATACCCTGTATCGCTCGTCGGGTACGGGAAATACCTGTTTCCACCGGGACCAGAAAGATACTGCTGCAGCGACTTGCCGAGCTGGCTGAGGTTGTTCTTACACGCGGTCTGCTTGGCAGACTCGCGGATTTTGGACAATGAGGGCAGGAGCATACCTGCCAAAATAGCAATAATTGCGATAACGACCAGCAGCTCGATCAACGTAAAGGCTTTCAGTCTTCTCAACAACATTCGCACCTCCTTTCGAAGTAGCGGCATGCCAAACCAAATGGGGGAAACACACCCCCAATCCTCTATTAACAGTATATCCTGTGCGGCGTAATTGTCAAGGGCAAAAACCATCATAATATGTAAAATCTTCCATAGGCGCGGAAAACAGAAGCCGGCCGGGCAGTCTTGCAGCGTTGCTTCGTGTTTCACCGGCGGCCGATTAGCGGCCGATCAGATGAATCCGAGTTTTTTGAGTTTGTAGTGCAGGGTTCGCACGCTGACGCCAAGGAGTTCGGCGGCGCGCTCGCGATGGTGGCCGGCTGTTTCGAGTGCGGCGAGTATTGCTTTGCGCTCGGCTTCGCGTGTGGCGGATTCGAGGTCGAATGCGGGCCGCTGCGAGAAGAATCTTACTTCCGGCGGGAGGTCGCCTGGTTTTATCTCGTCGGTTTCGGCGGTAACTACGAGCCGCTCGATGATGTTGCGCAGCTCGCGGACGTTTCCGGGCCAGGGGTATTCGAGCAGGATTGCGGCCACTTTGGAAGTGAGGTGTAAGTTCTTGTTGTGCTGTGCGTTGAACTCGCGGAGGAAGTCGTCGGCCAGC
>DATLAR010000195.1:0-6755 GCA_035527355.1 Planctomycetota bacterium
AGAATGCCGTGCTTGCCGCTCACGGCCCGCAGCAGTTCGTCGTGCGAGAGCGTTCGGTCTTCGGGGTTCACCTGGATGGTGAAGCCAGCGTCGGAAAGGAGATCGAGCCCGGGCTGCGGGATGATCCGCGTGATGTACGCCGTTTGGTCCATCATTGGCCTTTCGCGCTGCGATTGCGGTGGCTTAACTGTTGCGGCGGCGCACTCGCTGCTTGCTCGCCGGCTTTGCTTTCTTCTGCTGCTTGCCCTTCCTCTCGGGCTTCGGCTTTGTCTTAGCTTCGGCTTGGCGTTTGATCGACGCAAGCTTTTCGGGCACGAGATCGAGCTGGCGCCGCGGGATGTTTACGTTGGCGATGGTAACGCGGATGAGGTCGCCGATCCTGTAGGTTTTGCCGGTGCGCTCGCCCTTCAGATGGCCGTAGCGGGCGTCCAGTTCAAACCAGTCGTCGCCCAGGTGTTCCATGCGCACGAGGCCATCGATGAGGTATCTGGGCGATTGAACGAACAGGCCGAAATTGGTGACGCCGGTGATTACGCCGTCGAACGATTCGCCCACCTTTGACGCGAGGTGCTGCAGCAGGAGGATGGTACGCAGCTCGTCTTCGGCCGATTCGGCGTGCCGCTCGGTGGCGGAGCATTTCTGGCCAAGCTCGACGAGCGCCGATATGTCTTCGGGCGGGCGGTCGCCAAGCACGCCGCGGCAGTATTCGGCGAGCAGCCGGTGGACCGTGAGGTCGGGATAGCGGCGGATGGGGCTGGTGAAGTGGCAGTAATTTTTGCTGGCCAGCGCAAAATGGCCGATGCGCATCGGCGAGTATTCGGCCTGCTGGAACATCTTGAGAATGGCGAGGTTTATGGCGTAGCTTTCGGGCTTGCCTTTCACCGCTTTCAGCAGGGCCTGCATGTCGTGGCGGCTGAGCTCGCGCGGCAGCCGATGGCCGCAGGCCCGCACGAAGGTGGTGAGCTGCTCGGTGCTGGTGGTATCGGGCGCGGGGTGCACGCGGCGGAGAAACGCCCGGTCGAGCCGGTCAAGAAGCGAGGCCACGGCTTCGTTCGCTTCCACCATGAACATCTCGATGATCGTGTGCGAGTATGAATGGTCTTCGGGTACGGCATCGATTACTCGGTCTTCGGCGTCAAACACAAGCGACACCTCGGGCAGGTCAAGCGTGAGGGCGCCCTCGACAATACGGCGAGCTTCGATGGTGCGTGCGAGTTTTTCCATCCGCCGCACGAGCTGCACCACGGGCGGTTTGTGCTTCGTGGGTTTGCCGTCGCAGATGGCTTGGGCGTCGTCGTATGTGAGCCGCGCGGCCGACATGATAACGCTCTCGCAGAAGCGCGTGGCGAGCACGCGGCCTTCGCGGTCGTAGGCGATGAACACGCTCTTGCAGAAACGCCGCTGGCCCTGTTGCAGGGAACAGACGCCGTTGGAGAGGACTTCGGGCAGCATAGGCAGCACCTTGCGCGGAAAGTATACGCTGGTGCCGCGGCCGCGTGCCTCGAGATCGAGGTCCGAGTCTTCGCGCACGAAATGCGATACGTCGGCGATATGAACGCCGAGGGTAATCATGCCGGCCTCGCGGCCGGTATGCTCGTGCAGGCTGATAGCGTCGTCGAAGTCGCGGGCGTCGGGCGGGTCGATGGTGACGATCGTGCTGGCCGTCAGGTCTTCGCGTCCCTCGATGATCAGCGGATCAAAAGCTTCGATGGCGCGGCGGGCATCGTGCAGCCCCTCGGCGGAGAACTCCTCGGCCAGCCCGTGAGCGCGAATGATGGACATCGTTTCAACGATGGTCGGGCCGGCCTGGCCGAGATTCTCGACGATCACGCCGGTTGCCAGGCGTCCGGGCTCGGGCCAGGTGAGCATCTCGACAACAACCTTGCTGCCGACCTTTGCGCGCGCGGTGCCCACGTCGCGCACGACGATGGGCGGCACGATGCCCTTGCCTTCGGGCACCACGAACCACGCGTCTTCCGCTTTCTCGAGCGTGCCGACGAAGCGGTTGTTGCCCCGCTGCAGAATCTCGGCCACCTCGCCCTCGAACACGAGCTGCTTTTCGCGGCGTCCGCGCTTCAGCACTCTTGCGGCCACGTGATCGCCTGTGATCGCGCCGCCGTTGCGGCCGGGCGGGATGAACAGGTCGCCGTGGGCGTTGGGCGTGTCGGGAATGACAAATCCGAAGCCGCGTGGATTGGCGCGGAACACGCCGACTACGCGCTTGGCCATCTGCGGCAGCAGCAGCGAGTCCTTGGCGCCCATCACCACCTGCCCGGAGTCGCGCAGGATTTTCACGGCCTCGCGGAAGGTGCCGTAGTCCTTCTCGGCCACGCCGAGCATGCGGGCGAGCTGGCGAACGCCCAGCGTGGGCTGCTCGCGCTTGCCAAGGTATTTCAGGATCGCAGTGATGTAACGTTCCGGCATAGTTCCCCCTTTCCATGGAGGGCCACCAGGAAATCGCGGCGATGAAAGGACCGCCTCTGTTATTCTCGGAGCATTCGGCGTCGCCTCTACATCCTGAGGCGCAGCGTTTTGATCTCGAACGGCCGGAAGTCCAATGCGATGGTTCCGCGCCGAACGGCCACGGGTGCAGCGCTTGCTTCGAGCATGTTGCATTGTGCGGCGTTGCTCACGGGCAGCGCGGTGCTGAGCGTGCAGCGCGTGGCGGCGTGCGCGGCCTCGTAGAGCCGCACGATCACGTCGCCCGAGGCGTCTTCGGCGGGCTTCACGGTTTCGATGATCACGTTTGGCGCGTCAACAGCAAACAGCGAGCACTGCCCCGCCTGCCCCGCTAAAACCTCCACGGGCACGTTCAGCTCGTATGCTTCGCGAATAACGTTGCTCTCGATGAAGGTGCCGTTCCACGGGTAGAATGCGTAGGTGAATTCCTGCAGGCCGCGGTCGGCGGTCCAGTCGGGTGCAATGCTTGATTTGAGCAGCGTGAGGTTGATGCTGCCGCCTTCGACGTTCACACCGTATTTGCAGTCGTTCAGTACGGCGGCTCCGCGCGTCTCCTCGGTCAGTGCGGTCCATTTCTGGTTGCACACCTCGAAGCGATCGGCGTCGTACTGCCGCGAGGCGTGGTTGGGCCGGCGCAGGTGGCCAAACTGTATCTCGTGCATTGCGTCGTTGGCGTGGATGGTCGTTGGGAAATTCACCTTGAGGAGCTTGTGCTGCTCGTGCCAGTCGATTTGCGTTTTGAATTCGACGCGCCTGCTGCCGCGCCGCAGCCACACCTGCTGTTCGAGGGTGGAATTCCCAAGCGCTCGGCGGATTTGCAGAACCGCGGCAAGCGGCCCCTGTGCCAGCACCTGGAGCTCGGCCTTGGCGGGAAGCTCTACCGGTTCGAGCTTGTAGACGGATTCAATGTCCCACGCGTCGCACATGTGCGGGATATCTTTATACATGCGGAAGCTGTTCATTGGCGCGGTTGCGAGCTCGCGTTTCGACTGCTTGTCGAGGAGGCTTTTGATCTCGCCGCGGTCGTTGAAGGTGATTCGCAGGAGATCGTTTTCGAGCGAGTGCGGCGTGGCCGCGACCGTTGCTGTGATAGACGGCTCGGCGGGCTTGGCTGCGCGGGCGGATGTCCATCCGCACGACGGCGTCTTCAGCTCGGCGTAGGTTTTGCCGTTGATGGCTTGCACGGGCAGCGCCTGCTCGTCGGCCGCGAGTGCGTGAATTCCCTTGGGAAGCGGCACGAGGTCGGTTCGCTCCCACGAGAGCGAATTGAAGAAGGCGACGGATTTTTCGTCCTTGCGGGTCAGCGCCTTCGCGGCGGATGCAGCGGTCTCCTTGGCGGTTTCGATCACTTTGGCGTAGAGGGCGTTGGCTTCCTCGTAAACGCGCGCGATCGACGAGCCGGGGATGATATCGTGGAACTGGTTCAGCAAAGCGCCCTTCCACGCCTCATCCATCACGGCGGCGGGATATCGGAAGCGTGCGAGCACGTGTGCGGCGGCGCCCCACAGCTCGGCGTTGCGAAGGGCAAACTCGCTGCGGCGGTTGCCGAGCTTGGTGCGGGCCTGGGTGGTGTAGGTGCCGCGGTGCGCCTGGAAGTAAAGCTCGCCGACGTACACCGGCAGTGTTGCGTTGCGAGATTCCTGGTCGTGGAAGTATTCGGCGGGCGGGGCCTGAACGGTTCGCGGTGCGCCTTCGAGGTCGCGCTGGCGGCGCAGGAATTCGAGATGCTCGCGGGTCGGTCCGCCGCCGCCGTCGCCCCAGCCGTATGGCACGAGCCGCGTGCTGATGCCGTCTTTCTGCACGCGCTCGGCCCAGCGCGTGATAAGCGTGGCGGGATTGGTTTGCGAGTTGTAGTCGTTGTGGATGTGGCTGAGCACGCGGGTGCCGTCGATCCCTTCCCACCAGAAGGTGTTGTAAGGGAACGTCTCGCCGCCGTTGTAGTTCCAGAATATCTTGCTGGTGGAGAAGTATTTGATGCCGCAGCCGTCCATTATCTGGGGCATCGAGCCGGAATAGCCGAAGACGTCGGGCAGCCACATCAGCTCGGACTGAACGCCGAACTCGTCGCTGTAGAATCGCTTGCCGTGGATGAATTGCCGGATGAGGCTTTCGCCGCCGGTAACGTTGGTGTCGGCTTCGACCCACATTCCGCCGTCGACGATCCACTGCCCGCGTTTGACGGCAGCCTTGATCCGCCTGTACAGCTCCGGATACAGCCGCTTGGTCATTTGATAGAGGTGCGCCTGGCTCTGGAGGAACTTGTATTCGGGATATTGATCCATCAGGGCGAGCTGCGAGGCGAACGTGCGGGCGCACTTGCGTTCGGTTTCGGCCAGCGGCCACAGCCAAGCCACGTCGATGTGCGAATGGCCGAAGCAGAACAGCAGCGGCGCGGTGGAGCCGTTTGTGCATTCGAGCAGCGGCTTGAGGCGCTTGCGCGCGGCCAGCACGCCGCGCATGAGGTCGTCGTGCGGCAGTTCGAGATCGACGATAGTAGTGAAATCGCGCAGCCCATGGTCGATCTCGGCCACGCGCAGCGAGTTGGCGTCGAGCTTGTCGCGCACTTCCAGTAGCGTCTGCACGTCGATGCACAGTTGCCAGGCTTCTTCCTCCCAGATGCCGAAGGAAACGTCGCCAACGCGCGGCTGCGAAAAAGGCGGCTCGGGCAGGACTATGTCCCATCCGCCGCGCGGGCCGGTGCCCGATTCGGGAATCGGGCCGGCGTTTCCGGGCATCTGGCCGTGTCCGGCGTAGGCTTCAATAAGAATATCATACTTCTTGCCAGGCACGCCCTTTTCGGCAAGAAGAATCTCGGTGTGCGCCCAGTCGCGTCCGCCGGCCTCGCGGCCGTCGATCAGCACGCGGCTTTCGGCGCCCACGTCGGCACGCAGCACTATCGGTTTTCCGGCGGCCTCGCGCGGCAGCTTAAGGGAGCCGCGAAACCAGCAGTATTGCCATTTTGCGCCCCAGGACGAGCCGGGAGGCATCGGCCTGAATTTCTCGCCCATCGCTTGCTTCGGCCGCAGGGCCTCGGCGGGTGAGAGCTGACGGCTGGTGACGTATCCGCTTAGCGGCACGTTGCCGATCCTGGTGTAGCAGAGCCTGCGCAGTATCCCGCGCCAATTGTCAACACGCGGACGCCATTCCAGAGACAGGGACATTCGGTGATTCTCCTTTGGTTATACCAATAACATTGAGCTTTCCAGCCGCAGGTCTTCGCTGCCTTCAACTGCCAGGCCGCGCGTCATTTCGATGAATGTACAGCGCCGGACGATCACGTTGCGGCAGCTCTCGATATGCCGAGGAAAGTGGTCGTATCGATGTCGCACGATTATCCACTATGTGAGGCGCGTTTTCAAGATTACATTGGCGTTGTAGGAAAGAACAGCGTCAGCCGCCGAACATGTGCCCGGCGCTGCGTCATTTCCCGCTTCACTGCCCGCGAAACAGGAGCCATAATTATCTTTACAGGCGGCAGCCAGGAAGGCAGAGCCGCGCCGGCGGCGGCAAGGAAGTCTACTGGCTCGAATGCCCCCAAAACACCACTCAGCCGTGGACGAAACGCATAATCACAAATTCATTCGTGAATTACCACGACCAGCTCATTGGCGACGTCGACGATGACGGCGAGATCGAGGTCGTCACGCATTCGCAGGGCAGCAAGGTGCTCGTATACTACAAAATACCGCCCGACCCCACCGTACAGCCCTGGCCCGACGCCTACCGCCGCACGGTAGCCACCGACCTCTCGCAAGTTGAAGGGCTGGCCATGGCCGACCTCGACGCCAACGGGCGTACCGAGATCATAGGCGGGCCAAACATCTTCACCCGTCCAATCAACCCCGAGAGCCTGTGGGGCAAGGTTACACTTGCCGGCAGCTATAAGAAGACGCGCGTCGCCGTCGGCGACATCTACGGCGATGGCCGGCCCGAAATCGTCCTCTCCGAGGGCGAAAACACCAGCGCACGCCTGGCGTGGTTCACGCCGCCGCTTTGGAACGCACACGTGCTCAACAGCACTCTTTTCCATCCGCACAGCCTTGCCATCGCCGACTTCGACGGCGACGGACTCAACGACATCTTTACTGGAGAAATGGGCCTTGGCACCAATCTGAACCCGAAGCTGTTTGTTTACCGTAACAAAGGCGACGGCACTTTCGAGCAGGTGGTCATCTCGCAGGGCGTTCCCACGCACGAGGCGAAGGTGGCGGATATCGACGGCGATGGCCGGCCCGACATCGTGGGCAAGACCTGTGATGATCAAACAAACCACGTCGACATCTGGTTCAACGAGA
>DATLAR010000196.1:0-5702 GCA_035527355.1 Planctomycetota bacterium
CCTAAGAACATCGACAGGAGACGAGATGAGAGCACACGTTTTGCCAATCTGCATGGTGGTTTCCCTGGCGATAGCCAACCTCGTTTCTTGCGGCGGCACCTCGGAATCCGCTACCGGCACGATAACCGAACTGGTGACCGAGCCGATCGTGTGGGAAATCGGCAAGCCAGGCGGCAAGCTCACTTTCACGTCGATCTCGCCGCCGAAATCATTCAACACGATAACGGCGAACGAAACATCCAGTTCCGTTGTGCTCGGTTTCATCTACAATGGCCTCACTGAGGAGGACCCGGTGAGCACCGAAGTGGCGCCATGCCTGGCGGAAAGCTGGGATGTGAGCGAAGACGGCCTGGCGTATACGTTTCACCTGCGCAAGGACGTGAAGTGGAACGACGGCCAGCCGCTTACCGCCGAAGACGTGGAGTTCACTTTCAACGAGCTGATCTTCAATGAGGACATCAGGTGTGCCTCCCGCGATATATTTGTGATCGACGGAAAGAAGCTGAAGGTGACGGCGGTGGACAAGCACACGGCGAGATTTGAGCTGCCGACCAAGTTCGCACCGTTCCTCAGATCGCTGGGCACGAGTATCCTGCCGAAGCACAGCCTGAAGAGCCTGGTGGACGAGGGGAAATTCAACCATTCGCTGGGCGTGGACGCGGAGCCATCCAGCATCATCGGCACGGGCCCGTTTTTGCTGGACAAGTACGTAACGGGTCAGCGGGTGGTTCTGAAGCGCAACCCTCATTACTGGAAGCGCGACGAGAAGGGAGGCCAACTGCCATACCTCAACGAGGTGGTAATTCAGATCGTGCAGAGCCAGGAGGTGGAGGTGCTGAGATTCAAGCAGAAGGAGATCGATTACCTTGGCGTGCGAGGCGTGGATTACCCCAACCTGGCCGTCGGCGCGAAGACGGGAGGCTACAAGCTATACCTCACCGGCACAACGTTCGGCTCGCAATTCCTGTTTTTCAACCAGAACACGGGCAATAACAAGAGGGGCAAGCCCTATGTGGACCCGGTGAAGCTGAAATGGTTCAGAAACGAGCAATTCCGCAAGGCGGTGGCGCACGCGATCGACCGCAAGTCGATGATAAACTCTCTGATGAATGGGCTGGGCGTGCCGCAGTGGGGCCCGGAGAGCCCGGCCGCCACTTTCTTCTTCAATCCCGATGTGCCGCAGCATCCGTACGACATCAAGAAGGCCAAGCAGATTCTGACCGACGCCGACTTCAAAGACCGCAACGGCGACGGCATCGTGGAAGATTCCGAAGGCAACGACGTGGAATTCAGCCTGACGACAAACACGGGCAACGAGGTGCGGATCAAGATGGCCGAGATGATCCGGAAAGACATGGAGAACCTGGGCTTCAGGGTACACTTTCTGCCGATGCAGTTCAATATGCTCGTGAGCAAGCTGGACAGCAACTATGATTGGGAGGCGATGATCCTGGGCCTGACGGGCGGACCGGAGCCGCATTTCGGCCGGAACGTGTGGCACTCCACAGGCCATACGCACATGTGGTTTCCGAAACAGGAAAAGCCTTCGACCGACTGGGAAGCTCGCATCGACCAGATCTTTGACCAGGGCGTGCAGGAACTGGACCCGCAGAAGAGGAAGGCCCTGTATGACGAGTGGCAGGTGATTGCGGCTACAAAGCTTCCGTTCATCTACACGGTGCTCCCGAAACGCGTGGAAGCGATCCGCAATGGGCTGGGAAACATTCATCCCACCGCCTACGCCGGCGCCATGCATGACGTCGACCGCATCTATTGGAAGTGAGCGCCGCATGGCGGCCAGGCAATCCGTGAGCCAACCGGAGCATCTCCAGAACAAATAGATGACCGCATACATTGTACGCAGACTTCTCATATCGATTCCGCTGCTCCTTGTGATGTCGCTGGTAACATTCGGCATCATCAGGCTGCCCAAGGGCGACGTGCTGGCCCCGTACCGCGCCGACCACCGGTTCTCGCGCTCGGAGCTGCAACGGATGGAGCACGAGTACCGCTTCGACCGCAGCTTCATAGTGCAGTACGGTTTCTGGATGAAGAACCTCTTCCTCGAGTGGCCGTCGGAAGCGGAGCAGGCGGCTCCGAAGGCCGGCTTTTCGGGCTGGCTGAAGGGCTGGGCGCCAAAACGCATACGGCTGGACCTGGGTTACTCGTTTGTGCACAAGCAGCCGGTGTTCAACGTCATCTCCGGCCGTCTGGGCAACACTCTGCTGCTGTCGGTGGCTTCGCTGATCCTGGTGTGGGCGGTGGCCGTGCCGGTTGGCACATATTGCGCCGTCCACCAGTACAGCCTCGGCGACAAGATACTCTCGTTCATATCGTTCATCGGAATGAGCCTGCCAAGTTTCTTCCTGGCACTGCTGCTGCTGTACCTCGTGTCGCTCACCGGCTGGCTGCCGATCGGCGGGCTGACGTCGGACGATTTCGACATGATGACGTTTGCGGGCAAGATCATCGACCTTGCCAAGCACATGGTGGTGCCCATAATCGTGATTGTAACCGGCTCGCTGGCGGGCATGCAGCGCCTGATGCGCGGAAACATGCTCGAGGTGCTGCGGATGCAATACGTGACGACCGCGCGGGCGAAGGGCCTGCCCGAAAGCCGCGTGATAAACCGCCACGCGCTGCGAAACGCCATCAATCCGATGGTTACGATCTTCGGCTACGAATTCTCCGGGCTGCTCAGCGGCGTAGCCCTCACCGAAATCATCACCAGCTATCCCGGCCTCGGCTCGCTCATGCTCGAGGCCGTGCAGTCGCAGGATATTTTTCTCGTGATGAGCTCGCTGATGATCAGCGGCGTAATGTTGATCGTGGGAAACCTGATCGCCGACGTGCTGCTCGCAATAGCCGACCCGAGGATTTCATACGACTGATATGGCGGAAGAAACACAACAATCATTGAGCCTGAGCCGCCTGGCGCTGAAAAAGCTGCGCAAGCACCGCCTTGCCATGGCGGGGCTTTACGTGCTGGGCTTGCTGTACCTCACGTGCTTCGTATTCTCAGATTTCATCGCTCCTTATCATTTCGACAACGAGGGCCGCGATCTGAACCACATGCCGCCCAGCATCGCGCGCATCCGAATCTTCGACGCCGAAGGAAACACGTGCCGGCCGTTCATCTACCGGATGAGCTACGAACGCGACGAGTATTACCGGCAGGTGTGGGTGGAAGACAAGACCGAGCGCTACCCGATCCGGCTCTTCGCGAAGGGCGACGAGCACCGGCTTCTCGGCTTCATTCCGACGCGCGTGCGGCTGTTTGGCGTGGACCAACCGGCACGGTTCTACCTGTTCGGGGCGGACGTTCGCGGGCGCGATCTTTTTTCGCGGATCGTTTATGGCGGCCGCATTTCGCTGTCCATCGGGCTTGCCGGGGTGGCCGTATCGTTTACTATCGGGATGCTCGTCGGCGGGGTGTCGGGCTATTATGGCGGCCCGGTCGATAATGTGGTGCAACGAATTTGCGAGATGGTGATGATGATACCCAGCTTTTTCCTGCTGCTGGCGCTGCGGGCGTCGCTGCCGATGGAGATGGGCTCGGTGCAGATATATTTCATGCTGGTGGTGATAATGAGCTTCATCGGCTGGGCGGGCATGGCCCGCGTGGTGCGCGGCATGGTGCTCTCGGTGCGCTCGCAGGAGTACGTGGAGGCGGCACGCGCCATCGGCCAGAGCGATTTCAAAATCATCACGCATCACATCCTGCCGCAAACGCTCTCGTATGCGATAGTATCGATCACGCTGTCGATCCCGGGCTACATCCTCGGCGAGTCGTCGTTGAGCCTGCTGGGGCTCGGCATCCAGGACCCCTACGCAAGCTGGGGAAACCTGCTGAGCGAGGCGATGGCCGTGGTTCATATTCAGTCGCACCCTTGGATACTCCTCCCGGGCGTGTTCATATTCCTGACCGTGATGTCGTTCAACTTCCTGGGCGATGGCCTGCGCGACGCCTTCGATCCGAAGTCGCAGCTTGTGGGGAAAGAGTTTGGCAAAATCTGACGCCTGCAACAAGCCGCCGCTGCTCGAGATCAGCGATCTGCACACGTATTTCTTCCTCGAGGGGGGGCCATCGAAGGCGGTGGAAGGCCTGGACCTCGCGGTGCCGCGCGGCAAGACCGTTGGCCTCGTGGGCGAGAGCGGCTGCGGCAAGAGCGCCACGTCGCTTTCCATAATGCGGCTGATACCGTCGCCGCCCGGAAAGATCGTGCGCGGCCGGATCGTCTTTGACGGCGTGGACCTTCTTTCGCTGCCGCCGGACGATATGCGCCGCGTGCGCGGCCGAGAGATCGCCATGATCTTTCAGGAGCCGATGAGCAGCCTCAATCCGGTTTTCACCGTGGGATACCAGATCGTGGAGATGATCCGCAACCACGAGGCGGTGGCGAAGAAAGAGGCGTGGGCGCGTGCGGTGGATTTGCTGCGGCGCGTGCGCATCCCCGCGCCCGAGCAGCGGGCCGATGAGTATCCGCACCAGCTTTCGGGCGGGATGCGGCAGCGCGTGATGATAGCAATGGCCCTGGCGTGCAGCCCAAAGCTGCTGATAGCAGACGAGCCGACCACGGCGCTCGACGTTACGATCCAGGCGCAGATAATGGAGCTGTTTGATGAGATACGGCAGGGCACCGACATGTCGGTGCTGCTGGTGACGCACAATCTGGGCATCGTGGCCCAAACGGCCGATGAAGTGGCGGTGATGTATGCCGGGCATATAGTGGAGCAGGCGGCCACGCGGCCGCTGTTCGCGTCGCCGTTGCATCCATACACGCAGGGGCTGCTGGAATCCATTCCGAAAACGACGAGCACCGCGGAGCGCCTGCACGTGATCAGCGGAAACGTGCCCGATCCTTCGCACAAGCCGCCGGGCTGCCCGTTCAATCCGCGTTGCCCGAAGGCAACCGATCGCTGCCGCAGCGAAATGCCGCCGACCGTAGAGCTGCAGCCCGGGCACATCGTGCGCTGCTGGGAAGCATCGGCCGGCAGGAGCGGGAATTGAGGTTATGACGCTGCTGAAAGTGGAAAACCTGGAGAAGTATTACCCGATCCGCCGCGGCGTGTTCCGCAGCGTGGTGGGCCACGTGCGCGCGGTTGACGGCATCAGCTTCAGCATCGAAGAGGGGCAATGCTTCAGCCTGGTGGGCGAAAGCGGCTGCGGCAAAACTACCGCGGGCCGCACGATCCTGAACCTGCAGAAGTCAACCGGCGGCCGGGTGTTTTACCGGGGGCAGGAAATAACGAATTCATCGTCGAGCGTGATGCGGCCGCTGCGCCGCCACATGCAGTTGATTTTCCAGGACCCCGTGGGCTCGCTGAACCCGCGGTTTACCGTGGGCCGGATCGTCGGCGAGGGAATCTCGATTTTCGAGCCGCAGCTCGGCCGCGGCGAGCGCATCGACCGCGTGTGCAAGCTGCTCGAGACGGTGGGGCTGCCGCCGGATTCGTGGCGGCGGTATCCGCACGAGTTCAGCGGCGGGCAGCGCCAGCGCATCGGCATAGCGCGGGCTATCGCGCTCAACCCCGAGTTCATCGTGTGCGACGAGCCGGTTTCGGCGCTCGATGTGTCGGTGCAGGCGCAGATCATCAACCTCCTCCGCGACCTGCAGCAGCAGTTCAACCTGTCGTACCTTTTCATCGCGCACGACCTGGCGGTGGTCAAGCATATAAGCGATCACGTGGCGGTGATGTAT